>JBANFR010000028.1:0-30632 GCA_037975925.1 Verrucomicrobiota bacterium
AGAATTTATGGGGAACCACTCGGTGAGGAAGGCGTGAAGGTGATCGTGGTTTTGCAGGCCAAGGCCCGCGTGGTCGCTGTGGAACTCGAGGGGGTCCGGGAGTTTAAGCCGAGCCGTGTCAGAGATAAGATCTCAACGAAGGTCGGCGACTTCGCGAACGAGGCGGGTCTGGAAGCGGATCGGCAGGCTATTTTGGAGTACTATCGGAAGAAGGGGTTCACGGATGTGGATGTCGCGTACCGTCTGGACTCCAATGAGCGCCAGGGGACGGCCCGCGTGAAGTTTGAGGTCAATGAAGGGGGGAAGAGTGCGGTGCGTCGCGTTCGTTTTGCCGGGAATGAAAAAATCTCTTCGAGTGAGCTGGCGAAGGTCGTGAAGACCCGGCGTTACGTCCCCTTGTGGAGTTCGGTGATGAAAACGGGGCGTGTTTCGGGTGATCAGCTTAGCGATGATGTGGCTGCGATCCGCGAGTACTACCAGAACCACGGATTCTCGGACGTGCAGGTGCGTGAGCCTCAAGTCGAAACCCGTAACGGCAAGGTGGAAGTCACCTTTCCGATTGTTGAGGGGGAGTTGTACCGGGTCGGTCGGATCAGCTTTCGCGGTGCCCATTTGTTTTCCGAGGAAAAATTGCTGGCGGTAACCAAGCGTCCGGCGCGTGGTGAGGACCCGCGCGGAGCGAAGTCGGAGCTTCGGAGTGGAGCAGCCTTCTCTCCCGCGGCGGTTCAGGCGCACATCAAGGGACTCCAAGACTTATACGGCGCGAAAGGGTACGTGGATTTTCAGGCATCAGTCCGGACATCTCCCGGGGGGAAGAACGTCACGGACGTTGTCTTTCAAATCGAGGAGGGTTCACAGGCCCACGTGGGTCACGTCAACATCACGGGGAACGTTCGGACGAAGGACAAAGTGATCCGTCGCGAACTGGCGCTGGCCCCGGGGGACAGTTTCAGCACGGTGCGGATGGAGGCGAGCAAGGAGCGGTTGAACAACTTGAACTACTTCTCGAAGGTCGATTTGTATCCGGCGGAGACTGGGGCGACGGATTCACGGGACCTCAACGTGGTGTTGGAGGAGAAACGCACGGGCTCCCTCAATTTCGGGGCAGGATTTTCCTCGATCGATAGTTTGCTGGGTTTTGTCGAGGTCTCCCAAGGGAATTTCGATATTGGAAACTGGCCCACGTTTACTGGTGGGGGACAAAAATTTCGGACGAGGTTGCAGTATGGAACCCAGAGACAAGACGCGACGATCTCGCTGACAGAGCCCTATTTTCTGGATCAAAAATTGTCCCTGAGTGGGGATCTTTTTTACCGAAACGCTTCCTTCGTCTCTGACGTGTACGCGGAGCGAAGGGTCGGATTGGAACTGACTGCGAGAAAACCGATCAACGAGTTTGCTTTTGGGAGGGTCGGTTATCGGGTGGAGCAAATTGGCGTCCACGGAGTGGCGGCTGACGCATCGAGCTTTATCAAGAGCCAGCAGGGCAACCGGTTGAAAAGTCAGGTTTTCACCGGTATCACCTATGACACTCGCGACTCGGTGTTTCTCACGCGCCGAGGCGAGCGTGTGGATATTTCTGGTTTCGTCGCGGGTGGGCCCTTGGGCGGCGACATCCAAAACTATGGATGGAGCGGGGAGGCATCGAAATATTTCCGGTTTTCCGGCGACACAATTCTGACGCTGAATGGTCAGATCGGCGTCACGGAAGCGTGGGGCGATGCCACATCGGTTCCGATTTACGATCGGCTCTTCCTTGGTGGCGTGAATGATATGCGTGGTTTCCGTTTCCGCCACGTGGGGGGGACGGGAAAGGTGAAGGATGAGACCGGAGAACCGATGGGAGGAAAAAGCCTCGCCCGCTCTACGGTTGAGTTCACGGTTCCGGTGATCGATCGGGTTCGTTTCGCGACTTTTTACGACATCGGTTTTGTGAACGAAAAAGCCTACGACTTCAGCACGTCGGGCTATAATTCCGATTATGGAATTGGGCTGCGCTTGGATTTGCCGATTGGTCCGGTTCGGATCGACTATGCGGTGCCAGACAAGCACGACCAGTTCACGGGTTCTCGGGGCCGATTCAACTTCAACATGGGTTATCAGTTCTGAGTTGGGGCACCCTTCGGAACTTGGGCTTCAAAACGGTTGGGGGTATCCATGTTGAAATCCGTGAGTCTCTCGGAGTTGGTTCGGCAATTGGGTGGCGTCGTGGATGCTCCGATCGACGTTGACGTTGAGATTTCCGGGGTGGCTTCGATTCACGAGGCTTCCCCGAGTGAAGTGACCTTTTTGGGCAACGCGAAGTATTTGCCCTCGCTCCGGGTTTGTCGGGCCGGAGCGGTGCTGGTTCCGCTCGATTTTTCTGAAGTAGTTCCGCCCGTTGTGATCCGGGTGGAGAACCCTTCGCTCGCCTTTGCCAGACTGGTGGAGTTGTTTGCTCCGAAGCCTGTTGTGTTTGCGGCGGGAATTCATCCCACTGCTTCGATTGGGGAAGGGGTGGAGTTGGGGGCCGATGTGTCGATCCAAGCGAATGTTGTCATTCAGTCAGGCGCCTGCATTGGTGCCCGCACTGTGATCGGAGCAGGTTCGTATGTGGGACACGGCGTGCAGATTGGGGCTGACACATTTTTGCATCCGCGTGTGACCGTGGAGGAGCGGTGCGTGATCGGTAGCCGGGTTGTTTTGCACAGTGGTGTGGTGATTGGGAGCGATGGTTTTGGGTTCGAGTTGGTCCGGGGGCGTCACGTGAAAATCCCCCAGGTGGGGATTGTGCAGATTGATGACGACGTTGAAATTGGCGCCAACACGACGGTGGATCGGGCGCGTTTCGGGAGGACTTGGATCCAGGAGGGGACCAAGATCGATAACTTGGTTCAAATTGCGCACAACGTGGTGGTTGGCAAACACTGTTTGATTGTGGCGCAGGTCGGTATTTCCGGGAGCACGCGTTTGGGGGATTATGTCACGCTAGCCGGGCAGGTGGGGGTTGTGGGTCATGTGGAGGTGGGAGACCGCGTGGTGGTCAGCGCCAAGTCGGGTGTTTCCAAAAACCTTGCTTCCAATGCTTTGTACATGGGTAACCCGGCCGTCCCCGCTTCGGAATACCGCGAGGAGGTCGCTTTGGTTCGCCGCCTTTCAAAACTCAATGCGCGTGTAAAGGCGCTTGAGGAGCGTCTGGCGAAGGACAGTGAGGCTGTGTGACAGCCTTTTTTGGCGGTGGGCCGGTTGTCTTTTTTCCTCACACGCCCCCGGGAGATTGGGGGTGTTTGCCGCGCTGCGGTCCGCCTTATTGCAGCCGACTCAACGCGGGTAAGCGGTAGGCGCGCATCAGGCTGGGACCAATTTTTTCGACGGCCTCGGCATCGAGAAAAACTTGGTGGGGATCGCCGGAGAGTTCGACCTTGTGGATTCCTCCCACTGCTTTTTTGAGGGCTTCGGGAATGTCGGATAGGCTGGAGAGGGGATGATCGTTGATGGAGGTGACCACCTGGTGCCTGAGGTCCTCGTAACCGACAGTGACATCGGAGGGGAGCACTCTGCTGAGGAAAACGATGCGTTTCTTGCCGCCTTTGGGGATTTCAGACTGGGTGCGATCCAGATTGAGAAGATCCATGGGAGCCTTGCGACTCCACTCGCTGCCGAACTCTTTGAGGTAGGGGCGAGAGAGTTCCTGTAAGACGAAGCCTCCGAGGATGAAATAACCTGGGGCTCGATCAAAGATGTAGGGTTCGCTCAAAAACTGTTCCGGGCGTCGCCGAGCGAGGGTGAGTGTTTTGTTTTCGAGTTTGCCGCTGCGGAACACTTTCAGCGGAATCGCTTCATTTTCAAAGTGTTTGGTACAAACGAGATGGCCCAGCGAAATGGTGCCATAATCGGGGTCCGCGTAGTTGCCATCCGCGTCGATGGCCTGCCCATCAATCTCGAGAAGGACATCGCCCTTTTGAATGTCTGCGAAGGCCGCGGGTCCATCTGGGAGCGTCTGGGTGACGAGGACGCCTCCTTTGGTTCCATTCAGCCCGAGGTAGCGACGGAGCTGTGGGTCACGAGTACCCGAGAAAGCGAGGCCCATTCTCGGGAAGCCCTTGTAGGCATCGCCTTTGGCATCCTTCAAAAAATGTTGGACCACCGGTGCGGGGATGACGTCGAGCAGGTTCGAAGAGGCCTCGTAACGGAGCATGAGTCCCGCGAGTTTGCCATCTTTCACCACCGGGAGGGTGGCGGAAGCGTCGCGCATCTGGAGGGGGACACTGACTCGGTAAATGAGAAAAGCCGACTCATCGATTGGATAGCGGGTGACTTCGGCCGTGGTCATCTGGCCCTTGGAAACCATGAGTTTACCGTTGGGCTCGAGTTGCCAGATGGAGAGGGTATCGTTGGCGGAGGCGGAAGCGATGGGAAGACCTGTTTGGCCTTGGAGAAATTCGGAATTGTCTGGTTTGAGCAAGGCGAGGTTGGCCTCGTAATCGACGGCCTCAACGGAAGCGGCCTGTTTGGATTCGCCATCAGGAGTCTCCAGTTCGACGTAGGTGGCGTTTGCCACGCACTCTGCGGTGACGAGGACACGTTGCCCTTGGAGCACGACTCCGAGAGCCCGTTTGGAAATCGGTGCACGCTTGGACCATGGGCGAGAGAAGTCGTAGGCCTGCGACGTGACAGCAACGCGGACGACGTTGGGCGCGGCAGCGAAGTGGGTGGAGGGGGAGGTGCTTGCGGAAGGGGCGGAAAAAAGGTGCAGTGGTGCAAGCGTCCAAAAACCGATGAACCCGATGAGGTGCAGGGAGTTTCGCATAAAAAAATTAGTGGGCGTTTTCCTCGAGGTTTTGGTCGCGCAGGACGCCGTAGCGGGACCGGATCCGTTCCGCCGCGGACTCGACGGCGGAGCGTTCAAGAACGAGAGGCCGGCCGTTGCCGAGGAAGCGGATGACATAAAACTCAGCAGGCTTTGAGAAAGCGGCAGCGATGTCTTTGAGTGTGCGGGCAGGGGTGTCGTTGATGGATTCCACGATGCCCTCTTTGAACTCGTTCAAGTAAGTGTTGATGGGGTCCGGGAGAACAGAGGTGAGGACGATGAGTTCGGGGTGTTCGTTGTAAACCTCTTTGGGAACGAAGGTTTCAAAAAGGTAATGGATCCTCGGATTTTGAAACTGCATGGAGCTCAGGAGGTTCCGAGAGAGGGGTTGGAAGAGCAGGCCGCCAAACAGGACGTAGGTCGGGGAGATGTCGAATTGGTTGGCCTGCATGGTAAACGGCCAGGCTCGTGAGAGTGGAACGGTGATCTCCATCGGCGTGCGGTCCCGGAGAATCTCCATTCGGATGGTATCCCCGCGAAATTTTCGCTCGGCGATTTCAGTCATTTGGATTCGATCGTTATCGAGTTCGATGGTGCCGTCGCTTGCGACGGGGAGGCCATCGACGGAGAGGATGACGTCGCCGGTTTTGAGGAATCCGTGGCATACGCCGGCGGAGGAAACGCTGGAAACCATCACGCCTCTGTCGTTGTTGGACAGCCCCAGCGCTTTGCGCATCGCGGGGTTCAAGGTGTTGAAGGTTGAGATGGAGAGGTCCATGTAGCGGTCGTAGACCCCGTCTTCGATGTCTTTGAGGAAACGGCGGACGACCGGGATGGGAATCATGTATCCGACGTTTTGGGCGACATCGCCGCTGAAGCCTTGAAAGGCAACACCGACGACTTTGCCATCCTGCAGAACGGGGCCGCCGCTGTTGCCCGGGTTGATGGCGGCATCAATTTGGATGCTCAGGTGAGAGTCGATGGCGGAGTGCGCATAAGGCCGGAAGTCGATGCGGGAAACGACGCCCCGGGTGACGGAGAGGCGTTCTCCTCCAATGGGGTATCCATACACGGAGACCTCGGATTCGATTTCCGGGATGCCGCCGAGCTCCAGTGGAATGGTGCCTTGGAAGAAGTTCTCGTCCTGAACCTTCAGGATTGCCAAGTCGCAGTCGTGTGCAGCGAATTCGACTGCGGCGATGTACTTTTTGGGGTCGCCCTCTTTCTCGAGGGTGAGGAAGCGTGCGTTGGAGACGACGTGAGCGTTTGTGAGGATCCTGTTTTTACCGACGACCCAACCGGTTCCGGAACCTCCGCCGGTGAAGCCGGACAGCCACGGTTGGCGGTAGTTGGGTTCCTGGGCGGTGTTGGAGATGCGTGCGAGGCTTTTGCGAATCAGGCCCGGGGTTGATCCATTTTTTGGAGAAGCTCCATGGGAATTGCAGATCAGGACCAGCAGGAGGAGTGGGAGGATTCTGCGGAGGTGCATGGGAGTGGGAGCATGGCTCCCATGCGGGACAGTGCAAATCCGAACTGTGCAGGTGGGCTGGACTCAGATCCACGCCGATTGGTGCCTGCGTGGGGGCTGGATTAGAGGCGCCTGGGGGATGTCTTTAAACCGGTAACCGGGCTGGCGGCCTGCGCGGGATGCCTGACGGAGCGGATCGCTCAGGCCGTCCTGTCGGATCAGACGTTGAATCGGAATTCGAGCACGTCACCGTCCTGGACGATGTACTCCTTCCCTTCGATTCGGAGTTTTCCAGCCTCTCTGGCTTTTGCGTAGGAGCCGAGTGTGACGAGATCCTGATAGGCGATGGTTTCTGCGGCGATAAACCCGCGTTCGAAGTCGGAGTGGATGACTCCTGCGGCTTGGGGCGCCTTGTCGCCTGCGCGGATGGTCCAAGCGCGGGTTTCCTGTTCGCCGGTGGTGAGATAGGTGCGCAGGCCGAGGATGTAGTAAACGCCGCGGATGAGGGACTCGACGCCGCTGTTTTCGACTCCGAGGTCTCGGAGATACTCTTTGGCTTCGTCTGCGGGGAGATCGACCAATTCGCTTTCGATCTGGGCGCTGATGACGACTGCCTGAGTTGCGAAATGAGCGGCCGCATACTGCTGGACTGCGCGGACGTGGATTGCAGCTGGCAACGTCTCGGTTTCGGGCGCGGGTGCGCCGTTCATCATTTGGGTCACGGCGGCGAGATCGCTTTCAGCGACGTTGCAAGCGAAGATGGTTGGCTTGTTGGTGAGGAGAAAAAACTCCTTTGCGAGGCGCTGCTCTTCGTCGGAGAGAGAGGCGGTGATTGCGGGTTTGCCGCTGTCGAGGTGGGGTAACAGTTTTTCGATAACGGCAGCTTCCGCCTTGGC
This sequence comes from Verrucomicrobiota bacterium, assembly GCA_037975925.1. Taxonomy (GTDB): domain Bacteria; phylum Verrucomicrobiota; class Verrucomicrobiia; order Chthoniobacterales; family Chthoniobacteraceae; genus Chth-196. The sequence goes on from JBANFR010000028.1 coordinate 7,154, forward strand.
GGTTTTGTCTCCCGTGCGGACGGCTTTTTGGAGACGTTCGGCCCGCTTGTTGAGCGTGGTGATGTCGGCGAGGACGAGCTCGGTGTTGATCACCTCGATGTCGCGGACTGGATCGACTGATCCGCTGACGTGATGGATGTCCTCGTCTTCGAAACAGCGTACGACCTGGACGATGGCGTTGACTTCGCGGATGTGGCTGAGGAACTGATTTCCGAGGCCCTCACCGGCGCTGGCACCCTTCACGAGTCCGGCGATGTCGACGAATTCAATGGCGGCGGGCACCAGCTTTTTGGATCCGGAGATTTTGGAGAGGACCTCCAGGCGCGGGTCGGGGACGGTGACGACACCGGTGTTTGGGTCGATGGTGCAGAAAGGGTAGTTTGCCGCCTGGGCTTTGCGGGTGCGGGTGACCGCGTTGAAGAGGGTGGATTTTCCAACGTTTGGAAGACCGACGATGCCAGCGGAAAGCATGATGAGAGAGGGAAGGGATTGGAGTGAGAGGCTCGTTGGGAGCGGGAAAAAGGGCGATCATTGAGACGGCACATGCGTTTGTGCTCAACCCTAAAGGTCAAAAGTGTGGGGTGCGTTTTCCCGTGTGGCGTGTGTGCCGGTGTGGGCGAGGGGCGCGGCTGTGTGCGGGGAGGTTTTTGTGGTTGAAGACCGGGCGCAGAATCTCTGGCCAAGAAGGGGCGGTCTTGGGTTAGAATTGAGGGAAGCTCGGCGAAGCTTACAGGGAGGGCGCGACAGTGCCGCAGACACCCTTGTCGCGTGGCCGGCTGGAACGTGTGGCGTTCCAAAGCAACAAGACAGTAATTTACCATCCTCATGAGCTCAGAAAACCAAACCGCGAAGCCTTTGAACGCGAATGAAGGCATCAAAGCGGAATCCCACCTGTTGCGCGGAACGATTGCGCAGGACCTGCTGGACACTTCCACGGGCGCCATTTCGGAGTCGAACAGCCAGTTGACCAAGTTTCACGGTCTTTATTTGCAGGATGATCGGGACCAGCGAAATGCGCTGAAAAAGGAGGGCAAAGAGAAGGCGTTTTCTTTCATGTTGCGGGTACGTCTGCCCGGTGGCAAAGCGACTCCGCAGCAGTGGCTGGTGTTGGATCGGCTGGCCGGGGAAGTGGCTTCGCCCTCATTGCGTCTCACGACTCGCCAGACCTTCCAGTTTCACGGAATTTTGAAGGGCAACGTGAAGCCTCTGATCCAGGAAATGCACAAGGTGCTCCTGGACTCGATCGCGGCTTGTGGCGATGTGAACAGGAATGTGATGGCGCCGCCGAATCCGGAGCGAAGTGCCGTGCTTCAGGAAGTTTACGAGGATGCCAAGGGTTGGAGTGAGTATTCGCTTCCAAAGACCCGCGCGTACCATGAGATCTGGCTGGATGAGGAGTTGGTTGCCGGCGGGGAGCCGGAGGTGGAGACGATGTACGGGGCGACCTATTTGCCTCGGAAGTTCAAGACGGGGTTTGCGCTCCCGCCCTCGAATGACGTGGATATTTTCTCGCAGGACTTGGGGTTCATTGCGGTGGCGGAAGGTGACCGCCTTCTGGGGTACAACGTCACGGTGGGTGGTGGTTTGGGAATGAGTCACGGAAATGCGGAGACATTCCCCCGGCTTGCGGACGTTCTCGGATTCATCGCCAAGGACAAGGTCAACGCGGTGGGCGAGGCGGTCCTTGCGACGCAGCGCGACTACGGTGATCGCACCAACCGGAAGCACGCGCGTTTGAAGTACACGATCGAGGATCGCGGGGTGGCCTGGTTTAAGGCGGAGGTGGAGCGCCGCTCCGGAGTGGTGTTTGAAGAGGCTCGCGAGGTGAATTTTACGACGATTGAAGATGCGCACGGGTGGCATCGTTGCGCGGATGGCACCTGGTTTTTTGGGCTGCACATTCTCAGCGGGCGTATCAAGGATTTGCCGGGTTGGCCGATGAAGACGGCGTTGCGTGAGATTGCGGAAATTCACACGGGGGATTTCCGTCTGACGCCCTCGCAGAACCTCAGCATTTCGGGCGTCACGGAGGCTCAAAAGCCGCTGGTGGACGCGATTCTGTCCAAGCACGGGCTGAGTTCTGAAAACAAGCGGTCCGGGTTGCGTTTGAATGCGCTCTCTTGCGTGGCGCTTCCCACGTGTGGGTTGGCGCTTGCTGAAAGCGAGCGTGCGCTGCCGGACATCCTCCAAAAATTTGAGGAGGTGTTGGACCAGGCTGGGTTGCGCGAGGACGCCATTAGTTTGCGGGTGACCGGTTGCCCGAACGGATGTGCGCGTCCTTACCTGGCGGAGATTGGGTTCGTTGGGCGTGCGCCCAACAAGTATGCGCTCTACTTGGGAGCCCGTTACAACGGGACGCGCCTGAACCGGTTGTTTTCGCCGAGCATCACAATTGATGACGCGGTGAAGTTGCTGACGCCCGTGATTCGTCGCTATGCGCTGGAGCGCGGCGAGGGAGAGGGGTTCGGCGATTTTTGTGACCGGGTGATTCTTCCTGCTGATGCGACGTTCCACAGTGTGGGGACGCCGTTGGCGAACTGAGTGGTCCGAGGTCGGTTTGGTTTGGAGGAGAGGCGGATGTTCTGAAAGGGGCATCCGCCTCGAGCTTTTTGTGGGGGATTTTCAGTCAAAGTCCTTCGCCTTTCGGGGATTCACCTGAGGAATCCCTGTGGCTGCGCGGGAAGGTCGGCGACTCCCGCTGACTTCGTGTGGCTCGGGAAAATCTGAAATTCCCCCTCTATGAAGATGCGCGTGTTGAGTTGCTCGCTGGTTCTTGCCGTTCTTTCGCATGGGAACCTGCATGCGGAAGTGAAACTTTCCAAGGTGTTTAGTCCGCACATGGTGTTGCAGCGCGAAATGCCTGTCCCGGTGTGGGGAACCGCGAATCCCGGGGAGAAAGTGGCGGTCTCGTTTCGGGGACAGACGCAGACCACGGAGGCGGATGCGCAGGGCAAATGGCGGGTTCAATTGGCTCCGCTGAAAGCTGGCGGGCCTGATGTGCTCGAGATCGGTGGGTTGAAAATTGAGGATGTTTTGGTGGGGGAGGTGTGGGTGGGTTCCGGGCAGTCCAACATGGACATGCTGGTGAAGTCGTACACAGCGGGGGACGCGGCATTGGCGAAGCTGGCGGAGGGTACTTATCCCCAATTGCGGTTCCTTCGAAAAAACGAGAATGCCCGCTGGGAGGAGTCCAATCCGGCCACGAACGTGGAGTTTTCCGCGCAGCTTTTTGCGTTTGGGCAGTCGTTGCAGGCGAAGCTGGGAGTGCCGGTGGGGGTGATGGTGGGAGCGGTGGGGGGGACGCCTTCTGGGTTTTGGTTGACTGAGGAGATGTACCGGGAGGATGCGGCCTGTCAGGCGATGGTGAAGAAAATGGCGCCGACCTATGATTACGAGGGGCTAACGAAGCATTACGAGGAGGCGAAGCGGAAGTGGGATCAGGAAATGGTGGAATGGAAGCGCCTTGCGGAGGAGGCCAAGAAAGAAGGGAAGGTGGCGCCGCGTGCGCCGGCCGCTCCGAAGCCGGTGGGGAAGGCGGGTGAGGTGAATTCCGGGAAAATGGGGAGTCTTTTTGAGAATTTTATCCGGCCTTACGTGGGGTACGCGATTCGCGGGGTGTTGTGGGATCAGGGGGAAAGCAGAACCAATGTGGCGTGTGTGGATCAGTACACGCTGATGGGCGCGCTGATTCAGGGGTGGCGGAAAGCTTGGGGACAGGACTTTGCGTTCCTGTATGTGCAGAAGCCGAGCGGTGGGGGTACGGCGTGGGATTTGAAAGATCCGCTGACTTCCGCGGCGCGGAAGTTTGAAGCGCAGCCTGCGAGTGTGCCCGTTGTGGAGCCTGCGGACTACTCACACGAGTTGCATTTGCGGCTGATGGACTATCCGAAGACGTTTATGGTCACCAGCAGTGATCTGGGGCCAGGGGTTCACCCGGTGCTGAAGTCGTCCTACGGGGAGCGGGGGGCGTATGTGGCGATGGGGGCCGTTTACGGAGCGAAACACGAGATTTATGGACCGCTCTACGCGAGCCACGCGGTGGAGGGGAACCGGGTGCGGATTCGTTTCACCCACACGGGGAAAGGGTTGGCTGCGAGGCACAGTGAAAAGTTGCAGGGCTTTTTGATTGCGGGAGAAGACAAAAAATTTGTGTGGGGGGATGCGGTGATTGATGGGCAGACGGTGGTGGTTTCGAGTCCGGAGGTGGGGAAACCAGCGGCGGTGCGCTACGCGTGGAGTGCGGTCTTTGGTTGGGCGAACCTGTTTAATCAGGACGGATTGCCTGCGCAGCCTTTCCGGACGGATTCCTGGTAAGGCGGTTGCCGTGGGAAGGGGCGGGTTCTGAGCCGCATTTGGGCTGGTTTTTGAAGTAAAAAAAGGGCGCCAGGTTTTCAGCCTGACGCCCTTTTGGTATTCGGGAGGGTCGGTTTTTTAGGCGACGACCGGGGTCCAAGCCGCGTTTTTCTGGCTGGATGCAACGACTGCTTCGATGAAGGCCATGCCTCGGATGCCGTCCTGAATTTTGGGGTAATCGAGAACGATTTCAGAGGGCGTGCTCCCGGTGAGGGTGGCACGGATGTGGCCGGCGAAGTTTCGGTAAATGTTGGCGAAAGCCTCCAGATAGCCCTCGGGATGGGAGGGGGGAGTCCGGGTGTTTGCGGCGGCGGCGGCGCCGAGGTAGCCGTTGCCCGTGCGCAGGACCTCGGTGGGTTTGTCGAGCCACTTGAGGAGAAGCGTGTTGGGCTCCTTCTGGTGCCATTCCAGACCGCCTTTTTCTCCGTAAATGCGGATATTGAGGCCGTTTTCCTCGCCGACACTGATCTGCGAGCAGTGGAGTATGCCTTTGGCTCCGTTCTGGAAGCGGAGGAGGATGTTGGCGTCGTCGTCGAGGAGGCGTCCTTCGACGAAGGTGGAGAGGTCTGCGGCGAGTTCCTGAATTTGGAGACCGGTGATGTATTCGGCGAGATTCTCGGCGTGGGTGCCGATGTCTCCGACGCAGCCCGCGGCTCCGGAACGGGCGGGGTCGGTGCGCCAGGCGGCCTGTTTCTGACCGCTCTCCTCGAGGCGGGTCGCGAGCCAGCCCTGAGGGTATTCCACCACGATTTTCCGGATTTTCCCGAGGGCGCCCTGATGCACCAGTTCGCGGGCATGTTTGACGAGAGGATACCCGGTGTAGTTGTGGGTCAGGCCGTACAGGAGGCCAGTTTTCTGGACCAGTGCGGAGAGTTCCTTGGCCTCCGCCAGGTTAAAGGTGGCCGGCTTGTCGGAGAGCACGTGAAACCCATTCTCCAAGGCAAGCTTTGCCGGAGCGAAGTGCATGTGGTTGGGGGTCACAATGGAGATAAAATCCATCCGCTGATGCGCCGGGAGGGCCTTTTCGGACAGGATCATCTCCTCGAAAGAGCCGTAACAACGGCTGGGGGACAGAAAGAGGTCCGCGCCGGAGGCACGCGATTTTTCCGGGTCGGAGGAGAAGGCTCCGCAGACCAGTTCGATCTGACCATCGATGTTTGCAGCAATGCGGTGAACGGCGCCGATGAAGGCCCCCCGTCCGCCGCCGACCATTCCGTAGCGGATTTTTCGGCTCATAAGTAATTGAGAAAGGAGTGGGAGTTTAATGAGACCTCGGGGCGAGTATAGCCCGAAGGCGGGCCCGGCCCGGGGCCGCTGGAAGGGGCAGTTTAGGGCTGTGCCTTCAAGTCGGTTCCGTACACGGTCACCGGCCCGAGGGCTTCAAGGGAGGCCTTGATGTCTTTGGCTTCACCGACGACGACGATGAGTGCGTTGTCGCTGTCCAAGTGGGTGCGTGCAGTTTTTTGGAGCAACTCGGGGCTGACGCTGCTCATGCGGCGGGCGTAGTTGCGGTAGAAGTCGGAGGGGAGTCCGTAGAGGTCCATGTCCTGGACGCGCTGGGCGGTCCGGTTGCTGTTTTCGAGGCTGAGCAGGTAGTTGCCGACGTTGTACTCGCGCTGGAGCCGGAGTTCGTCCTCGGGGACGGCCTCATCGCGGATGCGGGAGATTTCCTTGAGAATTTCGGTGATTGCGGGCGCGGTGACCTCGTTCCGGGTCTCGGCGCTGGCTTCGAAGTCGCCGCCCTGGAGGCGGAGGTCGAAGGCGGAGTAGGCGCCGTAGGTCCAGCCGTGTTTTTCGCGCAGGTTGGAGAAGAGACGGCCGGAGAAGCCGCCGCCGAGGGTGGCATTCAAGACGAGCACCTCGGGGAGGTCCGGTGTGTTCCGGGCGGGGCCGGATTTGCAGACGACGATATTGCTCTGCACCGAGCCCGGGCGGTCAATGAGGTGGACTGAGCGGCCTTGAATTTTGGGGAAGGGCGCCTTGGGTGCGGGCGGGATTTCGCCCTTTGGCCAGGAACCGAACGTTTTTTCGATGAGCGGGAGGATCTCCTTGAGGGAAACGTCGCCCACCACGGCGAGGGTGGCGTTGTTGGGCCGGAAATGGGTGCTGTGAAACCGCACCAAATCGTCGCGGGTGATGGCGCGGACGCTTTCCGGGGTTGAGAAATTTCCGTAGGGATGACTCCCGTAGACGAGTTTGCCGACGAGTTTGGCGGAGAGCTTGGCGGGCTCCTGTTTTTGAGCCTCGAGGGCGGAGAGGGACTGCTTTCGAATTTTCCCGAGTTGATCCTCGGCAAAGACCGGATTTTGAACGGCGTCTCCCATCAAATCGAGGAGTTGAGCGGTGTACTTGTTCAGCGCGGAGGCCGTGAGCGAGATGGAGTCCGGTCCGGCCATGGCCTCAATTCTGGAGCCGAGGAAGTCCGTTTCGCGCGCAAATGCCGCAGCATCGCGCCGCGTCGTGCCCCGGTTCAGGAGGGTGGCCGTGAAGGAGGCGGTTCCCGTTTTTTCACCGTCAAAAACCGAGCCGGATTTGAGGACGAGGCGGAAGGTGACGCTGGGTCGGCGGTCGTCCTGGATGGCGAAGATGCGGAGCCCGTTGGGGAGGGTGACTTCCTGAAAATCCGGGAAGGAAATGGCAGGAGCGGGTCCTGGCTCCGGTTTGACGGAGCGATCGGGTTCCGGCGCAGCGAGAGCGGGGGAGAGGGGAGCAAACGCCGAGGCCAGCGTGGCGAGGGCGCACAGGGTGGGGTGGAAAAGTCTGGGGCGCATGAGGCTGAAAATGGGGGGTGAGGTTACTTGGCTTCCGGGAGGGGGAACCGCAGGGTGAAGCGGCCGGAGTCGGTGAGGTACTGTTTTGCGACGCGGCGGAGGTCGTCCTTCTGGACGGCAAGATAACGGTCCAACTCGCTGTTAATCAGAGAGGTGTCGCCGTAAAACATCTGGTAATAGGCGAGCGATTTCGCGCGGTCGTGCATGGTGGCGCCGGAATCGGCGAATTGCGATTCCATGGCGTTGCGCGCCTTTTGAAATTCCTCGTCGGTGACGCCCTCTTCGATGACTTTGGCGATTTCGGATTTGAGGAGTCGGTCGAGTTCTTCGAGGGAGACGCCGGATTGACCGGTGACGGAGAGGGCGAGGAGTCCTGCCTTTTCGAGGAGGTAGCAGTAGGGCATGGCACTCATGGCAACGCCCTCCTTTTCAACGAGGCGCTGGTAGAGGCGGGAGGAGCGGCCGTTACCGAGGATGTTGGTGAGCATCTCGAGTGGATAAGCATCGGGATGGGTCTCCTTGGGGCCGCGCCAGGCGTGGACGATGGCTGGGAGAGGGGTGTTTTTTTTCACCACGTCCTTGGTTTTTCCCTGAACTTGGAGGTCCCAGACGAAATCGGGCTGGGGAACTTCTTTTCCTCTGGGGATCGTTGAGAAGTAGGAGTCGATGAGTTGCCTGGCTTCTTCCGGTTGAAAATCGCCCGCGACGACGAGGGTGGCGTTGTTGGGGCAGTAGTAGGTCCGGTGAAAGTCGCGGAATTCGTCGATGGTGGCCTTGTCGATGTACTGGAAGGAGCCGATGGGCACCCATTGGTAAGGGGTTCCCTCAGAAACGAGGGAGGAAAGCTCTTCAAAAAGGCTGCCGTAAGGCTGGTTGTCGTAGGAGCGGCGCCTCTCTTCTTTCACCACGGAGCGCTGGGTTTCGACGCCGGCCTCGTCGATCCGGGAGTGGAGGAGGCGCTCGGATTCGATCCAGAGGGCGAGGCGAAGCTGATGGGAGGGGAGGTTGAAGTAGTAGTCTGTGCGGTCAAAGGAGGTGGAAGCATTCAGGTTGCCCCCGGCTCCGGAGATGTATTTGTCGATGGTACCGCGGGGGATGTTCTTGGAGCCTTCGAACATGAGATGCTCAAAAAAGTGGGCGAACCCAGTCCGGTCGGGGCGCTCATTTTTGCTGCCGACCCTGTAGAGGACGTAGGTAGAAACCACAGGAGCCGAATGGTTTTCGTGCAGGATAACGTGCAGGCCGTTCGGGAGATCGTATTCCGTGTAGGCGATGGGTTTGCGGACGCTGCGCGTTTCGGGGGCGGCTGCGGGGGCGGCAGGTGTCGCGCAAAAAGCGGCGTGGGGGAGAAGGCTCAGCGTCAGGGCCGTGGAGAGGAGAGCGGCTGGTTTCATGGGGTTTGAGTAAGACCCTCCCGGCGGCGATCTGTTCGGAAAAGAAATGGAAGCCGGGGGGGCGTGGGGAAACTACTCGAGATGGGGGCGAATGAAAGTTTTGCCCATCGGAGGGGAGTGGAGGATGCCCAGGGGGTTTTCCCCTGGGGGGATTTGCGCTAGGGGAGGGGCATGAGGCTTTTTCCGAGGATTGCGACAGGTTTTTGGGGGCCGGGCCCGGGAATGGGTTGGGTGGGGGTGTGTTTCGCGTTGTGGTTGGGCATGGCAGCCCAGGCAGAGGAAGGGCTCCGGCGTTTCACATTTGAGAGGGCGGAGATGGGAGTACCTTTTCGGGTGACTCTCTTCGCGGCAGAGGAGGTTGCAGCCCAGCGGGCTGCAGAGGCGGCTCTTCATCGGGTGTGGGAGCTGAACGGGGTGTTGAGCGATTACGACAGCGATTCCGAGCTCAGCCAGTTGTCGCAGAGTAGTGGGCAGGGCAAGCGGGTCCGGGTGGGCGAGGATTTGTGGCGCGTGCTCGAATTCGGGCAACGAATGGCCGTACGCTCGGAAGGAGCCTTTGATTTGACGGTGGGGCCGGTGGTGAACTTGTGGCGGACGGCCCGGCGAAAGCGCGAGTTGCCCGGTGAGGAAAGGCTGGCTGAGGCGCTTGGCAGGGTGGGATACGGCGGGGTGCGATTGTTTCCCGAGGACCGGAGTGTGGAGCTTCAGAAGCCCCGGATGCGTCTGGATGCCGGTGGAATCGCCAAAGGGTATGCGGTGCAGGAAGCTCTGCGGGTGCTCCGCGGGCTTGGTTTTGGCAGTGCCATGGTGGTTGGGGGAGGCGACATGGCACTGGGCGAGGCGCCGGTTGGCGAGTCCGGGTGGCGCATTGAGGTGCCCGCTCTGGATGCACCGGGGGCGCCGGCACCCGAGGTCCTGACGCTGAAGAACGTGCACGTTTCCACGAGCGGGGATCGCTATCAACGCCTGGAGCGGGATGGGAAGCGCTACTCCCATGTGCTCGATCCCAGAACCGGGATGGCGTTGACCGACCACAGTTTGGTGACGGTCATCGCTTCCCATGGGATGGAGGCGGAGGTGCTGGCTAAAATTCTCAGCGTGTTGGGGCCCGAGAAGGGGTTGCCGATTCTGGAGGAGATCCCGGGAGCGGCGGCCCGGTTCGTGCGGGCGCCGGAGGGGCGGGTGGAGGCGTTTTTTTCCGAGCGGTGGCCGAGGGAGGGGCGCTGAAGGCTGGTTTTTTTCCCTGTTCAGTTCGGGGTGAGCAGCGTCCGGTGTGTTTCGGAGAGAAGGGTTTGAAAAGCGGCCGCCGCAGGCGAGGCGGTGTGTCCGACTCGGGAGAGCATGGCGACCTGGCGTTTGAGGTGTTCTCCCGTGAGTGCCAAGACGGCACAGCCGCTCGGGTCGGTTCCTGCGGCGAGCTGGGGCAAAATGGCCACGCCGAGCCCGGTGGCAACGAGGGAACGAACGGTTTCAAGTTCGCCACTTTCGCAGGTGATTTGGGGTTCAAAACCCGCGGCGCGGCAAGCGGTCAGGGCGCTGTCCCGGGCGCGTCCCTTGTAAAAGACGAAGGGTTCCTGGGAGAGCGTTTTCAGGGCAACCGAGCCTTTGTTCGCAAGCGGGTGCCCGCTGGCGACCAGCAACACAAAGGGTTCTCGCAGAAGAAGACGCTCCTTGAAGCGCCCACCGCCCGCGGGTAGCTGGACAATCCCCAGCTCGATGCGGTTGTTTTCCACCCAATCCGCCACGGCTTCCGAGGTGCCCTCCAACAGCAGCAACTCCACAAGAGGGTATTGCGTTCGAAATTTGGCAATCACCGCCGGCAGCAAACAGGCGCCCACCGAGGGGATTGCGCCGATGGAAAGTCGCCCCCCTCGCAACCCCACCAACTCCTGGACCGCGCGCCGGGCTTCCCGGGCTCCCTCCAGGAGTTTTTCGGCATGCACCCGGAGCATCTCCCCTGCGGCGGTGGGCACACTTTCGCGGCGGCCACGGTGGAAGAGCGGGGTGCCCATCTCCTGCTCCAGCTTGCGAATTTGTTCGCTCAGGGCCGCCTGCGCCAGGTTCAGGCGGGTTGCAGCCCGGGTAAAATTGCGCTGGCGAACGGTCTCCAGAAAGTATTCGAGCTGGTAAAGGTCCATCGGAAAAAGCGTTGGATGCGGCTGGAAAATCCCATTTTACCGAATTCTAGGGCGCATTTACACTGCATTTCCGCAATGCCCCCCTTGCTTTCTCCCCACCGCCTTCCCGCTCCGTGCCCGGCCCGCCCCGGGGGCCGCCCTCGCCGCCTCCTCCCCCAGTTGCGCTGGCGGATTCTCGGCGCGTTGTGGAGCCTTGGTCTGTCGATAGCCTCGTCTTTGGCGGCGGTGGAAAGCGTCGGACCTTTTTTTGAACCTGATTTTCCCTTTGTGCAGACCTCTGTGGAGGTCTTGGCTCCGTCGCCTGCGAAGCGGCAGCCTGGAAATGTGGTGGTGCGTGGGGTGTTGCTGCCGCTTTCCGAGGGGTGGACGGTCCTGTTTGACCAGGAGTTGCTGCGTGTGGCGGCCATTTGGCGGACTCCAGAGGGAGCGTCTCCGGTGACGCTGCGCACGATGGCGCAGGTGTCTTATGCGGAACCGCATCGGAAGGCGGGGACGGAACTCCCCAGGCCGGCGGCCTCGCCGGTGGTCGCGTCCCGTGTCGCGCCGGGGGTCGCGCTTTCGGGAAAAGAATTGGCCACGGACCCGCGCGCGCCCCGGGTGTTGGAGGAGGCGGGAAAGGGGCCGTTGCCGGCGCAGACGTGGCGTTTCGAGGGAGTGGAGTTGGCGGGGCGCGTGGCGGTGTTGCGGTACCGCTGTGGAGAAGCCGAGGTGCGGGAGTGGCATGAGTCCCGGGGGGACACGGTGTTGCGTCACTGGGAGGTTTCGGGGAACGCGGAGCCGCTGTTTTTTGCGTTGGGGGAGGCTGGTGGGAAGGAGTGGGCGGTTTCCGGAGGGCAGTCTGCGCGCTGCGGATCGCTCTTTGTGGAGGCCCGAGGGGCGACCCTGGAGACGGAGGGCGCCAGTTTAGTTGCGCGTCTGGAAGCGTCTGCAGGAAAACGGCTTTGGACGGTGGGATACCGCGAGGCGGGCGTGCCGGATCTGGGGTCGGAGGCGCTGGCGCTGCCGGTGCCGCCGCCGGAAAAAGAGCCGCGTTGGAGTCACACGGTGCGGACTAGGGTAGAAATGGATAAGGTCCGGGCGCGGGGTTTGGCGATGGATGGGATTGCGCTGCCCTTGGAGAATCCGTGGAAGCGCCGGGTGCGTCCGGCGGATGTGGCCTTTCTCTCGGCGGACCGCGCGGCGGTGGTGACTTTTGATGGGGACGTTTGGTTGGTGGAAGGGCTTGCGGGGGCGACTCTCGGGGAAGTGACTTGGAGGCGTTTTGCGAGCGGTCTGCAGGAGCCGCTGACGATTGCGAATGTGGGCGGAATTTTGCAGGTATCGACCCGGAACGGATTAGTGCGCCTAGCGGACCAGCGCGGGAGTGGGGAGGCGGACTGGTATGAAAATTTCGCGGACGTTGCGCTCCAGAGTCAGAGTTCGCGGGCCTTCGCCCTGGACATGGCGGTGGCCCCGGACGGGACTTCGTACGTCAGCCAGGGCGGGCTGGTGCCCAGGGCCGGGATGGCCTCGCCGGCGACCGGGGGGATTACCCGGATTTCTCCGGACGGTCGCCATGCGGAGGTGATTGCGACGGGGGCGCGGGAACCTTACCTGTGCCTGAATCCGCGCACCGGTGGGTTGAGTGGCACGGATCAGCAGGGGCAGTTTATCCCGTCGTCGGCGTGTTATTGGATCCGGGAAGGGGACCACTTTGGGTTTGGGGAAGAGCAGCCGGCCAAGCTGACGCCGCCCCTGGTTTGGATCCCGCATTTTCAGGACAATTCGTGTGCTTCCCAAGTGTGGCTGGAGGGGAGGGGGATGGGGGTTTTGGAAGGGAAGTTGATGCACCTGTCGTATGGGCGCGGGGTGCCTTTTTTGATTTGCCCGGATTTGCAGGCGCGGGTCCCGCAGGGGGCGTTGATTCCGCTGGGGCTCGAAACGAATCTCCCGCTCCTGCATGCCCGGATGCATCCTGCCGGAGACTCGGTGTTTACGTGTGGATTCCAGATTTACGATTCCCGGACGGGGACCAACTGGGGGATGGGACGCATTCGGCTGAGCGGGGAGGCGCTGGAGGCGCCGGTGGAGGCGCTTTCGTTTCAGGACGGCGTGCTTTTGCGGTTTGCGACTCCGCTGGATCCGGCCTCGGTGCGTCCGGAGGGGGTGTTGGCGGCGGTGTGGAATTACCGGCGTTCGAAGGCTTACGGGAGCGGGCTCTACAAGCGATCGGGCGAAAGCGGAGTGGATCCGATTGCCGTGGGGCAGGTGGTGCTTTCCGCCGATGGGCGGACGGTTTTTGTGCATTTGCCGGGGCTGGAGCCGGTGATGCAGTTGGAGGTTCGGCACGATTTTCGGTTCCAGAGTGGCGGTCCTGCCAAGGGGGCCGTGTATTTTACTATCCACGAGCCGAGACGTTTGGATTTGAGGGAGGCGGGTTTCGGCGGGGTGGACCTGAGCCGGAGCGTGCCCGTGGTGCGTGTGCCGGAGCGGCAGTTGCCGACCATCGAGCAAGGGCGGGCGTTGAGTGTGAGTATGGGGTGCGTGGCCTGTCACTCGGTGGACGGCACCCAAGAGGGGAAGACGGGGCCCACCTGGAAGGGATTGTTTGGAAAGGACCGGATGTTCACCGACGGTTCGATGGAGTCGGCGAACGAGTATTATATTCGGGCGTCGGTGTTGGAGCCGGAGAAAAAAATTGTGGCGGGGTACCAGCCTGGGATGGCGAGTTACAAGGGGCTGCTGAACGAGGATCAGATCGAGTCGCTCATTTTGTACATCCGCTCGCTGAAGTAGTTGGGGCGAAGAGAAAGCAGGGTGAGGGGGGCCTCTCTAGTCGGTGTTTCCGAAGTCGAAGGAGCGTTTGCGCGGGGGGCGCAGCGGGGTTTTGGCGCCGCGCTTGGCTCGAAGCGTATCAAAGACGCACTCAAGCCCCTCGACCTTCATGTGATGCACGATCTGAAGTAGTTCGCCGAGGCGCCCCTTGGGAAATCCTCCCTTGCGGGCGAACCAGGCGAGGTATTCCAAAGGAAGATCGTAGATCGGGGTCCCATCCGGGGGGCAAAACCCCGGCCCGTACTTTCCAAAGGGCATCGTGGTTTTTCCGATCTCGGCGAGGTCCCGCTGGATTTGATCTGCGAAGGGGTCCACGCGCAGCGTTTAGAGGATTTGGTCGCGGAGCGGTTTGCCGGCCTCAAAGGAGGCGAGGTTTTCCAAAAAATGGCGCACGAGTGTCTCGTCTTGATCGTGGCGGCCTCCTGCGGTGTGCGGGGTGATGAAGCAGTTCGGTGTGGTCCAGAGTTCGTGGGAGGCAGGAAGCGGTTCGGGTTCGAAGACGTCCAGGTAAGCAGCCCCCAGGTTGCCTGAGCGGAGCGCGGCGGCCAGCGCGCTTTGGTCGACGGTGCTGCCCCGACCGATGTTGTAAAAATGGGCGTCCGCACGACAGGCTGCGAGGCGTTGAGCGTTCACGAAGCCCTCGGTGGTGGGGTGTGCCGGGAGGATGTTGACGATGTGGTCGGCAAGGGGCCAGAGGGATGGAAGGTCGGCCTCGGAAACGATTTGGACACCGGCTTCGGCGCGTCCGGAGCGGCGGAGCGCGTAAATTTTGACGCCGAAAGGCGTCAGCAACTCGGTGAGTCGTCGGCCGATGGCACCGTAGCCGAGGAGCAACACGGTCTGACCTGTGAGGAGCCGGGAGTGGTAGCGGCGTTCGGTGTAGTGCCAGGAGTGATCGGTGAGTTGGTCGCGGTAGGAAGGGAGGATTTGGCGAGCCAGGGCCAACATCATCGCGAGGACATGTTGGGCGCAGGGGTCGGCGAAGACGCTGGAGGCGTTGGTGAAGGCAGCTTTACGTTGGCGGAAGGCGTCGAGAAAGGCGGGCGTGTCGTAGCGCGTGTAGCCTGCGCTGGAAACCTCGACCCATCGAAGGCGCGGGTTGCGCAGACAGTCTTCAGGGTCGGGTTGGCCGAAGGCGATATCGGCCTGGGCGAGGGCGGGGTCGGGTTGGCCGGCGGCCAGGACGGAGGCGCTGGCGTTTTCTGAGACGAGCAAACGGTGGGGATGGATGCCTTCGAGAAGCATCCGTGTTGCGGCTTCGTGAAAGACCGCGTTGGTCCAGAGCGTGAGTGGCATGGCGAGGAAGGGATGAGTCGGGTTTCTCCAGACGGAGTCGCATCAAAGTTCGCCGTCGAGGAGTCTCTCGGAAAAACAATTCCGCTCGCGAAGATCGAAGAGCGCGGATGAGACGCGGACGAGGGTTTGGTGAGACGCCTTCTGGATTCCCCCGAGGTTGGCGGAGACGATCGAAATCTGGGAGCCGCAAATCGTCGTTGCTTCCCGCTTTTCAGGCGCTCGAGTGCGGCCTTTGTAGCCTTGCCTCATTCGATTGAGAATCCGTGGCTCGGAGAAGCCACGGGAGCTGCGATTTCCTCCCCTTTTTCTCTGTGCGGATTTCGCGTGGTTGGACCGTCACCCTGTGGGGGGCTCTCCGAGCCGGGGGTGTCCGTTGGGCTTCCTTGGTGCTGTTTTGGTACGACTCCAGCGCTATCTGGAGCAAAGCCCATCCCCTCCCCGGTGCGAGGTGGAGGATGGGCGAAGTTGGCATGCGGACTCGAGGGAGGCCGCTGGGATGGGGAGCTGTTTCCGAATCCCGATGGGTAGGGCGTGGCAAGCCAGTGCCCCCCGGCCTTGGGGGCGTCTAAGGCTGCTTGGGAACCGCTTTCCAGGTGCGATAAACGGGGGGCTCGCCGGCGGGTTTGCCTTGGAGTTGGCCATTGATCCACGCGAGGCCATCGAGGTTGTCGAGCAGGCGCAACTCCGCGTCTTCGCCGGTGTGATTGAGGATGCCGATGAGGCCGGTGTAGCCGCTCTCACGGATGATTTGGAGGACGGTCCGATCTTCGGTGCCGACGCCGATGGGGAGGATTTTTCGGCCCTTGGAGTCCCCCTGGATGTCCATCCCATTGAGGTTGAGACAGAGGAGGTAGGGCTTCATTTGGGCGAGCATCTCCTTGAATCGGCTGAGGTGGCCGTGACCGTGGTGGAGGTTGTAGACGATGCCGACATTGGTGAAGCCTTCCTTGCGGAGGGCCTCGATGATCTCGATTTGGTTTTCGGGTTCACCGTACCAACCCCCGTGATTGTAGAGCCCGATTTGGAGGCCACGCTCCGCAGCCGCCTTGGCGACTGGAGCCAGGCCGCGCACTTCGGCTTGGACGCGTTTGAGTTGGTCCTCCGGGCTATCCGCTTTGACGGGGCCGCCGCCTTTGATGATCCAGAGCTGCGGCTTCACTCCATGTTTGTCGAAGAGGGCGAGCGTGGATTCCGCCATCGCGTTCATGCCGGCGGGGAACATCCAACCGGTCAGCTCGATTCCGTGTTTTTTGAGGGCCAACAGTTCCTCTTCAAACAGCGGGACATGTTCGCTGCGGTAATCGTGCACGAATTTGCGGATGCCAATTTTTTCGAGCATCGCCGCGCGTTCTTCCGGGGAACGTTTGGCCCGGTCAAACGGGACGATGCACCAGGCGGCGAGGTTTTCTTTCCGGAAAAGGTCCGGATTTTGGGCGCTCTGCGCGGGGGTGGCGGAGGGTTCTGCGGCCCGGAGCGGTGGGGTGATGGGGCAGAGTGGAGCGGCGAGAAGGCAGAGGCCGAGGGTGGATCGGAGGAGGGGGTGTTTGGAGAGAACCATGGGGTACATCATACGCCGGAGGGCGTTAGTGCAGATAGGAGGGGGGCGGCAGTTTTTTGTTTCGGAACGGCGCAGGTCCTCTCAGTCGCCATCTGCATCCGGGGAGGAGAGTGGGGCTGACGCGGCGTCTTTGAGGAAGGCGTCGACGAGTTCGGGAGTCGTGCGCCAGGAGCACATGAAGCGGGCGCCGCCTCCGATGAAGACGTAGAAGCGCCAGCCCTTGGCTTGCAGATGCAGGCGCATGGGATCGGGAATTTCGGCGAACACTGCATTGGCATCGGTCGGATAGAGCAGACGCACTCCGGGAAGAGCGGCCAGGCCAGCGCGGAGGCGTGTGGCCATGGCGTTGGCGTGGGCGGCGATGCGCAGCCATGTGTGGTCAGAAAGGAGCGCGTGCCAGGGGGCGGCGAGAAAACGCATTTTGGAGGCGAGTTGCCCCGCTTGCTTGCAGCGGTAGGCGAATTCGCGTCCCAGCTCGGGGTCAAAAAACACGACGGCTTCGCCGTAGGGCATCCCCAGCTTGGTACCGCCCATGGAGAGGACGTCGACTCCGGCCTCCCACGTCAACTGTCTGGGCGCCACGCCGAGCGAGGCGACTGCGTGTGCGAAGCGGGCACCATCCATGTGGAATTTTAATCCATGGGCCCGGGCGAGAGCCCCGAGAGAACGGAGTTCCTCGGGGGAGTAGACGGTGCCGAGTTCGGTGGGGCAAGTGACGCTCAGGACGCGGGGTTTGGGGTAATGGATGTCCGAGCGTCGCGTGAGGGCGTGCTCGACGGCCTCGGGCTGCACTTTGCCGAGGACACCCGGGGTGGTGAGCAGCTTGGTGCCATTGGAGAAAAATTCCGGGGCACCGCATTCGTCCGTCTCAATGTGCGCGGAATCGACGGTGACGACGCTGTGGTAGGACTGGCAGAGGGAGGCGAGCGCGAGGGAATTGGCGGCGGTTCCGTTGAAGACAAAATAGACGTCGCAAGCGGTTTCAAAAACGGAGCGGAAGGCGTCGGCAGCGAGGGCGGTGGCCGCGTCATCTCCGTAGGAAGGGGCGAAGTCGGCGTTGGCGCGTTGGATGGCTTCGAGAGCCTCGGGACAGATGCCCGAGGTGTTGTCGCTGGCGAAAGCGGAAGCGAGATGGGCGGGAATGCTCATGGGGGGCAAAGTTGGGGCTTTTTCTTTGGAGAATTCACGGGCTCTCGGGGAGTTTTCCGGCGGGAGAGCAGGTGGCGGGCGGGTTGTGAAAAAGAGGGAGCCGCAGCGGTGCGCTCGGGATTCGGAGAGCGGATGGACGCGCGGTGGGGAGGGCGAACTGCATCCCCACCAGCGGAGCGGGAGTTGGGCCATGGGGCTCGATTTCATCGAGTGCCTTGGCGGAAGGTGGAGCCGCCCGGGGCCCTTTGGCGGCTGTGGTCCCTGCGGGAGCAGGTCACACGCTGAGAAGAAAACGACGGTGGGGCTCACCCGCCGTGAGAGAGGGCTCGGTCACGTGGTGCCGTTCATCCCGGATTTGGAGGGTGATGATCCGTTTGGCTGGCGCTTGCATGCGCCCGTGGCGTCTGAGCGCCGCTTCACGAAAGAAAGCGCGCCGCTCTTTGTTGGGAGGATGCGAGGCGATGGAAATCGCGATACCGTCGAGGACTCCGTGGTTGTGTTGCCTATTCTCGCTGAATTTGGGGTCCTGTTCGAGCGCATCAAAGAATCGCACCATGGCCAGGGGCGAAATGGCGTTGGCATCCATGAGTTCGGCGGAAGCGGCGTCGGCTTCGCGTTCGGCATCCCTGGAATAGGCGGCGTGCCCCAAAGTCATCGGTACGGCGGCGACGAGTCCGCTGAAGTCGCCCCACAAAAGTCCGCAAAGAATTCCCAGGGCACTGCTTTGAACGATCGCTTGCGTGCCGTGGTGGTGGCGCAAATGGCCCAGTTCGTGGCCCATCACCCCCAGGACCATTTCGGTGTCCATCCCGGCCATCGCAAGGAGTTCGTCAGTGATCACGAGAGTGCCGCCGTGTAAAGCGAAGGCATTGGGCCCGAGGGCGTCACTTTTTCGGAACTCGAGATTCCATTCGGGAATCCAAGGGGAGGGGAGGGACTCGACCGCGATCCGGAGGCGTTCGCGCCAGGCATCCTGTTCCTGCATCGAGAGAGCGGAGGGGCGGAGCAGGGTGCCATCGAGCCAATCGAGGGCCGTTTTTCCCAGCTGTTTCTCGACGCTCTCGGGGACGTGGTGCGCCACCTTCCTCGCGATGGAGGGGAGGCCCTGGGAGTAGGCGGCGAAGCAGGCGAGCACCACGAGGAGCATGCAGATGGCCGCGCCGCTCCAGGTTTGCTGGAGGCGAACGACCCAGGACTCCGGCGCCTGGCAGGCGCGCATCCAAGCGTCCCAGGCAGCGGAGTCGGCGGATTCGAGGGAGCTTCCATCGGGCAGGTGAGCGAGGCGGTTGCCGCTTTGGGTGCGTTCAGGCCAGCGGACCTGCCTCCAACTCCAGGTGTAGCGGAAGGGGACAGGCCCGGCGGATTCCACCACGAGGTTTTGGGCCTCGCGCGTGATTGTCACGGCCTTTCCCGCAGCAGAGGTCCCATCGAACCAAAGAGCGGGAATGCCCGGGTAGGGATGAGCTTCTTTCATCTCGGAATTTCTAAAATCCGATATCGATTCCGAGGAGGTCGGAGCCGACTTCGCCGGTGCTATTCCGGACCGGTGTGTCCCCGCGAGACGCTGTCCCGAGGAGGCTTTCGTGCAGGGTGGCTGGGTCCTCTGCGGTTTCGATGGAGATGGATTCGAGCTGCATGCGCAGTTTGGCGATGACGGCAAAGGGACGGTAAAGGCCGAGAGAAAGGAGAGTGAGGAGGGTGTTTTTGAGGGTGAGTTGCAGCATGGGGGTGAAGCGGAGATTACTGCGGAATTGAAGTTGGGCACCTCCCGTCCCGTTCCAGAGAATGTTTTGCATCCGCGTGCTGAAAAAAACTTGGACGATGCTGTTGATAACAACCGCCAGCATCACACCGAGTGCGACTGCGAGGATGCCTGCCTCCCGGTTGCCGAGCCCGTTGGTTGATTGCAGCGCCATTCCGAGGACGGAGAGTGCGCCGACGAGGAGCCCGCTCACTACGGCGAGCCCGGCGGTTTTGAGGTACACCCCGTAGAATGAACCGACGGCGGCCTGCCATCGGGTGGTCCAGGAACCGAGGGCGTAGTGATCGTGTTGGAAACGCCTGACGCGCCATTCAATCCACGGACCGGTAGCGAGTGAATAGCCGATGCCGATCACAGCGAGAAGTATCCACCAGAGGGTCCCGTTGCTGAGATCGGACATTTCGGGCCTCTTCTTTTCGGAGAGATCCGCTGCCAGTCTCCACGCGGTGGCTCCCAAGAGCAGCAGAGGTGGTAGGAGGGGCAGGAAGGTCTTGTAGGCTTCCGCCAGGGTGCCGGTGAAGTGGAAGCGCAATCCTCGCCAGGAGGTGGTCCGGAGGCGGAACCGCATGGACGAATACAAGAAGGCGGGCCACAACACCCAAATCAGAAGGGCGGTGATCTGGCCGAGAGTGATGGAAAAGGAGGAGGCCAGTCTGAGGCCCCCAAGCAGGGCTCCCACAAGGACGTAGCCGCGCAGGAGTTGCCATGGATTTGCATGATAATCCAACGCATGACCGCCCACACGAGTGTTGGTGAGCATGTAACGCTGACGTCGCACCTTCGCGAAGGGGTAGTAGAAGCCCAGGGTGAGCAGGGTCAGCAGCAGGTTGACGATCCAGATTCTGAAATATTCGCCGCCGCTGCCGGTGAATTCGATGGGCAGTAGGGATTTGCCTTCAGGGCTCAACTTCTCTTGGTTCTCGGGATCCGGACGTTGTGGTGTCATTGAGGTGGGGCAGTTGGGCAGCCCAGGACGGTGGTTTTCCTCCGTCGCCGAATGGCTGAGCGCACAGGTGAGGTCGCCGGATTCCAAAGATACAGCCTCGAGGCTCCCCCACAAAGACGCACGATCATGCGACAGCGACGCAAAGGTGGAGAGTAGACCGCTTTCACACTCCATCGGCGTTGCTCTGCATGGCAGGACCTCATATCGCATCGCGAGAGCCACGGAGCGTTCACCGTCCTCCACTGTGATGCTCCGGGTGCGAATCCGGGCTTCCGCACACTCTCTTCCGGGCGGTTGGGATGCTTTGAAGTGGAGGCCCGGCGTATCCGTCGCAGATGCCCGGGGATCACTCGGGTTTCCCCCAGATGCTTTCGAGGAGGTCGTGAAACAGGGGGTCGTATTCCTTGAGTTCGGCGCGGACGAATGGGAAGAAGTCGTTGCGGTACAGGAATGACTCTGTGCCTTCGGCGAAGTACTCCTTGTGGTCGGTGAGCCCGTAATGCCGGACCCGCTGGCCGGTGTGGAGTAATACATCGGTGTAGAGGCCCCTCCGTTTGGCGTTCTCAAATGCTGCGAGGATTCTGGGCTCGTCAAAGGAGAGAATTTGGTCGTGGAATCCGTGTGCCAGTTCGTGAAGGACAACGGCCGGGTGCTTCAGCATTTCCGCTCGTGAGAGAAGGTGGCGGGCGACTGGGATGTGGACGTGTCTGGCGAGTCGGGGGTCATGGCCGTGCGACTCGAGCCAGGTTTTGGAGGGGTGGTATTGCATCGGGCGCAGTACGGGGTGTTCCCTCTCGATCCAGAGCGGAATGGTGCGCAGCTGGGTCAGGGTATTGCCGGTGACCAGGATCCGGATGCGTTGAAGGTTGTTGGCGAGCATTTGGAGCGCGCGCGGGCCTTCGTCGTCCTCGCTGCCTTGGAGGAGGGCTGGGTCGATACGCACGGTCCAGCCTTCGAGGAGGCGTTCGACCGGATCGAAGCGCGGGCTGGCGAAGGGGGGCGTCGTTGGAGCGTCGGCCGCGTTCGAGCGCGCATGGGGGAAGAGGGGGAGTAGCAGAGAGGCGCTCAGGATTCGCAGTGCGGATCGACGGGAGGTGGGGCGGGCGAGCGGCATCCCTGTCGGTGGAGCGGGAGTTGGGCCATGAGGGCTCGATTTGATCGAATGCCCTGGCGGAAGTTTGAGCCACTCGTGGTCCTTTGCCGGCTGCGGCATCTGCGGGTCAGTTGACACGCTGAGAGGAAGACTGCTGCATGGCTCACCCGCCGTGAGAGGCGGCGCCCGTGTTTTTCGGATACCCTGCGCTCGCGCGGATTCGGCCTCGTGCGAAGGTCGGGCTTCGCGTTTATCGGAAAAAGTCCCCGTGACTGGGTGCCTTTCATCCCGGATGTGGAAAGTGCCGATCCGTTGGGCTGGCGCGTGCAAGCGACCGTGGCGTCTGAGCGCGGCTTCACCAAAGAAAGCGCGATCCAAGTGTAATGGAAGGGGGCAGGCCCGGCGGATTCGATGACGATGTTTTGGGCTTCGCGCGTGATCCTCACTGCCTCTCCAGCAGCGGAGGTTTCATGGACCGCAAAAAGCGGGAAAGCCCGGGCATGGACGGGCTTTTTCCACTGTAGAATTTCCTAAAACCCCACATCGATTCCGAGGAGGTCGGAGCCCGCTTCGCCGGTGCTATTGCGGACCGGTGTGTCCCCACGAGACTCTGGCCCGAGTAGGCTTTCGTGCAGGGTGGCGGGGTCCTCTGCAGTTTCGATGGAGATGGATTCGATCTGGAGGCGCCATTTGGCCATGACGGCGAAGGGACGGTAGAGGCCGAGAGAAAGGAGAGTAAGGAGGGTGTTTTTGACGGTGAGTTGCAGCATGGGGAGAAAACGCAGCGCACTGCGGAATTGAAGTTGGGCGCCTCCCGTCCCGTTCCAGAGAATGTTCTGCATTCGCGTGCTGAAGAAAACCTGGACTGCGCTGTTGATAACAATCGCCAGCATTACCGCGAGTAGGGCTGCCAGGACGCTCACGATCAGGCTGCCGAACCCGTTGATTGATTGCAGCGCCATTCCGGGGATGGCGAGTGCGCCGACGAGGAGCCCGCTCACCACGAAGAGTCCAGCGGTTTTGAGGTACACCCCGTAAAATGAACCGACGGTGGCCTGCCATCGGGTGGTCCATGAACCGAGGGCGTAGTGATCGTGTTGGAAACGCCTGAGCCGCCATTGAATCCACGGAACGATAGCGAGGAAGTAGCCTATGCTGGTGACACCGAGGACTACCCACCATGGGCTCCAGCCACTGAGATCAGACATTTCGTCCCTAGTCTTTTCGGAGAGATCCGATGCAAATCTCCACGTGAGGGCTCCGATGAACAGCAGAGGAAGGAGGAGGGGAAGGAAGGTCGCGTAGGCTTCCGCCAGGGTACCCGTGAAGTGGAAACGCAACCCCCGCCAGGAGGTGTTCCGGAGCCGGAAACGCATGGACGAATAAAAGAGGGCGGGCCACGAGGCCCAAATCAGAAGGGCTGTGAGCTGGCCCAGCGCGGTGGAAACGGCAGAGGCTAATTGGAAGGCTCCGAGCAGGACCACCACGAGGGCATAGCCGCGCAGGAGTTGCCACGGATTTGCATGATAATCCAACGCATGACCGCCCACGCGAGTGTTGGTGAGGACGTAACGCAGACGTCGCACCTTCGCAAAGGGGTAGTAGAAGCCGAGGGTGAGCAAGGTCAGCAGCAGGTTGACGATCCAGATTCTGAAATATTCGCCGCCGCTGCCGGTGAATTCGATGCGCTGGAGGGATTTGCCGCCAGGGCTCAGGTTCTCCCCGTTTTCCGGATCCGGATGTTGTGGTGTCATTTCTGGAGTCGGAGGTTGCTGGCCGAGGCCTGTGTTCTGTCGCCAGGTTTCTTCGCCGCTAAGCAATCACAGAAATCGTTCAGCGGAGAACCCCGCGTTCGCGGTAAATGCGCTGCCGAGCGATGCCCCGAGAGCGTTCACCCTCCCTGGGCTTTGTCCCTCTGGTGCAAATCCGGGCTTCCGCACACTCTCTTCCGGGGGCTGCGATGACTCGTGAAAAACTCAGCGTCGGGTGGAGGGGCGCGACTCAGAAGGGCGCGAGTCTGACCCGGGCTCCGCAGGGATAGGGGGTTCTCGCCCTGTTCTGAGCTGTCCCTGGATCTCCACCGCTTGCTCGCGGGAAAGCTCCAATTCCAGCCGGTCTCGAAGCCGAAGGCTCGACGGATGGTGCGAGCCGCGTGCGATCCCCAAAAGGCACCAGCGGTAGGCAGAGGCCACATCCTTGGGAACG
>JBANFR010000029.1:0-29421 GCA_037975925.1 Verrucomicrobiota bacterium
TTTGGGAACTGCGCCGCAAATTCTCGGAATCCCTGAAGGCCACGGGATTGACCAAGCTCAACGAGGACATTGTGGTGCCGCGCGGGCGTCTGGTCGACCTGGCCGAATTCGCGGATGGATTGCGGAAGCGGTCAGGCTTCCCGATCGCCTGTTTCGGGCATGCGGGTGACGGGAATATTCACGTCAACATCATGGCGAAGGGCTTCCATGAAGACGCCGACGTCCACGCTCGAGTGGAGCAGGCTCTGGACGAGTTGTTTCGGCAGGTCCTGGCTTGGGATGGCGCGATCACGGGGGAGCACGGAATTGGGATTGCCAAGCAGCGGTGGTGGCCCGAGGCCGTCTCGGAGACCAGCATGGCTGTCCACGAGGCTTTGAAGGCGGCATTGGACCCGAAGGGATTGTTGAATCCTGACAAGTTTGTGACAGTTCGGGGCGTCCGTTGACGGGTAGGGGTTCGGGTGCTACGGTGCCCATCCGTTCGGTGAAACCCTGCTGCTGCCGGTATGCTAGAACGTAATGTCCTTGTCCTCAACCGCCTATGGCAGGCGGTCAATGTCTGCTCCGCCCGCCGGGCTTTTATGCTCCTCTGCTCGGGTCAAGCCCAAGTGGTCCACGAAGAAAATTCGCACTTCCTCACCCACGATTTCGAATCGTGGCGGGATTTCTCCACCCGCGAACCTTCGGAGGAAATGGTCAGTACGGTGTCCCTCAAGATCCGCGTTCCACGGGTCATCGTATTGCTTTTGTTTGATCGGTTGCCTCGCAAGGAAGTGAAGTTCACGCGGCACAACATTTACGAGCGTGACAAGAACACGTGTCAGTATTGCGGGAAAGTTTTTGATCGGAAGGATTTGAACCTCGACCACGTGATTCCGAGGGATCGAGGGGGGCAGACGCACTGGGAGAACATCGTGTGTTCGTGTATCCGCTGTAATACAAGGAAAGCCAACCGGTTGGCCCATGAGGTTGGCATGCGTCTAATCCGCAAGCCGGAGCGTCCCAAGTGGCAGCCCTTTTTACACCTGACTTTCGACACCAAGCCTCACGAGAGTTGGCGTCACTTTATCGACCTCGCCTACTGGCACGTGGAGCTGGGGTAGACCCACGCCCGGGAATCTGTGGTGGCAGGAGGGGCGGCGAAACGTCGGAAATTCACCGGTCCTGAAGGAGCACGCGGTTTTTCCAGAGGTAACCGACCCCCGAGCCGAGAGTGAGCGTGAGGGTAAGGACCAGGAGCGCTCCGCCGAGCCACTGCTGGAAAAAGCCGGGCCAAGGAAGGGAGGGAATCCAACCGGCCCGCGCCCATTCCTCCAGTGTCTGGAGGAGAAGGAAATAGAGGATCGTGATGATCTGCCAGATCGTCTTGTGCTTGCCGATGCGTTCCGCGGGAAGGACGACGCCCTTGGCGGCTGCGAGTTGGCGGAGGCCCGTGATCAAAAACTCGCGACTGATAATTGCGGTGGCGACCCAGGCGGGAAGCGCATGTACGGCGACCAGGCCGCAGAGGGCCGCTGCCATGAGAATCTTGTCCGCAAGGGGGTCCATCAGCTTTCCGAAGTCGGTGATGAGTTGGTAGCGGCGGGCGAGATAGCCGTCCGCGTAATCGGTAAGACTGGCCAGGGCGAAGAGAAGGAGGCCGGTGGTTCTGGCGAGGCGCCAGTCGGATTCAAGCACCACGGCGAACAGGGCGGTGATGCCGAGTCGGGCAATGGTGAGCTGATTGGGAAGATTCATGAGGCAAGGGCTCCGGGCGGTCCCGGGCAGCGGGGCCATTTTCAAAAGCCCATTGCTGTCTTTGCACTGTGCCGATAGCCTCGCCGGCTTCTCAACCCGAAACCAACACCTCTCTTTCACACCATGTCTGCAAATTGTGATATTGGGCTCATCGGCTTGGCCGTGATGGGCGAAAACCTCGTTCTCAACATGGAGAGCAAGGGCTTTACCGTCGCCGTCTACAATCGCACCACAGCCGTCACGGACAAATTCGCCCAAAACCGCGCCTTGGGAAAAAACATCGTTCCGACGCGCACGCTGGAGGAGTTTGTGAAGGCGCTCAAGAGGCCTCGCAAAGCCCAGATCATGGTCAAGGCGGGGGCGCCCGTGGATGCGGTGATTGAGCAGTTGGTGCCGCTCCTCGAGCCCGGGGACATCATCATCGACGGTGGAAATTCCCTTTGGACGGACACGCAGCGGCGCGAAAAAGCGTTGGCTGAGAAGGGAATTCGGTACTTCGGTGTCGGCGTTTCCGGCGGTGAAGAGGGGGCGCTGAAGGGGCCCTCCATTATGCCCGGCGGTTCGAAGGAGGGCTGGGAGTACCTCGCGCCGATCTACACCAAAATTTCCGCGCACGTGGACGGTGAATCCTGCTGCCGGTACATGGGTGCCGACGGGGCCGGTCATTACGTGAAGATGGTGCACAACGGCATCGAATACGGCGACATGCAGCTGATTTGCGAAGCGTACTCGATCCTGAAAAACGTGCTTGGTCTCCAGGCTGAGGAGCTGGCTTCGATTTTTGCGGAATGGAATTCCGGTGAACTCAACAGCTACCTCATCGAGATCACCGCTCAGATCTTTGCCAAAAAGGACGCCGAGACCGGCGGCCCTCTCGTGGACCTCATCGTGGATCGTGCCGGCCAGAAGGGCACTGGGAAGTGGACGGTTGGACATGCTGTGGAAATGGGCGTGCCGCTCTCCACCATTTCCGCGGCGGTCGAGGCTCGGATTTTGTCCTCGATCAAGGAGGAACGTGTGGAGGCCAGCCAGCAGCTGCCTGCGCCGGAGAAGGTGGCCTACACGGGTGACCGCAAGGCGCTCATTGAGGCGGTGCGTGACGCGCTTTATGCCTCGAAGATTGTGTCTTACGCGCAGGGTTTTGTGCAGCTGGGCGCTGCGGCCAAGCAGTATGGATGGAGCCTCGACTTCGGTGATATTGCGACGATCTGGCGTGGGGGATGCATCATCCGGGCGCACTTCCTCAACCGCATCAAGCAGGCCTATGAGCGCAATCCCGCGTTGAAGAACCTGCTGCTCGATCCTTACTTCACCCAAATCGTCGAGAAAACGCAGCGCAACTGGCGCCATGCCGTCAGCGTTGCCGTGACCCACGGAATCGCGGCGCCGGCGTTCAGCTCCTCCCTCGCCTACTACGACAGCTATCGTTCCGCCCGCCTTCCTGCGAACCTTCTGCAGGCTCAGCGTGACTTCTTCGGGGCGCATACCTACGAGCGCACGGACAAGCCCGCGGGGCAGTTCTTCCACACCGAGTGGTTCCAGTAAGCTGGACGGACCGCCAGGTGGCGGTCCGCTTCGCTTCCTATTAAGGCATCTTCTTCGAGCGGGCGCGGGATTCTCTCAGCGCCCGTTCGATGTCCGCCTCGGACGCTTCCTGTTCGAGGCGTTTTTTTGCGGCATCAATTTCCCGGTCAATGGAGTGAGCCATCGCAGGGTCCACCCGTTCCCTTCTTTCTCGTTCTGCCGCTTCGGCTTGCGCTGCCTTGCGGCGCTCTGCGTCGGCCTCGGCTTCGTCGAGGTAGCTGTTGATGAGTTCGATTTTCACCGTGGCCTGTTCCACGGTCTGTACGGCTGAGCGCAGCCGTTTAGCTTGCCCCAAAGTGTGACCATGGGCGAGTGCCTCGCAAACGCTGGCGATGGTCTGGATGGCCTCTGCGTAGAGAAAATGCCCACGTCCCCGCAGGGAAAGCAGTTCCAAATGACGTGCCATCAGAATGGCGCGGATACCGGGGAGGCGGAGGTAGTCGGAAAACTGATCGAGCCGGAAGGACTGATGGCGCCCACCGGAGTCGGTCAGGGCAATCTCCATCAGGCCGTTCAGCTCCCGGAGGGTCTGTTCACCGCTGAGGGTTAATCGTTCATTTTGCGTTCCGATCGAGGCCAAGTGCAGCGTCCAAACTCTCTGTAAATCTGCATCCGAACTTGCGAGAGAGGGAAAAAGTCTCCGTAGGGTCGCAAGGGGTTCGGACTGATTTTCCCAGGAGGTTTGCAGCAGCCTGCGGAATCCTTCGGCGGCCTCGGGCTGACTGGCGAGCAGCGCGAGCAAACAGCTGCCGTACTTTTCGAGGCCGGCACTCGACGGTGCACCTTCCGGATGCGTCAGGATTTGGGAGAGGCCCGGGATTTTTCCCGACTCGAGCTCCGGGCGCAGGGATTTGACGGCGGCTCCTGCGCGCGGGGAAATGTAGGCGACTTCCCACGAACCAGAGCCCAGTGCGGATCGGAGTGGCTGAGGGGAGGTTGTTCCATGAGTGTGATGGAAGCGGTGCAAAAGGGCGTCCACCAACCAGGCGGGTGCGTTCACGGGTTCCTCGGCGGTGTCGCTCTTCCCCGGCCGCGTTCCGAGTTCGAGAAGCAGGGCGCGTAAAAAGGTGCGCTCAAACAGGGGGCTTTCGGGATGAATGTCTGCGGGAAAATCGATCTGGATTTTGACGCCCACGGGGTCCTCGCGTTTTTGGAGCACCGGAGAGCCGTCCTTCAGCGAGTGGTTGAGGACGATGAGAATGGGGCGCATGACGGACTGGGGAGCGGGTGATTGCCGGAGGCTCTCGAGAGCGGAAGAGCGCAATTCGCTTCCTGCGCGAGCGATGGCGATTCTTGTGCGTAAAGTACCGCCGAACACTACGAGCTGCCGGGAGGCATCGGTGTTCTGTTCGCTCCTTCGGATGAGGGGAGCCGGGCGTTCGGGCGACTCGGCAAAACCCTGCGAGGCAACAAGGGCGACGAGGCAGGACGTCTGGAGCCAGGGGGGGACGTGCGGCATGCCTTTCCATTTCGCAGAGTGGATGCTCTGGCAAGAGGAGAAGCGCGTGAAGTGTCTCCGCCCCCCAAAAAAGACCTCGAATTCTACCAAGAAAGGGCGGCGCCTCAGATAGACTTGGGTTGCCAACTGCCATTCAGACCCTTTCGCGACAGAGACTCCCCTGTGGATGAGGTCGGGAAGGTCGGATGAGACTTCATTGTAAGACGCCATGACAGCTGCTCCCCCTCGAAGAAATCTGGTTTGGGTCACGGGATGTTTTGTCCTTCTCGGGATGAATGCATTCCTGAAGGCCGAAAGCGCGGTTCCCGTTTCCAAGATTCGCTTCAACGAACACATCCGCCCCATCCTTTCCAACGCCTGTTTCCAGTGTCACGGGCCGGACGACAAGAAGCGGGAGGCGGACCTGCGTCTCGACACGTTTGAGGGCGCGACGCGGGATTTGGGCGGCTACAAGGCCATCCTGCCGGGGAGTCCAGAGAAGAGCGCGATCGTGGAGCGCATTCTTTCCCATGACCGGGACGAAGTGATGCCGCCGCCCAAGAGCAAGAAGCCGCCGATCACTGCGGGGGAAATTGAACTGCTCAAACGCTGGATCGCGCAGGGCGCCCCCTACGAGGGTCACTGGGCCTTTCAGCCGCTCCAAAACCCTGAGCCTCCGGCTGTACGCAACACGGCGGCTGTGCGAAATCCCGTGGATCGCTTTGTATTGGCCACCTTGGAGAGCCGTCGGATAGCGCCCTCTCCCGAGGCGGACAAAGCCACTTTGCTTCGTCGGGTGCATCTGGACCTGACCGGCCTTCCCCCCACCCCACAGGAGTCGGAGGCTTTCCTCGCGGATCGCTCCCCGGATGCCTACGAGCGCGTGGTGGATGCGTTGCTTGCCTCGCCCCATCACGGGGAACGTTGGGGGCGCCACTGGCTGGACCAGGCTCGCTACGCCGATTCCCAAGGCTATTCGGTTGATGGACAGCGCGCCATGTGGCCTTACCGGGATTGGGTGATTCGCGCGCTCAACGCAGACATGCCCTTCAACCAGTTCACCGTGGAACAAATTGCGGGCGATCTGCTGCCGAATCCGACCAAGATGCAAAGAATCGCCTCGGCCTTCCACCGCAACACCATGATTAACCAGGAGGGCGGCACGGATGCGGAGCAATTCCGAAACGAAGCCGTGGTGGATCGCGTGAACACGACAGGGGCTGTGTGGCTGGGGCTGACTGCCGGGTGCGCGCAGTGCCACTCCCACAAGTACGATCCTCTTTCCCATCAGGAGTATTTCCGGCTGTTTGCGTTTTTTAATTCGGGGACCGATGTCAATAGCACCGGAGAGACGGTGGATGTCCTGCCGGGCGAGCTTTTCCCCGCGAAGGAGGCAAAGGTGCCAGTAGCCCAGTACGAGGCTGCCCGCCAGCGGGTTGCGAAGGCGAAGCAGGGGGTAGCCCAGAGGCGAGCGGAGTGGGTCCGTGGCTTGGTTGCCGCCACAGAACCGACGCAGTGGCATCGGCCGGCGATCGGAACGGCTTCCAGCCGTAGCGGACGGGTGCCGCAAATTCAGGATGACGGCAGTGTTCTCGTGCCGAAAGAAGGAACGCCGCAGGACGTGATCGAGGTGGCTTTCACTCCCGATGTACCCCGCCTCGAGGCGATCCGTCTCCAAGTCCTTCCAGATCCTTCTTTTAACGCCAAGTTTGCGGGCACGGGGAAGGATGGAAGCTTTGCGTTGAACGAGTTGGAGGTTTTGGTTGATGGCAATGCGAAGGCTTTTGATTTGGCGGTGAGTGATTTGGAGAACGCCAAAACGCCACTGAGCCACGCTCTGGACCGCGATCCGGCGACGGCCTGGCGGTTGGATCCGGCGGCACCGGCGAGCAAGGGGAGCCATGAAGCTTGGCTGGTCTTGAAGGAGCCGGTCGCGATGGAGGGCCAGAGGGTCGTGCTCCGTTTGCGCCATGAGACGGGTGCATTCCTCTTCATCGGAAAATTTGCCGTGAGCGTGGCTGAGAAGGCTCCGCTGCTGCCGCCGGATCCTGTGCTGGCAGCTGCGGCATGGAAGGCATCGAGGGACCCTCAAACGGCCGCGCAAACGAACGACCCCGCTTTCGTGCGCGCGTTTGCCAAAATGGACCGTGTTCAGGCCGCAGCCGACTTCGAGTTTGCGTGCCTGACCAAGGATGCCAGCCCGGCGCAGGTGATGGTCATGAAAGACCTGCCGGCCCCGCGCCCGACTTTCCTTCACATACGCGGTGATTTTTTAAGTCCGGACAAGGCACTCGGGCCGCTGAAACCCGGAACTCCTGAGGTGCTGCCAGCGCTTGCGGTTGAGGGCCGGGAGGCGACCCGTCTCGATTTGGCTCGCTGGCTTGTGGATCCCAAAAATCCGCTGACGCCCCGAGTCACGGTGAACCGCATATGGATGCGTTATTTCGGGCAGGGTTTGGTGGAGACGGAAAACGACTTTGGCACCCAGGGCACGCCGCCGACACACCCCGAGTTGCTGGACTGGCTCTCGCGTCAATTTATCGACGGCGGGTGGTCCATGAAGAAGCTGCACCGGATCATCGTGACCAGCGCCACGTACCGTCAGAGTTCGGTGGTGCGCCCGGAGTTGATGGAAACAGATCCGCGCAACCTATTGCTGGCAAGGCAGAATCGTTTCCGTGTCGATGCGGAAATTGTGCGGGATTCGGCGTTGGCGGCGAGTGGTCTTCTGGATCCCACGCTGGGGGGGCCCACCGTTTATCCGCCGCAACCCGAGGGGGTGTACGCGTTTACTCAGGCGGCGAAACCCTGGGTGGTTAGCAAGGGGGGTGAGCGTTATCGGCGAGCCCTGTACACCCAGTTTTACCGGAGCGCTCAGCATCCGCTGACGAGCACCTTTGACGCTCCCAATTTTTCCACGACGTGCACCAGGCGCTTGCGCTCCAACACTCCGCTGCAGGCGTTGATGATGGCCAATGACGAGACCTTTATGGAAATGGCCCAGGCTGCCGCGCTTCGTCTTTGGACTCAAATCCCCGGCGCTTCGCCACAGCAGGACCAAGAGCGGGTGGAGTTTGCATTCCGTGCCTTCTTCAACCGGCTCCCCTCGGAGAAGGAGCTGAAGCGTAGCCTCGAGTTTTTGGCTGCCCGACGTGTCTCCTACGCCGCAGCCTCGGAGGACGCTAAAAAGGTGGTGGGTGCCTATCCCATATCTGGTCAATCGACTGGGGAGGCCGCTGCATGGACCTCCTTCACGCGCGCCTTGTTGAACACCGACGAATTCATCACCCGGGAATAAGCCATGGACATCCACGATCAGCTCTTACTCGCCAGCACTCGGCGTCATCTGTTTGCGCAGACCGGTTTCGGAATTGGGGCGCTGGCTCTTCAGCAAATGCTCTCCGGAGAGGCTTCTGGAGCGGTTTCCGCAGGGGACCCGATGGCGGTGCGCGAACCGCATTTTCCAGCCAAGGTCAAACGGGTGATCTACCTTTTTATGGCGGGCGGCCCGAGCCAGTTTGAGCTGTTTTCGGACAAGCCCAAGCTGCGCGAGTTGGACGGCCAGGCGCCACCGCCAAGCCTGATGCAGGGCAAGCGTTTCGCCTTCCTCAAGGGAACCGAAAAGCTGCTGGGCAGCCGCCGCAAGTTTCAGCGCTACGGACAGTCGGGCATGGAGCTGAGCGAACTGCTGCCACACACCGCCAAGGTTGCCGACGACCTGTGCTGGATCCGCAGCATGGCCACGGACGTATTCAATCATGGTCCGGCCAAGCTCTTCATGAACACGGGATTCCAAGCCCCGGGCCGTCCGAGCCTCGGCTCATGGTGTACCTACGGATTGGGGTCTGTTTCCAAAAATCTCCCCGGTTTTGTGGTGTTGCAAAGCGGGCCGCGCGGTCCCCGAGCCGGTGCTACGCTGTGGTCGAGTGGCTTCCTCCCGAGCAGTTTTCAGGGGGTCCCATTCCGGAGCTCCGGCGACGCCATTCTGGATCTTCGGAATCCTGCGGGCGTTTACTCGCGGGAACAAAGGGCGCTCTTCGATTTTGTGCATGAGCTCAACCAGGAGCGACTGCAGGCCACGGGAGACCCCGAAATTCAAACGCGCATCAACGCTCTCGAAATGGCGTACCAGATGCAGAGCAGCGCGCCGGAGTTGATGGATCTGAGCCAGGAAACGCCTGCCACCCTGGAGCGCTACGGGGCGACACCCGGCAAGGGGTCCTTCGCAAACAATTGCCTCCTCGCGAGGCGTTTGGTGGAGCGCGGTGTCCGCTTCGTGCAGCTCTATCACACCAGCTGGGACCACCATGGTGGGGGCGAAAATCTGGATGGCGCCTTGGAACAGGTGTGCAAAGAGGTCGACCAGGCGGGTGCGGCTCTCGTTGCCGACCTGAAAGAGCGTGGCCTCCTCGAGGACACCCTCGTCATTTGGGGTGGCGAATTCGGTCGCACCCCCATGGGGGAGGTTCGTGGCACCATTGGCCGCGATCATCATGTCGAGGGATTCACGATGTGGCTCGCTGGCGCGGGCGTTAAACCGGGCATGATTTATGGCGAAACCGATGAGTTGGGATTCGGCTCCATCCAGAATCGAGTGCATGTCCACGACTTGCACGCCACGGTGCTGCATTTGCTCGGCTTTGACCATGAACGGCTCACCTACCGTTTCCAGGGGCGCGATTTCCGCCTGACGGACGTGCATGGTCACGTCGTGAAAGACATCCTTTCGTAGGGCTGGCCCTGCATTCGGAACGGCGGTCCGCGGTCCTCACCGCGGCCGCCTCGCATGCCCCGACCGCATGGCGGTCTTGAGTCGTGGAACATTGATCGGATTGATGTCGCCCCGCTTTTTATGAATTCACATAAAAAGCAGTGGGTGAGCTAGAAATGAATGTCGAGACCGCGCGAGGTGCCGGAGCCCAGGCTTCGCCCAGCCGGGCGTCTCTCGAACAACTTTCCAAAGACATTTCGCCATGAATCAACATATGCCTCCCTTGCCCGTCTCCTCCCTTGGCTCCTCGCCGTCGCGGCCCGCCATGGTGAGGAAGGGGTTCTTCTCCCCCAAAATCGTTCGCGCCGTTTCGTTTTATATCATCACCCTCTGCCTCGCCGTGAGCGTCTTTGTTTGCATCCTTGCGATCTGGGATTTTGCGCAGGACCAGGTGTGGTGCCGGTTGACTGCCTCTTGTCTGGTGGTGGCGGTGGGCACCGGCCTGTTTTCCTTCGTGAACTCTATTTTTGGCGAGCCAGCCGATGGCGACGGATCCTGTGGCTCGGCTCCCCGGTAAAACGCCTTCTTTGCCAAACGGGAGCGATCGCGTGAAGCAACGGGAAGTCTCCGGGTTCAGATGGACTCAGTGTCCCAACCGAGCTGGCTTTCGGCAAATTGTTCCATCCCAGTGACTACGGCGGAAACGCCTTCACCCTGGAGCCATGTGTTTGCGACACGACGCACATCGGCTGCCGTGGTCGCAAGAATCCGGTTTCGGAAGGCGTTGAGAAGCTGCGGCGAAGTGCCCAGCAAATCTCCAGTGAATCGGGAGCGTGCCTCGCCTGAGGGGCTTCCCGGAGAATCCACACCTGCCATGACCCCCAAAATGGCCTCTTTCAGGAGGCGCTCGTCAGCCGGGCATTCGCGCAGCCACGCAAGGCCATCGCGGAAATCGTCGTAGGTGCCGGACAAACGCGGGTCGCGATAACTGGTGAGGGTGAAAGTGCCGGTGGCGGGCGCAAAGTGCGCGCCCGACCCATAGGCCCCGCCCCGCTCGCGAATTCTGGGGTGCAAGACGTTGTTGACCAACAAACGGCTGGCCACGGCCAGCGCGGGGGCATCGGCGTGGTTGAACGCCACTGCGGGGAATGCCAGTGCACAGTAATTCACGGCGGTCGAAGTGGTGTATGCGGTCGGCACCGCGGTACCGCCATGCGGTGCGCCGAGCGGGCGCCATCCGCCGCTGCTTCCCTGAAAATGCGCCCAGGCTTCCCGGATGAATTCCTGGACATCCAAAGCCTCTGCGGTGTCTCCAATCACGCCCAGATGTCTCGGCTGCTGGAGCAGTTTGCTGCGCAAGGTAGACAGTTCTGTCCCAAGCTTTTCAAGGGCGGTACCGGAGCCCTCTGCGCCCTCGGCGATGCGCGTCGAAAGGTGTTTCAGCCATGCCAGCCGGCCGAGCCCTCTCAGGCGATGTTGCAGGCTGGCTGCCCCACCGAAACCGCGGACGGCCGCGCGCGCGGCGAACGAATTCCCTGCGCTGGAAACGCTGTCGCTGAGTTGTTGCAAGGATTGATCCACCAACTCGCGCAGCCGCTCGCTTTCATCAAAGCGCTGGTCTCGCAGCGTCTCTGCAATGAGTCCGGTAAATTCGGCGTGGCGTCCCCCCAAACCTTTTACCTCCAGAAAGAGGAACGCGTTCAGACGGGATAAATCACCGATGTCCGCGTTCAAATCCGTCCACGCGGAGAGTCCTGCGCAACGCGCATTCAAGTTTGCCGCCCGCTCCGCGTAGCTCTGAGATCCGACGCCGAGGCTGCCGAAGGTTTGTGCGAGCAAAGGAAGGAGATCGAGTTCGTGGTCTTCCAGCTCGGGTAAGGGAATGGCGGCCAGATGGTGCAGGATCCCGTTTGTACCTGCCCGGAAAATGTTCAGGCCTTGCTGGTGGTGGCCGATCGGAAAGCGCCGTTCCTTGGGAACGTCGCTCAGTAAAAGATCCGGAAGAACGTCGGGGTCATCGATGCGCTCCTGACGCGCACTGAGAGCGCGGTTTTGCTGCGCGAGCTGTTCGCGTGCTGAGGCATTCATGCTC
Source organism: Verrucomicrobiota bacterium (assembly GCA_037975925.1). GTDB lineage: Bacteria > Verrucomicrobiota > Verrucomicrobiia > Chthoniobacterales > Chthoniobacteraceae > Chth-196. The sequence continues at coordinate 11,563 of JBANFR010000029.1, forward strand.
TCCAATTCGCGCTCGATCTGCGACTCCTCCAGAGCCTGCGCATGTGCATGGAACTCGAGATCGGGGCGGGCCAGGAAAAGCCCCCGGTGCGGGTGGTCGAGTAAGCGGCGGCGTACTTCTTCGGCAACAAAACCGGGCTGGCTGGCCCGCGTTCGAAGCCGCTCCAGAGCGGCGGAGGGATCCAGAAAAGGCAGTGGATCGCCGCCGTAATTCCACGGAGTCAGCAGTCGGAAACACAACTCGAGGCCGTAGGGGAAGTGGTCCCCGCTGATTTCCCGGCGGGCGAGTTCGAGCTGATGCAGTGCGGCGTCGAGTGCTTCCTGGGGAACGCCCTTTTCCGCGATCTCTCGAAGCGTCTCAAACACGAGCGCTTCGAACCTCGGATAATCCTCCGGAGCGATGCCGTTGATGGCCGCTGTAAACAGTCCGTTGCGAAACTCGCCACCGAAGGAGCTGCCGCTGATCGAGCGACCGAGCCCGCTGTTCTCCAGAGCAAGCCGGAGCGGTGCTCCGGCGTGTCCGAGCAGCACGCGTTGCAGCAGCTCAGACGTCATCACTTCGTCGAGATCGGCGACGTCGCCCCACACCCAAGTCAGGGTTGCTGCGCTGACATCGAGCACATCTTGTCCAGCACTGAAGGGGACAGGCACTTCGACTGTTTGGGGAGTCAACGGGGCGGACTGGAGAGAGGGCGGCGGCAGGGGCTGAGCGGTGGTTCCCTCGAGGTACTCGGCGAGTTGGGCATGGAGCCGCGGCGCCGGTTGGTTTCCGTAAGTGATGAAACACGCGTTGGCGGGGTGGTAGCAGCGGCGGTGAAAATCGACGAGATCCCGGTGCGTGAGCGCTGGAATGTCGCTGGGTTCGCCCCCGGAGTTGTGCCGGTAGCAGGTGTCGGGCAACAGATGTCGGGCGGTGGCCATCCCGATCTGTTCTGCCGTGCCGTCCATGGCACCCTTCATTTCGTTGAAAACAATGCCTTTGCGTTCACCGCCTTCCGGGGTGAGTTCGAGCCGGTGCCCTTCCTGCGCAAAATCGAGAGGATCCAACAAGGGCGCGAATACGGCGTCCAGGTAGACGCCGAGCAGGTTGTCGTAGTCTTTGGAAACCTGGCTCGCGAAGGGGTAGACCGTCATGTCCGGAAAGGTCATGGCGTTCATGAAGGTCTGCAGTGAGCGACGGAGCATTTGGAAGAAAGGGTCGCGCACGGGATAGCGTCGACTTCCGCAGAGAACTGTGTGTTCGAGAATGTGCGGGAGTCCGGTCGAGTCCTCTGGCGGGGTCCTGAACGCGACGGTGAAGGCCCTGTGCTCGTCGTCGCAGGCGAGGTGATAGTGCACGGCCCCGCTGCGGTGTTGCCATGTTTCGAGGGTGACACCGAGGGCTGGAACAGGCCGGCTGGCGACCAGATCAAAACGGGAAACTTCGGTCATGAGGAAGGTGTGAAAGGGGAGGCACAAGTGACATCAGCAGCGGGTCCCGTGCAAGAGCGGGAGTCTCCTCCGGCAGGCATCCGAGTTTGGCCTGCGAGAGTGCTTTCGGAAGAGTTTGTCAGCGGTTGTCGGCGTAATACCGCGCGAGTCCGGCAGCGACTCCGGCTGCGTATTCGCTCACGAGGCTCTTGGTGGGAACGCCTTGCACGGAGCGGGTGCCGGTGTAATCCCCCGCCTGGACGCGTCTCCAGATAGGGCCGCTATTCATGACGTAGGGTTCCAAATAAACCACGGGCGCACGGTAAAGGCGTGTGGCCAGAAGGTTCCGTGCGTACACGTAAGGCCCCTTGCCGACGCGCCGGGCATTGGAGGAAAAGTAGGTGAAGGGCGGGAGTCCCGACTCTTCTGCGACAGCCTCGGCCACAGTTTCACTCAGGGGGACTGATTCGTCGGCGGTACCGGCAAAGAGATGTTCGAGCATCTCGGCGCGGACGTCATCGAACCCGAGTTCCTTGGGGCCGTAACATCCATTCACCAAGGTGTGAAAGTGGTTTCGCGGGACAAGTTGGGGAGATTCGGGTTCGCCCCAGTCTTCCGCATTGAGGTGGAGGCAAACGACCACGTCGGGCTGGATCTGTTCGTTGACCAGCCGGGCACGCGCCCGAATTTCGCTGATTCGGTAAAAAAACAGTTCGCTGTGGAGGCGGATGCGCTCCTGGGTGGGGCTGCCGTTGAGGTCGGCTTCGGCAGCGGGTTTGAGTGTTTCGGGGCGTTCGCGGGTGGTGGGGAGATCGCTTTTGCGCAGGAGGGTGACTTGGGCGCCAAGCTTCTCGAGTTGTGGCTGAAGCTTCTTTGCAACCTGAAGGGTCAAATCCCCCTCCATCACGGGTTGTCCGGTGGGCATTTGAAAGTAGCGCTCCTCCATCCGGGCCCAGCTGCCGCCTAAATGGCCAGGGTCAATGGCAATGCGTACTCCCTGCAGAGGGCGGCCTGCGGGAGCCGGGCCCATCTCCCTGGCTTTCCGCCAAAAACGCCGGGCATGGCCCCTGTCGGTGGCGGTTCCTTCCGGAGCGAGAGCGATTTCTTTCCAAGTGTTCCCGCCGGCCTTCACGCGCACCGCCCTCGGGCCGACTTCGATCCAGCCTGCGGCTGTCCCACCTGGTGCGTAGTGTTCGTCGAGGGCGCGCAGCAGTTCGCTCCGTCGCAACTTGCCCTGGTAGGCGTCGAGCCAGCTCCAGTCGGGTGCTATGGCCAGGGGCGTGAGCCGGGGCGGTTCCATGCCCCAAACCGGAACCCACGGGATCGCACAGAGTCCTAGCGCGACCAGAACAATCCCGAATCGAAAAAAACCCGAAGCGTGCATGCGGCAGGTTTAGCCCGGATTGGAGGGGGCGTCACGTCGCGGGCGGCGCACGGAAATGAGGAAACCGTTCGCACCGGTGCGCGGTTCGCCGTAGGGTTGCCAAATGCTCAGACTACTTTTCCTTGGCGACATCGTGGGTGACCCCGGCAGAAGGGGGGTCATCGAGTGTCTGCCTTGGTTTAAGCAGGAGCGCGGTGTCGATTTCATCGTCGCCAATGGTGAAAACAGTGCCGCTGGACGCGGGATCAGCCCAAAGATCAGCATTGATCTGCTCCGGGCGGGTGTGGCGGTGATTACGACGGGTGACCATGCGTGGGATCAGCGCGACATCGTTCCCTATTTTGCGACGGAGCCGAGGTTGCTGCGGCCCATCAATTATCCGCCGGGCACCGTCGGGAACGGCTCCGTGGTATTACAAACATCGAAGGGAAAAGTCGGCGTCATCAACGTGCAGGGCCGCACCTTCATGCAGCCTCCGCTCGAGAACCCCTTCCTCGCCATCGAAGCCGAGGTCAACCGGATGCGTGAAGAGACGCCCATCATTTTTGTCGACGTGCATGCAGAGACCACGAGCGAGAAGATCGCGATGGGGCGTTTTCTGGACGGCAAAGTTTCGGCAGTAGTGGGGACTCACACCCACACGCAGACGGCCGATGAGCAGATTTTCCCGTGTGGAACGGCGTTTCTTTGCGACGCGGGAATGTGCGGTCCCTGCGACAGCATTTTGGGGCGTGATATCGAATCGATCTTGCAGCGTTTTCTGACCAGCCGGCCCGTGACTTATCCGATTGCGAAGGGCCCGGTGGTGCTTCAGGGGGCGATGATTGATATCGATGAAACCACGGGCCGGGCCCTCCACATCGAGCGGGTCTCGCACCGGGTTCAATTTGCCGAGTAATCAACGGATCCCAGTCGGAGGGTCCGGTTGGAAAAGCCTCCATAGGAGAGCTTTGTTGAAGTCCGATTCGTGTTCCAGTTCCGGTGGAGCACGACCGGCGGAAGCGGTAGCGCGGCTTCGTGCGCCGCGAGGCCTGCTGGAGAGGTATGGCCGGAGGACACCAAATTTTGGCCGTGCCGAGCAAGAATCTCGAGGGTGTCTCCGGTAGGATGTGAAGGCTCAAGTCGCGTGCTCGCGCCTATCCGCCGCCGCGTTGTGCTGTGCATTCCCCCTTATGAGAAAAATCATCCTGCTTCTCGCCCTTTGCTGCTTCCAAATCTCCGGCGGGGCGACGCCCCCCCAAAAACCGAATATCATTCTCATTCTCAGCGACGATGTGGGGTACGGGGATCTCGGTTGTTATGGGGCGACCCACGTCAAAACTCCGAATTTGGACAGCCTTGCCCGGGAAGGTGTCCGGTTTCGCGATGCGCATTCGACGGCTTCGGTGTGTACGCCGACGCGGTTTGCCTTGATGACGGGTCGCTACGCGTGGCGCCAGCCCGGCACGGGCATTGCCCCTGGGGATGCGCCGCTGTTGATCGAGCCGGGAAGTGTGACGCTGCCCTCGCTCCTCAAGCAGGCCGGGTATCGGACAGGTGCGGTTGGCAAGTGGCACCTGGGATTTGGCAAAGATCGTCCGGATTTTAACGGCGAACTCCGTCCGGGTCCGCTCGAGCTGGGCTTTGACTCGGCTTTTCTGATTCCCGCAACGGGGGACAGGGTCCCCTGCGTTTTTGTCGAAAATCATCGGGTCGCGGGCCTGGATCCGACGGATCCCATCACCGTCAGTTATGGTCAAAGAATTGGCAATGAACCGACGGGTCTGGAGCGGCCGGATTTGTTGACGATCAAAGCAGACCGTCAGCATTCCCAAACCATTGTGAATGGAATTTCACGGATTGGATACATGAGCGGCGGTCGGGCTGCCTGGTGGAAGGACGAGGAAATTGCGGATCGCCTGACGGAAAAGGCGGTCGAGTTCATCGAGGGTCAGAAGGGTGCGGAACCGTTTTTCCTCTACCTGGCGCCACATGACATCCACGAGCCAATGGTTCCCCATCCTCGGTTTCGCGGTTCGAGCCAGTGCGGCTGGCGTGGGGATGTGATACACCAGTTGGATTGGACTGTGGGGCAGGTGCTTGCGGCGCTTGAGCGCCGAGGGATCGCCGGGAATACCCTCGTGATTTTTAGCTCGGACAACGGCGGGGCCATCAAGCAAACCTACGATGACGGCACCAATTCCCTGCATGGTCTCCAACCACCTAACGGCAGTTTGCGTGGAGCGAAGGGATCGCTCCACGAGGGTGGGCACCGTGTGCCGTTCCTTGTGCGCTGGCCCGGAACCGTGCCGCCAGGTGCCGAGTCGGATGCGCTTCTGGGCTTGGTCGATTTACCACGCTGTCTTGCGGCTTTGACGGGACAGGTGGTGAGCCCTCGAGCATTGCCCGATTCTGAGAACCTTCTTCCCGCATTGCTCGGACAGCCCGGCGCACCGGGTCGAGGTTTGTTGGTTCTCCAAAAAAACGGGCAAAGACCCCTGGCGCTCCGCGAAGGATCTTGGAAATTGATTCAAGGGCAGGGCGAAAAGGCGGAACTCTACGATCTCGCCATCGACCCAGGTGAGAGCCGGGATCTCGCCCCGGAACAGCCTGGCCGTGTGCGTGAGTTGCAGCAGAAGCTGGCTGCCGAGGTGGCCCGCCTTCCTTAAGGCCACGGGCGCACCCGAGACTGCAGCCATCGCTGCACACTCGCCGATTGCTGCGCAATGGGGGCGGATGTTCGACACTCCAACCCCGCATGTTCCACGGACCCGGGCTTGGCCCCTTAGCGAAATTTCCAGACCTTCACTTCGTCGATCCAGGCAGTGCTCGGGATGCCGAGGCTGAACCAGCGTTTGGTCGGGTGCGCAAACCCTTCGGAACGGTGTGCTCCGAGGAACTTTCCGTCGAGACTCACGCGCATTTCGTCGCCTTCGGTCACGAGAAGGAGTTCATGCCACTCCTGGTTTCCCTCCCAAGAGAGGTCTTTCATCTTGGAAGCAAAAATCGCCTCCAGATCGTCCGGGAGTTTCTGTTTCGACTTCAGATAGGGCTCGCGGCGTTTTGAAAGCTCCGCATTGGAATAACCCGTCTTCTTGTCCAGGAGACGGATGTTGTTCGGGTTGAGACCAATTGTGGCGTAGCAGATGTGCCCGGCATGCACGTTGGGACACTGCCGGTCCACATACCCGACGGTGAGAGATTCGCTCTTGTTGAGGCCCGGTAATTTGAAACGCACCCAGGCTGCGCCATCCTGAAATCCCGTTCCCGCATCATGATGAACGTGTGCACCGTGTCCGGCCTCTACGGCGGTAGTCACCTTGAGTACCCCTTGGTCGAGATCAGCCTGTTTGATGTGCGGGACGCGGTCTGCGGTGGCGTTGTTCCAACCGTTTCCGATGTCCTTGGAGCCGTTTCCGGTTTCTTCGCGATCAAAACTTTCCTCTAAAATCAGAGTGCCGTTTTTCGCAATCCACGCTTTGTCGTCCTGAATGCGTCCTGCGAAGGGCGCGGACGGAGCCGGGTCTGCGGCGATGGAAACCATGGGTCTCAACCAAAATCCGGTGAGAATGAGGATGCAAAAGGGGGTGGGAATTTTCATGGGGAGAGGGAGTGAGGTGGAGGTGTGCGGATAGGGCTAGCGTGATGGGAGGAACGACAAGAGCGCTGAAGTCTTGGGGTGGTTGTTGTTTGCAAAAAACTGGTTGTCAGTTATTTGCGATCCAAGCGATGGGTGTGATTATCCTCCACCTGTGGCTTTTGGTAAATAGCCCTTTGGAGCCAGAGCCTCCCCTTTCCGGCCTGTCCGCCTCTCGACGGTACGGTTTCTCAAGGCTACGAGGGCTCAGTCTCAGCCGACTCGATTGCTTCGATGATCCGAATGGACTGCGCAGCTGCCCGGACGTTGTGTACCCGAAAAATGTGCGCCCCCCGCAACATTCCCTGCACGATACAGGCGACCGTTCCTGCATCGCGTTGGGCCGGATCCGGAATGCCCAACACATCACCGATGAGTGTTTTACGGGACACTGGCAATAGAATGGGGCGCCCAAAGCGGTGAAGCTTTTGCAGGCCGGCAAAGATGCGGAGGTTGTCCGTGCGTTGCTTGGCGAAATCGATTCCGGGATCGAGTACGACGGCATCCCTCGGGAGTCCGGCGGAGTCGCACAGGGCGAGTTTTTCCTCAAAGAAGGCCTCCAGCGTCTCCCACACGTTCTCGTAAGCCAGGTGTGTGTGCGCGACCTTGGGCTTGCCCTGGCTGTGCATGATCAAGAGGGCGGCTCCCGTCTGGGCACAGATCCGCGCGTTCTCGGCGTCGGGCAGTGCGCCGATGTCGTTCAAGAGATCACCCCCGAGTGCGAGGGCGGTCCGGGCTACCGCTGGCCGCCACGTGTTGAGCGAGAGTAAGGCGTGTTCACCTGCGGCGTTCCATCGCTCCACAAAGCCGCAAAGCCGGTCGGTTTCCTCCTGCTCGCTGATGGGTGGGCGGTTGGTTCGGGCGCTCTCCGCGCCGATGTCGATGATGTCGGCTCCTTCCTCCCGGAGTTGCCGTGCCTTTGCGAGTGCTGCCTCGGCGCTGGCTAGGCCATCGCCCGAGAACGAGTCGGATGACAGGTTCACGATCCCCATCACGAGCGGGCGTCTGGGAAATTGCAGGAGATGTTGTCGCGCGCGGAGAAGCATGGGCTAGGCGGCGGGAGGCTCGGGCAAAGGAACGCAGATCCTTTGTCTTCCGACAAAACGGACCGTTTCCGAGTAGCCCGCCTCTCGCAACATTCGAACCGCTTCTCCGAAACCGGCCCCGAGTTCTGCGGGGTCATGTGCATCCGAGTTGATGAGCACGGGAACGCCAGCCTGGCGTGCTAATTCCACAAAAGCGCGGGCTGGATAAAGCTCCCTGCACTCCTTGCGCAGGCCTGCGGTGTTGACCTCGTAGGCTAGCCCCGTGTCCACCAGCGCCTGGATGGCTGGCTCATAAAAGCGGCGCAGATCGCCTTCGGGGCGGCATCCAAATTTTTTGGGCAAATCCGGGTGTGCCACAAAGTCGAACCAGCCGCACCGGATACATTCCTCGTAGGCCTGCCAGTAGGAGGTCCAGACGACGTTGGGATCCATCTTTCGGTAACGGCTGAGGTACTTCGGGTTGTCGACCTCCCAGCCCTCCGGGAGGTAGTGGACGCTGCCGATCCAGAAGTCCCACGGAGCCGCGCCGCGAAGTTCCTCCCACCAGCCTTCCCGGCCCCGGAGGTAATCCACTTCGAGTCCGAGCCGGATCGGGAGCTGTGGGAATTGGGCGCGCGCCACTTCGACGGAGTTGAGGTAGGCGGGCAAATCCTCGCGGAGCATGCGCCAATCGTCGAAGGGCTCGGGCATGGGGTTGTGGTCCGCAAAGCCGAGCTCTGCCAGCCCGAGATCGAGAGCCTTTGCCGCAAACTCCACGGGCCAGCCTTGCGCATGGCGGCAAAGCGGGGTGTGAACGTGATAGTCAGTCAGGGATTGATACGGCATGGCGCGGCCTTCTCCATAGCATGGAAAGGGCTGCCCGGCACGGATCCCGTGCGCGCCGCAGGGAGAGAGGGTGCAGCGAGGAACCGGGGGTGGCGCGTGAGTTCGCTTTAGAAAGCGGCGAGGATTTGCGGCAGGCGTAGCAACGCGATCAGGCAGGTCACGGTGAACATGCTTGCTAGTGTGGAATAAAAAACGGCAGCGGCGGCGAATTGGGAATCGGCCTTGAACTCGTGGGCGAGCAGGGCGGTGTTCACGGCCGTGGGAAAGGCAGAGCTCACGATCATGACAACGGCTTCCTCTCCGCGGAAGCCGAAGGCTGAGCAGAGGAGGGCGGCGATTGCGGGCCCGGCAAGGAGGCGCAGCCCCAGCGCCCAGGAGATGCGCGTGGCGTTCTGGGTGACCCGTGTTTGGGAGAGTTGGACGCCGAGGGTGACCAGGGCCACTCCCACAAGGGCGTGGTGAATGTAGTCGATGGGCACCCAAAACCAGCGCCACTGGGTCACTGGAATGTCCCAGTAGCGGATGGCCAAGGCCAGGGCGACGGCCCACAGCGAGATCTGGCGGAGCATGGGCAGGAAGGTGCGCCAGCCTTTGATCTGGGAGGATGAGGCCAAAAAGAGACCGACGGTAAAGGTGCAGATGTTTTGGGTGAGAAGGACAAACACCTGGAGGACGGGGCCCGAGGTGGGGAAGGCCAGGGCCATGAGCGGCACGCCGTAATTGCCGGAGTTGTAGAACATGGTCGCCAGTTGCAGGGCGCGCATCTGCGAGCGGTCAAACCCCAGAAGGCGCGACACCAGTGCGCTCAGCACAAACATGCTCGCGAGGATGCACCCGGTGAAGGCCATCACGCGCAGCGCAAAGTCCGCCTTGAGCGAGGAGGTCACGACCTGATGGAAAATGAAGGCCGGGACGAGGAGGTAGATGTTGAGTTTGACGAGCGTGTCGAGGTCCAATTGGCAGCGCCGGTTCAGGAGCCAGCCGCAACCGATGAGGGCCAAAATGGGTAGCAAGACTTGGCTGAAAACGTTCCACAGAAGCATACTTTTCACCGTGACCAATCACGGGACCGGTCCCCGGCGCTACCCCGGTAACGCGCGAGCGGAGCGGACGGTTTGGGATGAATTGGGCAGGGCTCCGGGAGGTTCCCCCTTTTGAGTCGCACAATCAATGCCCGGAATGTTCCACGCCGCTTTCTTTTCGGGAAATTCTCCGCTGCGCCAAAGAGGCGTCCGGTGGGGGCGCCCGGCGCTCGGAAAGGAGGCATCCGTGGGGGAGATCGTTGGGGTCGCATGAGCCGCTGGCGCAGGTCGTCCAAAGTTTGCCAAAGAAGGATTCCCTTCAGGGATTGTCCTCAGACACGTTCTCTCATCCACACCCCTATGAGCATCCGCTTTCCCGCTATTTTTGTCGCTGCGCTCGCCTTGGCTCCCTTGGTTCAGGCCGAGCCGGAGTACGAGTTCGTCCCCAAATTCCTCACGTTGCCTGCCGGAAGAGAGACTATCGGGAACGGTCATGGCGAAATTCAGGTCGATTCCGCCGGAAAAATCTACGTCAGCGTGGATGGCTTTCCGGAGGGCGGCATCCAAGTGTACTCGCCTGAGGGACAATACCTCAAAACCCTCCCCGTCCCCGGCACGCTGCACGGTTTTTCCATCCGCAAACAGGCCGACGGTGAATTCATTTTCGCCGCAGTGCTCGGCCAGCAGAGGGTTCTGAAGACAACCCTCGAGGGAGAGGTGGTGATGGAAATTCCCAAGACGGCTTTCCCCCCGCTGATCGCTGACAAGATATCGTTCACTTTGAAAGACGGCACCAACGTCGTCGGCCACTCGCCCGTTTCGGAGGGAAATACCCTCTCCATCACCAAGCAAAACGGCGAGGTGATGAAGATTTCCAAGTCGGAGATCGCCCAGAAAGTCAGCATGACGCTTTCGAATGGAAAGAAAGCGGAGGGCATCTTTGTTGAACAGACCGATACGGAAATCAAATACCTCGCAGGCGGCAAATTACAGACCATCGCCAAGTCGGAGATCAGTTTGAAAGACGGCAAACCTGCTTACAGCATCGGCAGTTCCGAGGTGCGCGGCGGCTTGAGACTCACTTCGGCGGATGCAGCGCCGAACGGTGACATTTACGTGGTGGATGGGTACGGCACGTCGTGGATTTTTGTCTTCGACAGCCAGGGGAAATTCAAAAAGCAGTTTGGGGGGCCGGTGGAACCCTTCAAGCTCTCCAATTGCCACAAGGTCCACGTGGACAATCGTTTTGAACCCGCCCGCCTCTTCCTGTGCGACCGGGGCAACAACCGCATGCTGCACACAAGTCTGGACGGAGAGCTTCTGGGCGTCATTGCCGACAAGGACCTGCGGAAACCCAGCTCCGCCTCCTTCTTTCAGGACCTGGTGTGTGTGGCGGAAATTGCGGGCCGGGTGTCGATTTGGAACAAGGAGGGCAAAATGGTGGCGGCCTTGGGTACCAACGATACTCCCGGTCAGGCTGGAGGTAACGGGGTTCTCCCAGCGGATTGGCGCGATAACGTGGTGACCTCTCCGCATGGCATCACCTTCGACGCCAAGGGGAATATTCTCGAGACCGAGTACAACAAGTACGGCCGCGTGTTGCGCTGGAATCGCAAGTAGGCCGGAAACGCCGCCGCGCGTGTGGCCCCACGCACACGCGCCGCGGATGGCAGGGTGTCAGATCCGGGCGGAACGTAGTGATCCGGACCCCAGCGGGCCGTCACGACTTCCGCCTTCACTTTGTAAGCAGCTCCAGATGGTTCACCGTCCCGCGGAGGAAGGATTGCAGTGACGCCGCGCTCAGGGTGCCGAACGCCCCTGAATCCGCTTTCAGGTGTGCGTTGAAAAAGAGAAGCGTGGCGGCTCGGACGACGGGCTGCACGTCCTCCCGGCTCGAAGAAGGCTGAGCCTTCCGGCTGGCACCGTTGGAGTCGGTAAAATCGAGGTGCTTTGCATTGGCGAGCCAGAGAAAGCGGTGCGCACCCGAGGGCCAGAGGGCGAAGGCGTCGCGCCGATTGTCCGCCGACAGACCATTCTGCTGCTTGTCCAGAGACCCCGAGATGCCGAGGAGTGGCACCTTCAAGGAGGCGAAACTTTCGCGGATAAAAAACGGTTCACCAACGCCTTGTGGCGATAAGGCCACACCGCATCTCACGCCTGAATGGTGTAGATCAGGGCCGAGACCTTTGCCTGGCTCGATGCGCGGTGTGAGCCAGTCGAGTGCGGGCCGCATCCCACAGACCACCATGGTGGTGAATGCTCCGAAGGAATGCCCCATCATCCCCACACGTCGCAGGTCCATCTTTCCATGGAGCGGCCCAGGCGCGCGGTTCCACTCCTCGGCGCAGGCGAGGGCGAATCTCACATCCTTGGGCCGGGCGAGTACCTCGTCGGAATCATGGATCATGGCTTCCAGATTTTCCATGAACTGAAGGCGGTGGGTCATCTTCTCGCGGTTGCTGCCGATATGCTCCAGGCACAGAACTACATAACCATGCGAGGCCAGGTGTTGTGCCTGGGCATAGTGCGTGTCCAAATCGCCGCCGGCGCCGTGGGAGATGACCACCACGGGAAAAGGCCCACCGACGGCGGGCAGATGTACTTTGACGGGAACCTTGCGTTGCGTGGGCGTTGAATCGTGTCGGAGAGGTCTGCGCAGAAGACGCGGAGCTGCCTCCCGGTGGGACTGCGGGCTGCCCCTCGAGGGGTCGGAGAGATCTGGCAGCGCAAAGCTCTCCACGCTCAGGGGGCCGCGCGCCGAAGGATCGGAGGCTTCAAGCGCGGTCAGCGGAAGCAGCAGGAGCGTCAAGAGGAGTGTGAGGCGAGTTCTCATGGATGAATCAAGGTGTTCCATCGGAAAAAGGATGTGGATGTTTCCCCCAAAGCGGTTGCTGCAAATTCTGTTCCGCCACGGTTGCGTGCGCTCGATTTGAACCCGTGACGCTGATGCGGGCGGGCGAGGCACCGTGCGGGCTCGCGGAGTTGCGGCATCCCGACATACTCGAACGTCTTCTTTGCTGTTTACCCGAGACGTTCCACGCCGATTTTCCGATGAGGTCCATCCTGCTTCCAACGCTGATCAAGAGCCTCCTGGGGGTGTTATGCCTTGCGTGGGCCCTCGCGGCGCTTGCCTTGGATACATGGGGAAAAACCCGCCAAGCCACAGGTGTTTATGACGTAATTGTTGTGGCTGGCTGCAGGGTTTTTCCCGACGGAAAACCGTCTCCCGCTCTGGAGTGGCGGGTCCGGAAAGCTTTTGATTTATGGAAGATGGGAATGGCCCCGAGGGTCGTCTTTACCGGGGGCGTGGGCGACTACCCGCCGGCGGAGGCGGAGGCTGCTGCCCGGCTTGCTTCGGAACTCGGAATGCCTCCCTCGGCAACCATTCGGGAAGTGCGATCGACCTCGACTCGGGAGAACGCCCAGTTCGCAGCCGCCTTATTTCCGGAACCCTCGCAAATGCGAATCCTCTTGGTCACCGACGCCTATCATGTCCTCCGGGCGCGGCGCATTTTTGCGCGGTGTTTCGGGTCGGTCGATGCCGTCGGGAGCACCTACGGTGTGGTTTCGCGGATGCGCGGCGCCTTGCGTGAGGTTCTCGCACTGATCAAGCACGCCTTCAAAACGGGCGTCCGCTGACGCGGCGCTTGCGGCTTTTTCGAATTGCTGACGTCGAGAAGCACTCCCTACTTGGTCGCCGGGCTGTCTGCCGAAAGCGCCTCCAGGATTTTGTCCCGCTCCACAAATGCGGACTCGACCCCCTGCTCTGGCACGCGCACATGCGCCGACCACGCGATCGTATTCAGGATAAACTTTCGGAAACTGTCGTTGCGCCAGTTTTCATAAAAGTGACCGCAAGTGGTTCCGAAGCCGCGGCCTCCATCGGCCCTTTCCTTCGCCCATGCCACCCAGCGTCCATCGGGCTCCCGGCCTGGCAGGCCGGACACCTCCAAAAGCGGCACCAGCGTGTGGTCAACCGGATCGAAACGGAGATTGTAGTAAAACTCCTCCTTTAAGCGGAAAGGCTCTACGCCTCTCAATGTTTCGTGTCCCGGGTTTGGAAAGGCCAGAGGCGCCTCCAAGACTTTGATTGCTGAATACCAGCGTCGGACTCCCTGCGACTCCCACTGAAAGTATCCGCCGCTCCAAGACAGGATGTCCTCGCGGTTGGCCTCGGACGCAAACGTGGAGAAGTGGAAGGTGCCAAATCCGCAACCCCGCTCGATTTGACGCCGAATGAGTTGGGTCCGCTCGGGACTCGCGAAATGCGGTGCCTCTTCAAATTTGTCTCCGTCCCGCCCGTCGGAGAGCACGACGATGGTATCGGCGTCTCTCAAGATCCCGTCGTCTTGTGGCCATCCGCCAAACACTGCTTCGACGCGTATCCGGTCTCGGATGTTCGAGCGATCGAGAAGCACTTTCAGGAGGCGAACGGACCACGGGTAGTCATGGATTCCGTTTCCCTCCGGGCCGTGGCTTTTTTTGCCCGCAATCAGCACGATCTTTTTCACCTCGCGATCCCGTGGTGTAGCCACCAGCGCAGGAACAACCCACGCGAGAGTGAAAAGTCCCCACAGTATTCCGAGCACCCAACCGGCTGACATGGGCACACGTGTAGCGATGGCCCGGAGAATCATTTTCATCGGCGTTGGAGGGCTTTTCTTGGGGAGTTGGAAGAGGAAGGAAAAACCCTCCGCAAACGGCATCTCTTAACCCAATCCACTGGAGGAGGATTGGATGCCAGCGTCGCATTTTGGAACAAAAGCGGCGTTCATTCGCGGGATCGATCTGGATTCTCTCCGCACCTCACGCAGATCCCTCCTGGATCAGAAATGCCGCGCAAGCGATGAGATCAGCGGTGTCTGGGGGGCCGCTGATCCACGGGAACGCACTCCCGGAAGGATGAATGCGCAAGAGGGTACCCCGGATCTCAGTGGCAGAAACGGGGTGAGTTCGTGCGGGCTTCAGGAAGATCCTCCGGGGCGTTGAGCCCTCAGACCGAGCGGGCGAGCACCCACGCAGTCAACGCGAGCACAACGCTCGCAGGGAGTGATCTGATTAGTGGATCGTGCACTTTGAAGTGCATGGCGATCGCACCGACCATCAGGAGCGTGATGGTGAGTGCGGCGGGTGCGACCAGAGCCGGGACCCACACTCCGATCAGGAGGGCAAGGGCGCAGAGAACTTTGATTCCTCCGACCGCCCACAGCGACCAGAGCGGAAGTCCATAAGCGGCGAACTCTTCGGGCATCGAGCGCGAGTGACCTCCGCGATAGGGCGTTGGTTTTTGGAAACGCAGCAGCCACACATTGAGAAGCCCGAGAGCGACAAGAACCTGAACAATCAGCGATACAATTTTCATTTGCGGGCCATAGTGGTGTTGCGGAACGGCCAAGCGCTGCCGGGTTCCGAGATTGAAACTCCTCCCAATGAACCATCTTTTAGAAGCCGCCCAAGCCATTTCTGCGCTCGGCTTCCTGGGGTATGGAATCGCATGCCTTACTCGGCGGGAAATGAGGGCGGAGTTTGTGCGCTACGGACTCCCCGCATGGAGACGCCTCACGGGTACTTTGCAGATCCTCGCCGGAGTCGGGCTGCTCCTCGGTTATGTTTATCCCCTTTTCGCGATGCTCGCCGCGCTAGGACTCAGCCTGATGATGGTGGTGGCGCTCGGTGTCCGTTTAAAAATCAAAGACCCCTGGACGGGTTTTTTGCAGGCACTGGTTTGCTTGCTCCTCAACCTCTTTATTTTGAGGGGTTATCTCCCGTGCCTTGTCGGCAAGGGTTGAGCTGCCGCGTTTCGAGCGCTCCACCAGCCAACCACCTAATCGACCGGCGGAAAAATCCAAAGCTCGGGCCGTCCCACGTTGCAGTGCACGCAGCGCCCGAGAATGGTGAGCGCAGACAGGGACAGAAACAAATTCACCCGGGCGACATTGCCGCAATTCGGCGAGCTCGCGGGCTGTTCCAGCTGAACGGTCCTTTCGCCCGCAGATGGAATGGGGTAAAATATCCTCTGCAAGAGCGTTTTAGCGTTCCCATCTTCGCCCGTGATTGCGGGGAATTTGTGGATCCAGCTTCTCACGTCCAATCCCCTTGCTGCCATGATGCGGTCCGCGTGGAACACGGAGCCCCTGCTCCAGGAGGGGAGTAGTAGGAGGGCCGCAAAGCTCCACAGAGTCATCCAGCAGCACTGAAAAAGCAGGGCGGATTCGGGAGAACGCAAAGGCATTTCGAGGAGACGGGAGCCTATGGCGCAGCCCGCCAGATTCCACGCGAGCGAAAGAAGGAGTGCGCGCGCGGGGAGCCGGTTTTTAATCTCCCAAAGACGCCTTTGCACCACGGTTTGAATTTCAGGCGCCGCGAGCTGCGTCTGCCATGATTCGGGGAGAAGAGGCTTCGCGGCTTGCCCCAAGCCGCAGGTTCCCCCGGTGAAAGAAGGGTCCGTGGCAGCCGCAATCCAGCAGGCTTCACCGGCGATGGGAGAGCGGTAGGTATGAATGCCTGACACGAAATGGAGGATCTGTCTCCGGAGCGAAAAGAGCCCGAGCGAGGCTGCAGCCACGGCGATCCCGAATCCGCCGGAGAGACGAAAGCTCCAGTAACTGAGCACGCCCACCGCACAGAGCAGCAGGGTGTGGGTGAACATCCCGCGAAACCAGATTTGGAGAAAACGCGCCAACCCGGAGGAAGGGGACGGCATCAAAAGGGTTCCGCCCACCAAATCGAAAAGGGACTGGACCGTGATGACTCCAAGCAACACGGCAAAAAGGTGGGAGAGGCGCAACGCAGACGCCGCAGCGGGAAGAAACCAAAGCAGACCTGCCAAGGACAGAAGCACCCAAAGGCCGACGTTTGAAATTCCCAAGAGGAGCCGCCGGTGAGCCGTCTGTTTTTGGATCTCAGTCATCATGGTCAAGGTTCCCTCTGGAGCCGACTACTCCACGCCACCCGGGAGGATGCCGCGAGCCTCCATTTGGAGAGCGCGCAATTTAGAGAGGGCGAGGGGAGCCGCCGCGCAGTTGCATCGCCTTGTCCCGGATGGCTTTTCGTTTTGCTTCCGGGAGACGTGCAAGATTCCTGACCTGCATGGACATGCGCTGGTTTTTTTGGAGTGCGGTCTCGTGGGTCAGCAGAAAGTCCCAGTAAAGCGTGGTGAAGGGGCAGGCGGTGGGGCCCGTGCTTTCCGCGGGGTCGTACGGACAGCCGGAGCAGTAGTTGCTCATGCGCTGAATGTATTTGCCCGTGGCTATGTACGGCTTGCTGGCCATGAGGCCGCCGTCAGCGTACTGCGACATGCCGAGAGTATTGGGCAGTTCCACCCACTCCACGGCATCCACGTAAACGGCCAGGTACCATTCGTGAACCTCTTTGGGGTGCACGCCAAACATCAGCGCATAGAGCCCTGTGACCATGAGCCGCTGAATGTGATGCGCATAACCGTGGCGCAGCGTTTGTCCCAAGGCGTCGCGCAGGCACGCCATGTCCGTCTCGCCCGTCCAGTAAAAGGCCGGAAGCATCTGCTTTGCGGCGAGCGTATTCAGTTCCAAATAGTTCGGCATGTGGCGCCAATAAATCCCACGCACGTATTCACGCCATCCGAGGATTTGCCGAATGAAGCCCTCCACTCCAGCCAGCGGCGCGCGTCCCTGCCGCCAGGCGTCCTCCGCCGCGGCGATCACCCGGCGCGGATCCAGCAACTTGAGATTCATCGCAGCACTCAGACGGGAATGAAAAAGCCAGGGCTCCGCGGTCCACATCGCATCCTGCCAATCCCCGAACTCAGCGATTCGATGTGCAATAAAGTCCTCGAGCGCTCGCTCCGCATCCTGAGCCGTCACAGGCCAGTCGAAGGATGCGAGTTCTCCCGGGTGATCGGCGAACCGTTGGTTCACCAGAGCGATCACTTCTCGCGTCAGGGCGTCGGGCTCGAAGCGGAGTGGCGGCCGATGCAGTGGGGGCCCGTCCTTGCCAAAGCTCTTGCGATTCTCGCTGTCGAAGTTCCATGCACCCCCGACAGGAAGTCCGTTCTCCATCAGAACCGAATGACGCTGCCGCATCTCGCGGTAGAAGAACTCCATGCGCAATTGTTTGCGACCTTCTGCGTGGGCGGAAAACTGGGCGTGCGTACACAAAAAGTGGCGATCCTCCCGCATCAGCAAGGGAATCCCGAGCGCTGCGGCTGCGTCGCGCAGCTCTTGCCGGACGCGCCATTCGCCGGGCTCAACCATCAGAAGTTGCGCTGGCCGGAGTCGGTCTACGAATTCGGTGAGCGCGGTACCGAGGCTTTCCGCCCGGCTCGGAGTTGAGCTGCCATCGGGCTCAAGCCACGCGCCATCCATTTCGCGCAGTTCTCGATAAAAAACGCTCCACTTCTTCGACCGAAGGGTTTCCCGGTAGTGCCGCATCGCGGCGAGGAACATCGCGGTGCGGGGTTTGGCGCTCCACACCTTGGTGCTTTCTGCGGCCACCTCTGCCATCCAGATGGCGTCCAAGCTCGGATCGAAATCATCGAGGGCGGCGGAGTCCGCATTGAGCTGGTCGCCAAGAATGAGGA
>JBANFR010000030.1:0-29322 GCA_037975925.1 Verrucomicrobiota bacterium
AGAGTTGGGACGATGTTTTGCCTGAAAAGGTGGAGGAGAGCGTGCAGCGGAATCTGGAGGCGACGGTGCTTCGGGCGCTGGAGTTGGGGATTAACCACATTGAAACGGCGCGCGGCTATGGTTCGAGTGAGATGCAGCTGGGATGGATTTTGCCGCGTTTGCCACGCGAAAAGATGATTGTGCAGACGAAGGTGGCTCCGTTTGCCGATCCCAAGGAGTTTCGGGCGACATTTGAGGAGTCGATGCGCAATCTGAAGCTCGAGTACGTGGATTTGTTTTCGATTCACGGGGTCAACAATGCGGAGACCCTGGAGTGGACGCTTCGCAAGGGGGGCTGTCTGGAGGTGGCGCGTGAGATTCAGAGGGAGGGACGCTGTCGGCACGTGGGGTTTAGCACGCATGCGACGCAGGATTTGATTCTGCGGGCGATTGAGAGTGACGGGTTCGATTATGTGAACCTGCACTGGTATTTTGTGGGGGAGTTGAACTGGCCCTGTGTGCTGGCGGCGACGGAGCGCGACATGGGGGTGTTCATCATCAGTCCCAGCGACAAGGGGGGCATGCTGTATTCGCCGCCGAAGCGCTTGGTGGAGCTGTGTCGGCCGCTCTCACCTCTCGTTTTTAACAATCTCTGGTGTTTGGCGCGGCCTCAAATCCACACGCTTTCCGTGGGAGCCGCGCGTCCGGAAGACTTTGAGGAGCACGTCCGCGCGTTGGAGTTTTATGAGCGGGCGAGTGAGGTGGTGGCGCCGGTGGAGGCGCGCTTGCGGGAAGAGATGGGCCGGCGATTGGGAGCGGACTGGTGTGAGTCCTGGTCTAAGGGCCTACCTTCCTACGTCGATTTGCCGGGAGAGGTGAATCTCCAGGAAATTTTCCGTCTTTGGACCTATTCCAAAGGGCTGGATCTCGTGGAATGGGGCCGGATGCGTTACAACCTCATGGGGAATGCGGGTCACTGGTTTCCGGGGGCGAATGGGGGGGCGGCAGACGTGGAGGCTCTGCAGAGGGCGCTGGGGGATTACCGATTCGCGGGCCGGGTTGGAGAAATTCTGGCGGACGCGCATGCGCTTCTGCATGCGGCGCCCAAGAAGCGGCTGAGCGAAGGGGGATAGGAGCGGTTCCTTGGACCGCAATCAAATCGCTCCCGGCGCAGGGAGCGCGGGGAGCAGCGGAGTGGCGCGCCCGGGCGGGTTGCGGGGCGCGTCGGCAGGATGCGCCGGTTTAGCGAGAGATGTCGGACTGGCCGAGGATGGTGAATCCGTGGCTGGTGAGCACGGCGGTGGCGCACTCGTTGTCTTCGACGTGGAGGGCGAGTGCGGTGCGTCCCCGGGGGCGGGTGAGGAGGGCGTAGGAGCCGAAGATATTGACGTCTGCGGCGAGGAGCGCGGCGAGGAGTTCACCGAGTTCGGTAGCTCCTTCGACGAGTTCGACGACGACGAGCTCGCACACGGCGTAGGGGATGTCGTATTCGGCGAAGATGTTCTGAACGCTGTCGGGATCGCTGACGACGATCCTCACGATGGCGGTGTCGGCAGAATCCTGAACGCTGATGGCGACCACGTGGATGTTGTGGCTATTGAGAAGGGTGACGACCGACATGAGGGCGCCGACCTTGTTCGCGAGGAAGATGGAGAACTGGTTAACTCGGGGGCCGCCGACTTTTTCGGCGGTGGAGAGCGGTTCGAAGTCCATGAGAGATAGAATCGGGTTGTTGTGGATGGGAATCGTGGGTGGGCATGGTCTCAAGCGTTTGGTGCCTGAGCTTGCTTCGTGGGATCAGTTGCGTTTGGAGGTGATGTCCCAGAGGACTGAGGAGACGGTATCGAAGAGTTGCCTGACTTCTTCGAGGGAGGGAACGGTGCCCGCGGGTCCTTCCAGGAGGCGTTCCAATTCCCCCAAACGGGTCCGAATTCGTGTGACGGTGGGGTCGGCCTGCAACTTTTCACTGAGCACACCGACGCGCTCCTTGAGGAGTTGCACCAGGATGGGTTGCCTCAAAAGGCCTGCCGTATTCTGGGAATAATGTTCGGAGACGAGGGAGGCGACGATTTCGGTGCTCCGCATCCAGGCGCCGAGGGTCACCAGGGTCATGAGATCGTCGTCTTCGTGTTTGTGGAGGGCGCTCTGAAGTTCGGTCTGGGTGGCGTCCAATTCTCTTCGAAGGGCAATCCAGTCACGGCGTTCGGCGCATTCTGCGAGACTCTTGGCCCGGTCGAGCAGTTCCATTTGGACTCCGAGTGGTTTGGCGAGAGCCACGAGGTCTTTGCTCAGATTTTTCGACTGTTGGGCATCTTCCGCCTGGGCGGCGAGCTGGCCATCGGCAAAGACGCTCCCGAGGGTCAGCGCGTTTTGGGCCCGGCTTGCGAAGGTGGACGGCATGGGCGGTCGGTAACGCGAAGCCCAGTCGGGTTTGGAAAAACGGGCCAGGCCGGCGAGGAGTTCCTGGGGCGATCGGACGACGGAGGGCGCAATGGAATCCGTTCCTGCCGCCTTTGCACACCACAGCATTTGCGACGCGAGAAGCGATGCAGTGAGCCGTGGAAAGGTTCTCGGCGCCATAAACAGGGGGCGGAAGATAGCCCAAGGCCTCGCCGGTGTCAGGGTCTTTGTGATTTGGAGGGAAGACGCTGAAGAGCTTCGAGAACGATGCTGGGGGACAAAAGCTCGGGGAAGACGACCGGGTCCGCTTTTCCCCCGGGGTAGAGGAGGTAAAAGGGAACGCCGACACGCCCGAAGCGGTTCAGTTCGGCGGTGATCGCGGGGTCGGCGTTGGTCCAGTCCGCGACCATCAGGGTGACGCCCCGCTCGCGGAAGGCCTGGAGCACCTCGGGTTTGGAGAGAGTCAGCCGCTCGTTGACTTTGCAGTTCAGGCACCATTCGGCGGTGAAGTCCACAAAGACCGGGCGCCCTGCGGCCCTCTCTTCAGCGAGTTTTTCGGGCGAGAATGGAATCCACCCTTCGACGGCGGCTGCAGTGGATCGCGCCGGGTGGCTCATGGGTTCATGCAAAAAGAGCCGATAGCCTGTGGTTCCAAGCATCAGGGCCAAGGCGAGGGCGATCTTGCGGGAGGAAAGAATTCCGAGAAGCCAGCAGGCAACTCCCAGAGCCAGCAGGTAAGCGCAGGCTCCTCCCATGACGGACGTGCCTCGCGATTGGCCCAATACTCCGAGCAGCCAGACGGCAACACCCAGCATCAGAAAGCCCATGCCCTGTTTGAGGCGTTCCATCCAGAGGCCGGGTTTTGGAAGATAACGGAGCAGGGAGGTATTGGTGGTGAGAATGAGGTAGGGGAGGCTCATTCCGGCGGCGATGGTGACAAAGATCAGCACTACCCTCGGCGCGGGCTGACTGACGGCGAAGCCCAGGGTGACTCCGAGATACGGAGCGGTGCAGGAGGTTCCCAAAAGTGTTGTGAAAAGTCCGTGCGCAAAGGCGCCGGCGTATCCTTGTTGGCCGGAGAGTTGGCTCAGGCGGGCGTTGGCCCCGCTGGAGAGGGTGATTTCAAAAACACCGAGCAAATTGAGCCCAAAGACAAAAACGGCAGAGATGAGGCCCACGAGGATCCAAGGGTTCTGGAATTGAAAGCCCCAGTTGAGCCCGCTGCCAGCCGCTTTGAGGCCGATGACGGCGGCGGCGAGTCCGAGGAAGAAGGCGAACACCCCCGCCGTGAAGGCGATCCCGAGCTTGAGCACCTTTCGGGGGTCCTGTCCTGCCTGCTGGGTGAACCCGAAGATTTTCAGCGCGATCACCGGAAGCACGCAGGGCATCAGGTTGAGGAGGAGCCCGCCGAGGAAAGCCCCCCACAACACGCTGGCGAGCCCCCCTGGGGGAGGCGGCGTCGGCGTGGGGGGAGGGCCCCCGCCGTTTCCGGAACTCGGAGTGGACCTGGCGCCTGAGTTCGGGCTCGGAGGAGTCCCCTGCGGAGTGGAGGAAACAGCCGCTTTCTCGGTGGGCGGTCTGGCGTCCAATTCCCAACCCCGACGTTTGCCATCCTGCGAGCGGAGCACAAAAAGGGCGCGCCAGCGGGCTCCGTCCGGGTCGGCTTCGGTTACGGGGATTTTGAAGTTCATTTCTCCCGGCTTGGTCGGCTCCACCACACGGGGGTGATCCGGAGTCATCCCGGCCGGGGGGATCGGGAAAATTTGGAGCTCTTCGCCCTCAGGGATGCCGCGGACTGCGATTTGGAGGGCGTCGGGAAGGCGCGTCCAGGAGACCTGAAAGGGGGCATCGGTCTGAAGGGGCAGCAGGGCCAGCCATTTGGAAAAATCCTCCGCGTGTGCGGGCGCGGGTTCACCAGCGGGCAATTCAAGGGAAACGTCCGCCTTTCCCGGGAGGCAGGTTTCCGAGCACACAAACCATTTGAGGGACGCTTTGAGGACTATCGGGCCTGCGGGCAACTGGGCCGGGGGCCGGATTTCGAAGGGGAGAACCAATTCCTCTTCGTAGACGTGAGTAACCAATTCTCCCGCGCTCGTGAGCGCGCGGGGGAGGGGCCAGCGAGCGGGGCCCGCTTCGAAACCCGGGGGCAGCTCCCATCGCACGCTCGGGGCGGCCCCGGAATCGCCCGGGAACTGCCAGTAAAGGTGCCAGCCCTTGGCGAGTTGAAAGCGGACGGCGATCGTAAAGGGTTTTCCGGGGGCAATGGCGGTGGTGTCGGCGAGCAGGGAGGGAACACAATTCTGCTCGGTTTGGGGCAACGTCGCAGAAAAGAAATTGGATTGCGCAGGGAGTGAAGCCGGGGAGACGGCCAGGAAGGCGAGAATCAGAAACCAGGGGAGCAGACGAAAGGACATAAGGAGTAAGACAACGGGAGGAGGTTCGGCGTTCGTCCAAGGCAGTCCCTGGACGGGGCGGTAGCGGGCGTCCGGGAGGACGCTGCCCAGCGGGGATCGCTATTTCTCGCGGAGAAGGCTCTGGGCAAGAGCGAGTGCGGAGGAGGTTTTGCCGCCGAGCATGCGGGCAATTTCCGCTTCCCGCTCCTGGTTTTGAACCCGGTACAGATCGGAAACGGTCCGGTTTTCGGTATAGGTTTTGGTGACTACGAAGTGGTGATCGGCTTTGGAGGCCACTTGCGGCAGGTGAGAGATACAAAGCACCTGATGCTGTTTTCCCAGGGAGGCCATTTTTTGGCCAACGGCATGGGCGATTTCGCCTCCCACATTGGCGTCGATTTCGTCAAAAACGAGCAGGGCGACGGTGTCCTGGTGGGCGAGGGCAGATTTGACGGCCAGCATGATGCGTGAGGTTTCGCCGCTGGAGGCGATGGCGCGCAGGGGTTTTGGGGGTTCACCCGGATTCGGGGCGAAAAGGAATTCGATGGTCTCGAGGCCGTGAGGGGAGGGTTGGGCGGCGGTCGGGTGCAGGGCGATCGCGAAGGCGGCTTTCCCGAGGCCCAGTTCGTGCATATGCTCGGCGACTTTCTGGGCAAGCGAGGGAGCGGCTTTTTCACGGATTGCGCTCAGCTCGCTGCCTGCCGCGAGGAGGCGTTTCCGGGTCAGGGCGATCTGCTCCTGAATCCGGGTGCGTTCTTCTGTTCGGGAACGGAGCTTGCGCAGGCGTTCCGCCGCCTCTTGGCCAAACTGAATCACTTCCGCGACGCTGTGGCCGTATTTACGCTTGAGTGATTCGAACAAATTCACGCGGTCCTCCAGTTCCTGGAGACGTTCGGGATCCAAATCGATGGCGTCGCCATAGCTCTGAAGTCCCCGGGCCAGGTCCTCCAACTCGGCGACAATCCGCGCGTGCCCTTGAGAAAGCTCCGACGTGTTTGGATCGATGCGTTCCAGATCCCGGAGGCTTTTGCCGAGTTCCGTGATTTTTTGAAGGGCGGCGTCTTCATCCTCCAGGAGGCGCCGCTGGAGAAGGGAGACGATTTCGAGAATGCGACGGCCTTGGGAGGCGAGGGAGTAGCGGGAAAGGAGGTCTTTTTCTTCGTCTTCGCGCAGGTTGGCCTGTTCGATTTCGGTCACCTGGTGCTCCAGGAGAGCGCACTCTCTTTCAAAGGAGGCATCGTCGCCGCTCAAGGATTCGAGTTCGCTTTGAAACGACTGCAATTCGCGGAATGTCGACCGGTATTCCGAGACCGATTGGGTGCCGCCGGCAAAGGCGTCGAGGAGCGAGCGTTGGAGATCTGGGCTTAGGAGCGACTGATGATCGTGAGGGCCATGCAGATCGACCAGAGAGTCTCCCAGGGTTTTGAGTACTGCGAGGGTGGTGGCCGATCCATTCACAAACTGGCGGTTGCTTCCCGAGGCGGTCAGGACGCGTTTGAGGAGGAGTTGACCGTCTTCGCAGGGCTCGACGCCGAGGGTTTCCAGTTGGCGGTTGAGTTCCGCAGGCGCCGTCGTTTCGAAAGTGGCTTCCACCGTGCATGCGTCGGCTCCTGAGCGAATGAGCGATTTTTCCGCGCGATCTCCCACGATCAGTTTCAGGGCGCCCACGATGATGGATTTGCCCGACCCGGTTTCTCCTGTGACCACCGTGAAGCCAGGGCCAATCGCCCACGTGAGGTCTTCCACGAGTGCCAGATTACGGATGCGGAGGGAGGTCAGCTGGATAGGCATAAGGCTTCGCGGAAACTAACAGTCCCCTCCCTCGGCGCGGCAAGGCGTCCTTTTGGGAGGGGGGAGGTGTTGTGCAGGAAACGGGGCGGAGCCCGACCTTGGCTTGCCAAATTGGCTCGTTAAATGCGGATGCGCATCCCGAGTTCCACGACGCGTCCTTCCGGAAGGCGAAAGAAGCTTCCCGGAGGTTCGGCGATGCGCGACAGAAAGGCGAAGAGGTGTTCTCTCCAGACCGCCATTCCCGGGTCTTCGGAAGGTACCACGGTCTCGCGTCCAAGGAAATACGTGACGTGGTCCGGATCGCATTCAAAGCCGAGGAATTTCCGGGCGCGCCGCATGAGTTGGGGGACATCCGGTTCCTGGAGGAAGCCGTAGTGACCGTTCATGCGCCAGAATCCGGGTGCCAGCTCGAGCAGTTCCACCTGGCGGCTTGGAGCCACGTAGGGGAGGTCCTCCGTGACAATGGTTAGGAAAACCACGCGTTCATGCAGCACCTTGTTGTGTTTGAGGTTGTGCATGATCGCATTGGGGGCGCGGCCTGAATTGCTGGCCATGAAAACGGCAGTGCCCGGAACGCGCAGGATCCGTTCGCTGAGGTTGAGGCTCTCGATGAGCATCTCTTGAGGCAAGGTGCCCTGGTGAAGCCGCTCGGCCACCAAGCGTCGGCCTGTGCGCCAGGTGGTCATCACCGTGAGCAGGAAGGCTCCAACGAGCAGGGGAAACCAGCCGCCCTCCAGGAGTTTGGAGGCATTGGCAACAAAGAAGGCCAGCTCGACACTCAGACAGAGGCCGACGATGGAGATGGTTTTGAGGAGGCCCCAGCCCCACTGGTTGCGTGCTGCAAAGTAGAACAGAATCGAGGTCACCAACATGGTGAGGGTGACGGCGATGCCGTAGGCGGAGGCGAGGGCATCGGCGGAGCCAAATGATTTGACCAGTCCCAAGCACGCGAACATCAGAATCCAGTTGATCGTGGAGATGTAGATTTGGCCGCGGGTGTGGGCGGAGGTGTGACGAATTTTCAGGCGCGGCAGGTATCCGAGCTGGATGGCCTGGAGAGTCAGGGAGTAGGTGCCCGTGATCAGGGCCTGGCTGGCGATGACGGTGGCGGCACCGGCAAGAAGCACCATGGGAATCAAGGCCTTCTCGGGGAAGAGATCGTAAAAGGGGTTAAATTGTTTCGACTCCGTGAGCGCGGGGTGAAGCCGCATGAGCGCACCTTGACCGAGGTAGTTCAAAAACAGACAGGGGAACACCACTCCAAACCAAGCGATGCGGATGGGGCGCGCGCCGAAGTGGCCCATGTCGGCGTAAAGAGCCTCACCTCCCGTGACTACAAGGAAAACTCCCCCGAGTACGAGGAATGGTTTCCATCCGCCGGAGAAGAGCAATTTGGCGCCGTAAACGGGGTTGATGCAGGCTAGAACCCCTGGGTCCCGGCAAATCCAGACAACGCCCGCCAAGCCGAGCACGGCAAACCAGAGAACAGTAACGGGGCCGAACCAGCGGCCCATTTTTTCAGAGCCCGCTCTCTGGACGACAAAAAGTGCCACCAAAATGGCGATGGTAATGGGGACGATGTATGGCTCGAAAAAACTGCCGTGGTCGCCCGAGGCAGCCACGCTTTTGATCCCTTTAAGTCCCTCCACCGCACTGAGGACCGAGATGGCCGGGGTGATGACGCCATCGCCGAAGAGAAGGGCGGCGCCGGCGACCCCCACGAGTAAGAGGATCGCGCGTTTGTTCCCGGCGGGCAGTTTTTCAACGGCGAGCGAGAGGAGCGCGAGGATTCCGCCCTCGCCGTTGCGGTCGGCTCGCATCACGTAGGCCAGATACTTGAAGGAGACGATCAGCGTCAGGGTCCAGAAGATGAGAGAGAGGACCCCGAGGACGTTCTCCGGAGTAGCCGCCACCGCGTGATGTCCGGTGAAGCACTCTTTTAAGGAATAGAGGGGACTTGTTCCGATGTCGCCAAAGACGACTCCCAGTGATCCGAGCACCAGCGCCTTCGTCGAGGGGCGGCTCTCGGCAGAATGATTATGATTCATGATGCGGAAAGGAGCTCCTGGGGGAGAGATGCCCTTCCGGGGACGATTAAAGGGCGTCCGGAGCTTTAGACAATCCCGGATCGTGAGCGCGTCCGGGGGCTGGAGTGGAGGGGGTGCGCCTTCGGGGAGTAGACGGAGTGCGGAAGTTTTGCGGGCGTTTTGATTTCATTTGAGGCACATTGGGGTTCCAACGCGTGAGTTCCGTGCCCTTGTCTCCCTCTACTTTGCGTCACCGCGAGAAAGTGCTCGCGCACGCTGAACAAGAGTTGCTTTCCAAGGCTTCATTGAAGCCGGAGGAGCTCCTGAAGCTTTACCAGAAATTTCTCAAGCTGGAGAACCATCGGATTCGCTTGCGGCATCGGAGTGGAGGAGGGGGCCGAGAGATTTGTGCGCAGCGCGCCACTGTGGTGGACATCGTGTTGCGGCACTTGCTGGATTCGGCGCGGAGGTTGGAGGAGGGGAAGGTCAGCGGACGCCTGCGCGTGGCGCTGGTGGCGATTGGGGGATACGGGCGCCGGGAGTTAAATCCCCACAGCGACATCGATTTGATGTTTCTGCACGAGGGAATGGGAGGGGCTGGCGCTGAAGAGGAACTGGCTTGGATTGTCGAAAAGGTTCTCTACACGCTTTGGGACGTGGGGTTTAAGGTGGGACACAGCACTCGTTCGATCCGGCAGGCCCTGGAGCAGGCCAACAAGGATATGCTTTCCAAAACCTCGCTTTTGGATGCGCGACTGGTGGCAGGGGATGAGGTTCTCTTTCGCGAATTTCGGAGTGAATTCGAAAAGGAATGTTTGGACGGACACATTGAGGAGTACATCGGTCAGCGGGTGACGGATCAGGCGGACCGGCATGCCAAGCACGGGAAGTCGGTGTACATGCAGGAACCGAATATCAAAAACGGGTGCGGCGGCCTTCGAGACTACCAGAACCTGCTCTGGATCAGCCATGTGAAGGAGAGGATTGTCTCCACGGCGGGACTAGTGGATCGCAAGCTGATCAACGAGGCGGAGAAGCGTCAGTTGGACCGGGCTTACGATTTTTTGCTGAGAATTCGCAACGAACTGCACTACCTCAACGATCGTTCCGTGGACGTGATCCATCTGAGCCAGCAGTTGCAGTTGTCTAACACGCTCAAATACACTCAGAAGAGCGTGTTGCGCCGCACTGAGGCGTTTATGCGCGATTATTATCAGCACGCCCGCGTGATTTATAACGTCACCGAGTTGCTTTCCGAGCGCTTGAGCGTGGTCATGCCCCAGTTGGGTAAGCGTACGCGCCTGCTGAAAATGCTCCGCCTTGCGCGTCCGCCCAAGCGCGAGCATTTTGATGGTTTTTACAGCGAGGACGGTCGGATTTACGCGGAAAATAGGGCGATTTTTAACCAGGAACCGCCGCGTTTGATGCGGCTTTTTCACTACTTGCAGAAGCGGGAGGAAACTCTCAGCCCGGAGCTTCAGCATCTCATCCGTCGGCGCCTGCACCTGGTCGATCGTACCTTTCAGTATGCCAAGGCGAATCGGGAGAGTTTTTTGGCGATTTTATCCAGAAAAGGGGAGGTGGGTGCGGTTCTGCGTTCGATGCATCAGGTGGACTTTTTGGGGCGATACCTACCGGAATTTGGGGATTTAACGTGCTTGGTGCAGCATGAGTTTTTCCACCGCTACACGGCTGATGAGCACACGCTGGTGTGTGTGGAGAAGTTGGATGCGCTCGTGGACACCACGGATCCGAAGCTTCAGGGTTACCGGAAGCTGTTTCAGAGGATGGAACATCCCGAGGTGTTGTATCTGGCGATTCTGCTACACGACACCGGGAAGGCTGCGAATGTACGTCATCACGCCGAGGCGAGTGCTCTCGCTGCCCAACGCGTGGCCGTTCGTTTGCAGTTGCCTTCGGAGCAGCGCAAGCAGTTGACGTTTTTGGTGGACCACCACTCGACGATCTCAAGTACGGCCCAGCACCGCAACTTGGACGACCCTTCCACCATCGACAAGTTTTCCAGAATTGTGTCCAACCAGTCCAATTTGGAGGCACTGATGCTGCTCACCCTGGTGGATGGCCAGGGGGTGGGAGACTCGGAGCGCTGGTCGGATTGGAAGGAATCGCTGGTCTGGAACCTGTACCGGAGCACCTGCGCGTATCTTGCGGATGATGTGGAGTTTTTTCGCCAGCGCCGAGCGGAGCGCGAGGCGATCCAGTTGCAGGTTGGGAAGCTGCTCAAGCACACGTATCAGGAGGAACTGGCGTCCCACTTCGCAGCGATGCCCGAGCGATACTTTATCGCCTATCCGGCCAATGCGATTGCGGAGCACATTCAGCTCATGCGCTCGTTTTTTGAGGAGCGTTTCAGAGATCCGAGCCTTGCCCTAGCTCCCGCTCTCCGATGGGTCCCGCATCCGTCGAAGGGCCACACCGAGTTCTGGTTTTGCGGATGGGACCGGCACGCCCTGCTTTCGCGAATCGCGGGATCTTTGTCGGTTGCAGGATTTAACATCCTCAGCGCGGATGCGTTTACGCGCACCGACAGCTTGGTGCTCGATATTTTCCGGGTGTGCACCCGGGGGTTCGAGGCGGTGACGGACAAGGAGGCGATGTCGCAGGCGGAAAAGGTACTCCGGCAGGCGCTCGAAACGGAGGAGTATGATTTTCGGGGCAAACTAAGTCGCTCGATTGGAAAACGGGGATTCCAGTTGAACGAGTCCCTCGACTTTCCGACGCGGATCACCGTCGATAACGGGGCTCATCCGAATTACACGCTGGTGGATGTGGTGACTCCTGACCGGCTCGGTTTGCTGTACGCGTTGCTGAGAGCCTTGGGAGAGGAGGGGTTGGAGATCATCTCTTCGCGGGTGAGCACGGACAAGGGGGCCGCAGTGGACGCCTTTTACGTCACCGACGAGGCGGGAAATAAGGTGCGCGACTCGGAACGGTTGACGCAGTTGCAGACCGCGCTGAAGCGAGCGACCACCGTGCCTCGCGGTTGAATGGGCGGTGTATGGACGAATTTTGATGGGGGTTAGTCTCGTTTCCGGTTCTTTCCTCGCGCGGCAGCTCATCCTGGTTTAGGGAGAAAGAACGGTAGGCTTCGAGATGCCTCCCCTCATCATATGGGTTCTGCGCTCCTCATTTTTTTTGCATTCGTATTTTTCAGCGTCGGACTGCTGTTCTTTCTCGTGCGGGCAAATGCGGCATTGTCGCTGGCTCGAGGGCATTGGCAGGGCTCGTTTGATGAGCTCCGGGAAGGCCTTCAAAAGTTTCACGAGAGCACGCGGAGCCTTCTGGATCAGGCGCGGGTCCTCCTCCGGCAGGAGAAATCGGTGTGCGAAGAAGTGACGTCGGGGCTGGCGGATGCGGTGCAGTCACTCGAACGGGTGTCGGCGAATCCTGCAGATTCCCGGGAGATGGCGGCTCTTTTTGGGGCTCAGAATCGTTTGCTTCAAAAATTGGAGTCAATGCGCCGAATTTCCGCGCCCCTGGCGGAGTGGAAGGGCGGGAGAAACTTTCTCGGTTCGATGAGGCAATTGGCGGAGGCGGCCAAGGGGTTGGAGGAGACGCGTCGCGCTTACAACGAGGTGGCCCGGGCTTTCAACCGAAGCAGGAGCAGGTTTCCTGTCGTTCTGGTGGCGGGTTTTTTAGGATTTCATCGAATGGCTCTTCTGGAGGAGAGGGAGGAGAGGCCGGTATCGCCCATCGCGCTCCGAACAGAGCCGAAAGCGGCTGCACCGGTTCCACCGGTTGAACAGGTCCCTGCGCAGGAGGCGGAACAGACGGGCTCAGGGCCGAGGGTTTTTTACGGATAGACTTTGAACTGTCTGCTGCGGGCCCGGCCTGTTGGAAGGGGGGCCGTTGACACCCTTGCCGCCCCCCCCTAGGATGAGGGAAATGAAAGGCTATCTGTTTTTGCTGGTAGCGCTCGCAGGCTCTTTTTTTTCGATGGCTCCGTTCGCTTGCGCGCGCGGGATTGCGTCTTCGGAGCAAGCCGTAGTGGTGGCCACTCCGGAAGTTTTGCCGCTGGCTTTGGACGACGCGTTTCGTGTCGTGAAAGTTTTCTCTCAGACGGTGGATCCGTCGAAAAACTCCAGATCGATGGTAGCTGCATTGAAGGCGGAGGTGGATCGGCGCTATTTTGGGGCCATCAATGCTTTTGAGCGTCGATTGAGGGAGGGGAACTATTACACGGTCCGATGGCAGGCACCCAGGCGGCCTGAGGGCTCGGATATCAAAGTTCGCCTTGAGTACCGTCAGCAGAAGCTTGGGACACACGTGCAAGCATTGGATGCGCATTACCCTGCGGCGTCCGGCGCCGTCAGCACGGAGTTCTCCGTTTTGGGGGACGATTATTATCAGGATGGACCCGTGGTCGCCTGGAGGGTGTTACTCATCGAGCGCGGCCGGATTGTTGGGGTACAGCAGAGCTTTCTTTGGTAGAGGGTGTTTTTTGTGAATGCACTTGGATCTATCCGTGTCGGAGTGACTCCGCAGGCGGTTTGGGTGTGTGTCCAAGGGAAGGGGAGTTTCCAAAACAGCACGCCGCTGAAGGATTTCGCTCGTGAGATGCTCTCGCGTGGGCATGTACGCTTCGTGATCGATTTGGCAGGCTGCCCCCTGATGGATTCCACCTTCATGGGGACGCTTGCGGGGATAGCGCTCAAGTTGCAGGGCAGGCCCGGGGGACGAGTCGAGGTCGTGAATTCAAATGAGCGGACGCGCGGTTTGTTGACCAATTTGGGCCTCGACCAATTGTTGATCCTCAAACCTGAAAAGCGTGCGGCGCTGGAGGAGCCCCAGGCAACGCGCGCGCTCGAATTAGGCGGGTGCGACAAAGAAACAAGAGCTTCCACGATGCTCGAGGCTCATGAGGCGGTTGTGGAGGCCAACCCCGCAAACGAGGCGAAGTTCAAGGACGTCTTGGAATATTTGCGGCAGGATCTGGGCTGCGAATCCTAGGCCCAATTGCCCCCCCGGCGCCTCCCATGCAATCACGCTGGTGGATTCTCGGCTTTGCATTGCTTGCTCTGGGCATGCGCTTCTCGAATTTGACCGAGACGCTGATTGGCGGGCGTATCTATTTCTTGGACGCAGACTGTTATTCGCGGATGACCCGGGCCGAGATGGTTTCCCGCACGCCGGGAACTGTATTGCATCACCAGAGATTCGAGAATTGGCCTGAGGGGGTCGCCTCACACGCCACCGCGCCCATGGACTACTTGATTGTGGGGCTTGAGAGGTGTCTGCGGCCTTTGTGGCCATGGTCGGGTCGATTTTCCTCGCTCGAGAGCGAGAGTCTCGATGTGGCCGGTGCACTGATCTCTCCCCTCTTGGGGGTGATCCTGTGTTTCTTTTGCGGTGTTTGGGCGCACGGATTGCGGGGGCTGGAAGGGGGGCATCTGTCCGGTTGGTGGATGACGCCGCTTTTGTTGGCAGTCTCGCCGCCAGTGGTGCATGCGACGGTGTTTGCGCGCCCCGAC
Organism: Verrucomicrobiota bacterium; assembly: GCA_037975925.1. GTDB lineage: Bacteria > Verrucomicrobiota > Verrucomicrobiia > Chthoniobacterales > Chthoniobacteraceae > Chth-196. The sequence continues at coordinate 14,083 of JBANFR010000030.1, forward strand.
CATCAGTCTGCGTTGCTGTGTCTTTTGGGGGTTGCGCTTGCCGCGGAGCAGAGGCTTTTGAGCCAAGCGTCCGTGGTGTGGAGCGTTCTTGGGGGGGTGAGCTGGGGAATGGCGCTGTGGGTGTCCCTTTACGAGCCGGCGGTTCTTTTGGGGATCGTGCTTCTTTGGGAGGCGTGTTGTGCGCGGTGGATTTGGAGGACACGTGGGCGCCTCGCGTGGTTGCTTTGCCTCGCGGTGCTGCTCCTTGCGGCCTGGAGGGTGGAGGGTTTGCCCACATGGCGGCCGAGGGCAGGGGATGGGGAGGCTCTTCGGCGTTGGGGAAAAACGATCGGCGAGTTGGCATCCACGGATTGGGGTGCACTCGGCCGATGGGGAGGGCTCCTTATTTGGGTGACGCCTGTGAGCCTGTGGTTGGCCTGGAAGCGGGCCGGAAAGGAGGGGCGGCGTTGGGTTTTGATTCTCTCCGGTTTGCTCACCTCCAGCGTGGTCCTGACGGTTGTGCAGGCGCGTTGGGCGCCCTTTTTCACTCTGATTTTTGCCCTCGCGATGCCCTGGGTTTTTCCCGCCAACCGGCGGGTGTGGATGGGGTTGGTCGTTGCCCTGCTCTCCCTCTGGCCCCTGGCCCGCGATTGGGAGGCCCGCTGGTTTCCCGACGCAAGTGTGGCTGAAGAAAAACACCTGGACCGCTCTGAGCGCATTCAGTCGCGGTTGGCCGCCGAACGCATGCGCTCGCCAGAGGTGCGTCCCTTCCTGGCTCCTTGGTGGATTTCCCCATCGCTTGCGTATTGGTCGGGCCAACCCGGTGTGGCCGGAAGCGGCCATGAGGGCATCGCTGGAATTCAGGATACGGCTCGGTTTTTTCTCAGTACGAATCCGGCTGAGGCGCGGGAAATTTTGGAGAGGCGGGGTGTTTACTGGGTGGTGGCGGGAGATTCGGCACGGGTGTTGATCAACTCTGCGGCGGTGCTGGGCCGAGAGGTTCCGAGGGGGGCTTTGGCAGAGCGTTTGTGGGGGGCGGCGGAAATGGACGAGTGGGGTTTAGTGGGGGAGAGAAATACATTGATGTTTCGCCTGTTGCGGTTTGCGGGTGAGGCGCCTTGAGAGCGATTTAAGAATCGTGTCGCTGTGAGATTTTGACGGAGTTCCTGCCCGCTTTGCCGTGAAGGATTGGACAGGGGCCCGGCTTTGTGGCATGACCCCCAGCTTGTTTGCTGAGTCTGAGCGTCCTCCTGCCCGGAAATGGTGCTGCGCGCAATGCTTCGCGTTGGCGAGTGCCTCGGCGGTGAGTCGTCTCTCCAGCCTTTGATCTCCAACTACATGCCTAAGACCACTAAAATCGTGAAGCCCTCCGCCAAGCGCGGCGTGGCCAAACTGCAAACCAAGGCCGCTCCCAAGCGCGCAACCTCCCAGGCTGCCTCAGCCAAAAGCCCGAAGTACGTCTACACGTGGGGCAATGGCAAAGCGGACGGTGATGGATCTCAGAAGGCTCTCCTTGGAGGCAAGGGAGCCAACCTCGCGGAAATGACGCGGATCGGTCTGCCAGTACCCCCCGGATTCACGATCAGCACCGAAGTGTGCACCTATTTCTATCAGAACAAGCGCACCTATCCCGCTGCGCTCCAATCCCAGATCGAGGCCGGGGTGGCCAACATGGAAAAGATCATGGGCTGCAAATTCGGTGACACCGTCAAAATGCCTCTCCTCGTGGCCGTGCGCTCCGGCGCTCGCGATTCCATGCCGGGCATGATGGACACCATCCTTAACCTGGGCCTCAACGACCAAACGGTTTTGGCTCTCGCCGCAGCAACCAACAACGAACGTTTCGCTTGGGACTGCTACCGCCGTTTTGTGCAGATGTACGGCGACGTCGTGTTGGGCGTTCAGAAGCGCGAAGGGGAAGACCACGAGCCCTTCGAGGTGGTCATCCACGAATACAAGCACGAGCGCTATCACGCCGACATCGTCGATTCCGAGCTGACCGCAGAAGACCAGCAGGAGCTGGTGAAGCGCTTCAAGAAGCTCGTGAAGGATCGTACCGGAAAAACCTTTCCCACGGACGTTTACGAGCAGTTGCGTGGCGCTGCGGGAGCTGTTTTTAGCTCCTGGATGAATGACCGCGCGATCGTTTACCGCCGCAAGTACAATATCCCCACGGAATGGGGAACGGCTGTGAACGTGCAGGCGATGGTCTACGGCAACACGGGACCGACTTCCGGATCCGGCGTGGCGTTCACTCGCAACCCGGCCAATGGTGCGAATGAGTTTTACGGTGAGTTCCTCATCAACGCCCAGGGCGAAGACGTGGTTGCCGGAGTTCGGACCCCCGAGCCCGTTTCGCGACTCAAGGTTGAGATGCCCAAGCCCTTTGCGGAACTCATGAAAGTGCGCACCATTCTGGAAAAGCACTTCAAGGATGTCCAAGACATCGAGTTCACCATCCAGGAAGGCAAGCTGTTCATGCTGCAAACCCGTAACGGTAAGCGGACTGCGGCTGCCGCTCTGAAGTTCTCCATGGACATGTTCAAGGAGAAGCTCATCGATTGGGAGACTGCGGTGCTGCGCAATCCGGCCGATCAGCTCGACCAGCTGCTCGCGCCGATTTTTGATCTCGCCGAGGTCAAGAAGGCGAAGGAATTGGCGCGGGGCCTTCCCGCAGGACCCGGTGCGGCCTCCGGCAAAATTTATCTGAATGCCGACCGTGCTGCTGCCGCCGCTGAAAAGGGCGAAGCCGTTCTGCTCGTCCGTAACGAGACTTCTCCGGAAGACCTCCGGGGGATGATTGCAGCCGAGGGGATTCTCACGGCCAAGGGGGGCGTCTCCTCTCATGCCGCGCTTGTGGCGCGTCAAATGGGCAAGGTGTGCATCTGCGGTGCGTCGGGAGTGCTCATTGATTACGAGAAAAAGACGGTCACCATCTCCGGCCAGACCTTCAAGGAGGGCGATTATCTCTCCATTGATGGGACCAGCGGTGTGGTCTACGGGGGGCAGCTAAAGACCTCTCCGAGCGAGATCATCACCGGAACTCTCAACGGCGACAAAGCCGCGCAGAAAACCGAGAAGTTCAAGAGCTTCCAGCAGCTCATGAAATGGTGTTCCCAAGCCACTCGCCTGAGTGTCCGCACCAACGCCGACAACCCCGAGCAAACTCAAAACGCGATCGCCTTTGGAGCCGTTGGAATCGGCCTCACGCGGACTGAGCACATGTTCTTCGAAGGCAACCGCATCGATGCGGTGCGCGAGATGATCCTCGCCGAGACCGTCGAAGCCCGGAAGGCCGCTCTCGCGAAAATCCTCCCTTACCAGAAGGAAGATTTCATCGGGATCTTCAAGGCTCTGAAGGGTTACCCCGCCACGATCCGCCTGCTCGATCCGCCGTTGCACGAGTTTGTGCCGCACGATCACTCGGCTCAGGCCGACCTTGCTGCGAAGCTTGGAATCACTCCGGAAAAGGTGGCCGCTCGGGTTGAGGCTCTCCACGAGTTCAACCCCATGCTGGGTCACCGCGGTTGCCGTCTGGGCATCGCCTACCCCGAGATCACCGAGACGCAGGCTCGCGCCATTTTTGAGGCGGCTGCCGAGGTCCAGAAGAAGGGCATTAAGGTGAAACCGGAGGTGATGATTCCCCTCGTCGGCTTCAAGAAGGAACTCGATCTCCAGGTGGAGGTGGTTCACCGCGTTGCGGCGGAGGTGCAGAAGGAAAAGAAGGTGAAGTTGAGCTACCAGGTCGGCACCATGATCGAGGTGCCTCGTGGCGCTCTCACGGCCGATGAAATTGCCAACACGGCTGAATTCTTCAGCTTCGGCACCAACGACCTCACTCAAACCGCGCTGGGGATCAGCCGGGATGACATGGGGAACTTCCTCAATCCTTATCTCGAAAACGAGATCTTCACCAAAAACCCATTTGCGAGCCTGGATCAGTCTGGGGTGGGGCAGTTGGTGAGGACCGCGATCGAGAAAGGCCGCTCCGTACGTCCCGACATCAAGTTGGGGATTTGTGGGGAACACGGCGGGGATCCTGATTCGGTGAAATTCTTCCACCGGGTGGGTCTGAACTACGTCAGTTGCTCGCCCTTCCGGGTGCCTGTGGCCCGCTTGGCCGCCGCTCAGGCTGCCATTGAGGAAAAGCGTTCCGCTGCGAAGGCTTCCGCTCCTGTAGCGAAGGCTCTGCCTGCGAAGAAGGTTTCGGCCAAGCCCGTCGTCTCCGCTTCCAAGAAGGTCGCTCCCGCCGCGAAGGCCGCGCCCGCGAAGGCCTCCTCTGCGAAGAAGGCGTCCGCTAAGCCTACCGCCTCCAAGGCGAAGGCAACGGCGAAGCGCAAGTAAGCGCGTCAGCTCCCGCTCAAGGGGCGTCCGGGGGAAACTCCGGGCGCCCCCTTTTTTTGTCGATTAACGATCGGGTGTGGGGGCATCCGCTTCCGAGGGCGCACGGCAACGGGCGCGAGAAGCGAGGCCTGTGGGCGGTTGAAAAGCCTCTGGCCTTCTCTAAACTTCCTAGGTGCACACCTCTTCCGCTTCCGCAATGCGCCTGTTGCCTAAAGATCTCCTCCCCATTTTTGAGAAGGTGAGCTCTGGCGTGCGGATTGATGAATCAGAGGCTTTGTTTTTGTTCAAACACCCAGACGTGAATGCGTTGGGGATCATCGCAAACCTCATCCGCGAGCGGAAAAACGGGAACTACGCGACCTACATTCGCAACCTCTACATCAACTATTCGAACCTCTGTATTCTCTCCTGCCAGTTCTGTGCTTTCGGTGCCAAAAAACGCGATGCCCACGCCTTTGAGTCCTCTATTCCCGAGATCGTCGAAAAGGTGCGTGCTGCTCTGGCGCAAGGGATTACCGAAGTACACATGGTCGGGGGATTACATCCTAGCCTCCCCGCGAAATGGTACCTCGAATTGCTTTCAGCGCTTCGGGCTCTGGATCCCGCTTTGTTTTTGAAGGCGTTTACGGCCATCGAGATACGCCACCTTGCCGAGCGCGTCTTTAAGAAGCCGCTCCGTGATACTCTCGAGCAACTCCGGGGTGCCGGTCTCGGCGCGCTGACCGGTGGCGGCGCTGAGATTTTTGATGCCGGAGTTCGAGATCGCATTTGCCGGGGCAAAGAAAGCGCTGAGGAGTGGTTGGAGGTGCACAGAATATGGCACGAAATGGGCATGCGCAGCACCGCTACCATGCTCTTTGGCCATGTGGAGACGCTCGAGCAGCGGGTCGACCACCTGCGTCAGTTGCGCCATTTGCAGGATCAAACCCAAGGGTTTACTGCGTTTATTCCCTTCGCCTTTGTTCCCGAAACCACCGACATGGCTCACATCGCCCCCACGACGGCCATGGATGAATTACGGACTTTGGCGGTGAGCCGCATCTACCTCGATAACTTCGATCATCTCACGGCGTACTGGATTAGCTTTGGTCTGCCGCTGGCCTCCATAGCGCTGAATTATGGGGTGGATGACCTGCACGGAACCATCATGGAGGAGAAGATCTTTCACATGGCCGGCGCCACCACTCCCAAGGCCCAGACTCAGGCGGCCTTTGAAAAAGCAATCCGTGAGGCGGGGCGAGATCCTGTGGCCCGCGATACTTGGTATCGGCGGCTTGAGGTGCCCGCATCGCCGGTTGCCGGGGCTTTGGAGGGAGCCGGTTTGTGAGAGGGGTGGACGCCCTGCGGGGGATCCGGGTGGGGTGTGTTCAGTATCTCAATAGTCGTCCTCTGATTTACGGGCTGGAAGGCGTGTGTCTGGAGCATCCCCGCGTGCTGGCGGAGAAGCTTCGCAGGGGAGAGTTGGATGCGGCCCTGGTACCCGTGTTTGAATTGCTGCGGGATCCTGAAAACTACTGGGTGGTGGATGGAGTGGCCATTGCCAGTCAGGGCCCGGTTTACAGCGTTTATGTGGCCTACCATGGGGATTTGGCGGAAATGACGGAGGTACACGTGGATCCCGCCTCGCTGACCTCAGTCCACCTGGTTCAGGTGTTGGGGAAGGGGGTTTTGGGGAGACGCTTGTCCATGGTTTTCGAGGGGGAACCGATTCAAAGAGGGCGCGGGCGCCTGCTCATTGGCAATCAGGCGATCCGTTTTCGACAGGAGCAGGGGGACGGGGCGTGCCATTTTTGGGATTTGGGAGAGGTGTGGGCGAATTGGACCGGGTTGCCTTTTGTGTATGCGGTGTGGGTGATCCGGAAAACGGTGGGGAGGGCTCCGGAAGTTGCGGATGTTTTTCGGGAATTGGCGAAGCAGGGCGTGCGGGAGATTGAGACGATTGTGGCGGAGGAAAGGGAGGTGCCGCGGGAGGTGGCTCGCACGTATCTGAACCGGTGTATCTGTTTTGGTTTGGGGGGGGCGGAAAAGCAGGGGTTGGCGCGTTTCGGGCGCGAACTGAAGGCGATGGGTTTTGTGAATTCCGCCGATGCGAGGATCGAGTTTGTGTAGGGGAGAGGCTTGCCAGCGCGGGTGGAGTGCGGTAGCTTCCGCGCTCGCTTCGGAAAGGGCAGTTAGCTCAGCGGTAGAGCGGCTCGTTTACACCGAGTTGGTCGGGGGTTCGATTCCCTCACTGCCCACCACCTTAAACCTCTGATCCAGAGGGCTTTGCGGAAAAGCGAAAATTCCCTGATTTTCGAGCGTATCACCCGCGCGTATCACCCGATTACTGAGCGATGATTTCGGACCCCTCTTCCGCTCCGTTGCCGGCCGCCCAGCGCAGCCCTCCAAGGGCCCCGGTGTAGCCGGAGCTGGGGGCCAGCGGCCCGCGTGGCAGCATGAGAGCGCCGATTTTCTGGAGTTTCTCGGGTTGGCCGGCGTCAGCCAGGCAGGGGCGTCCGCCCTGCGTTGGAGCGATATCGACGAGAAACGGAACGAAATCCCCTAAACCCGCCAAAAACCCCGCAAACCCTTCAAGACTCCCATCTACGGTTGGCTCAAACCCCTCATCCGCCGCCTGAAAGCTTGGAGGAAAGAAGGTGGGGACGCCAATGTGTTCGGGCGTTTGCCGGCTTACTGGGGGCGTTTGGGTCGGGATGAACACGCACTTGCGAGAGCCTTTTCCACAGGCCATCCCAACTACTGGAGGGATGGACTCCGCTTGTCGCGGTCTCGCGACAAATGGAGATCAAGGGGCCGGAATACCTCTCGGTTCCGTGATCGGAAGTGGGGAATTCGCATCAAGTTTGTGCGAAGAAGCGCCTTCTGATGGCGCTCGCGCAGGTGTGTCTGGAGATGCTTCTGGAGCTCCCTGGGCTCCATGAAGAGGCGATCCGCCCGGATACGGAGTGTTTCGACGTAGGCCATCATATCGACGTCGGTGAAATACTTCTGGCGGCTTTCGATCCGGTCAGTGCTGCTACGGCAGATGGGGTGTCCGGCGATTTCGAGGTCGATGACGAGTTTATCGACGCTGATGCCGAGCCAGCAGCGGATGATACGTGCGGCGGCTCCGGTTTGGTTGAGAGGTTTGCGACCCCGCATGGGGGATGCGGATTGATGGCGCAGACGGTGGGGCGGAACCTCGGGAAGATTGTTTCCGCACTGCGACAATCGGAGAGGGGCGAGATGCGATTGGAGAAGACGGGCTTCTCCGAAACCGCCTCCTGGAGCGACTCGACGGGCGGAAAAGCGCAGCCGAACGCTCGGAACGGAGGGTTCGCACCCGGCATTTCCCCTACGCGTCTCCCATATCCTCCCCGACCGAAATTCCTCCTGGGGCGGATGGACCGCCCGGACACCGCCTTCAGGCAACAGAGGCGAGCGCGTGCCAAAAATCAGCCGCGGGCTTGACACGGACAAGGGGGGCGTTTGGGTTTGCCCCACCGCTTGGGCACTGGCAGACAATAACCAAACTTACGAATAACGCGGGAGCTGTAAAACCCTGCCGCAGCCGTTTAATGGGTATTCGGCAGAATAACAGAAGCAAGGCGCCTAAATAAAGAAATACAATGGGACTCATTAGTAATCTGCTTGGAAACGCATCGGAAATTGACATTGCAAAGGTTCAGGAGGAACTCGCGCCGGTCCTTGTTCCCGGAGAGGTTATCGGACGTGGGTTTAAGATTTTCCGGGATATGTTCATTTTCACTGACCACAGGCTAATCATGATAGACAAACAAGGCCTTACAGGTTCGAAGGTGAGCTATCACAGCGTGCTGTTTCGGAGTATTACTCAATTCAGCGTCGAGACAGCAGGCTCGTTTGACGCGGATTCAGAGTTGAAGATTTGGGTTTCCGGCGGTGGGTTGCCGGTCACGAAAGAATTCAAGAAAGGAACAGATGTTGTCGGTATCCAGAAATACCTGGCACAGTGTGTATTCGGTGCATCTATTAAAAGATGACTGAGCCCAGCAAGGAAGGGGTTATTTACGCGGCGCGATAGCGGTGCCGTTAAAATAAACCGTGGTTGAACAAGTCCAGTGAATGGCGTCCGGGCTTCTGCGTTTGGTGTTTGGAGCGGGGTCCTCCGTCAACGGGAGGTGCGGCCTGCCGAAGCTTTGGCGGCCCCAAATGGGGTCCGCAACGGGCACTGGGAATCGGGAATAAGGGATCGCGAGCAATGCCTCGGAGCTCATCTCCCGGAGCGTCGTCGCGCCGTTCACTTGCCGGCTTACCCAGCGAGATTTCGCGAGGTCGTCGATGCCTCTTTTCACTGCTTGCCAGGAGGAGTTGAATGGGGAGGGGGGCGATCCGTTCATCGCTTTGAAGCCAGCTGGATCTGCCGTGGCTCGACAAATTCATGTCATCGGCCAGTTGTGCTCGTGACGGCTATGCATGAGCCTTGGCCTGACATTGCAATCATGGCATTTCGCGAGATACCGAAACGAATAGCGGAGCCAAAGCTGCCGACACGCTCTCTTGTTTAGCCAGCTCGCTTGATATTACGTGAATCGTGCGGGGCATATTTGCCTCGGCGAGGGGTGCTCGCAAAGCGACTGGAAAAACGAGCAAACGTATTCGCGGAGGGAGTGTCGGGAATCTCTATAATGTGTCGCTTTTTTACACGGGAACGTCCGGCCCTTACAATCGTGTTTCGGGCGCTTTGGATAGGATTGGGGTTGTTTGCAGTACACCATTTCCTTCAAATAACCATGAAACCGTTCGATTTACCCCAGGATCCATTTGCGCAATCCCGACGGGAAAGCGGAGTGCACCGTTGTCCGTTTCAAGGAGAGAATATCCCGATGTTGCTCCGGCACGCAGAGGTGCGAGAAGCCGCGAAAGACTGGACGACTTTTAGTTCGGATGCTCCGTTTCGCGTACCGATCCCTTCCGAGGAATCGGTGCGCAGCGTGCGTCAGTTGCCTTTAGAAACGGATCCGCCGCAACACGGAGGGTATCGCGCGCTGGTTGAGCCGCTATTTTTGCGTGCCAAAGAGCCGGATTACATTGCGAAGGTGGATGCGTTGGTCTCCTCGGCACTGGATGCAGTCTTGGGGAAAGAGGTGGAGGTGGTGGGGCAGTTTGCGATACCGCTGCAGTCTCGTGCGTTAACGGTGCTCTTAAATTTACCGATCGAACATGCGGATCGATGGATCGGATGGGGGACGCACGTTTTTCGAAAACACGATGGGTTGGAGAGCTCAAGTGGTCTTGATGAGTACATTGATGAGCAAATCGAGCGGGCGCGGCAGAGCTCGGGAGAGGACTTCTTCTCATACCTCATGGGCGCCAATTTAGGGGGCAGGCCCCTGACGCACGCGGAAATCTTGGGGTATGCAAACATCGCGTTTGCCGGGGGAAGGGACACGATCATCCACACGATTACGTCGACATTGGCGTATTTTGCGGAGGACAGCCAGGCGCTCGATTATTTAGCGGATGACTCGAAACGCGTCGTGCTTGCCGTGGAAGAGTTGCTTCGAGTGTTTATGCCACTCACACATATTGGCAGGGTTTTAACGCGTCCGGTGTCGCTCGGGGGTGAAGAGAGTTTGCCCGGGGCGCGCGTGGCTCTTTGTTGGGCGGCGGCAAATCGGGATGAGACTGTATTTAAAAATCCTGACCAGGTCCGGCTGGATCGAAAGCCGAACCCGCATGTGTCTTTTGGGTTTGGCGAGCATCTGTGTTTGGGGGCGCAACATGCGCGCCTGTTGTTGCGGTCGGTAGTGCGCGCGTGTGCTACGCGGTTGTCTCGAATCGAATGCGTGAGGTCTGTGCCCCGGGTAGAGCGAGAGGCGACTTTCGAGCGAATAGTGGGATACGAGTCGCTCGTGTTGAGGTTTGTCGAACGCGTTTAAGGGCGAAGAATGTCAAAGATGACAATTCGGGTGTGTTGTCCGCGTTGGGGTGCTGAGCATCTGGCCCCGAAGCAGTTTATTCAAAAGGTAATCCAGGCAGGGTATGAGGGCATTGAAGTCGGGATTGCAGATCACGACGAAAAGATGAACGAAGTGCTTCTTCTCGCACGGGAACACGGTTTACTCGTGATCGCACAGCATTACGTAACAACCCATCGCGACGTGGATGTGCATATTCGAGAATACGAAGGCCGGTTGCGCCGTATCGTTCAACTGCAACCGGATAAGATCAACAGCCAGACTGGGCGCGATATTTTTGATCTCAAAGATAACCTTCGGATTTTTGAGATTGCCGATCGCATTCAACAGGAGAGCGGCATACCCGTTTTACACGAAACGCATCGCAGCCGTTGGATGCATTGTGCGTGGCGAACTGCCGAGATGGTGGAGCGGCTTCCTACGGTTCAGATCGCGTTGGACGCCTCGCACTGGTGTTGTGGCAGTGAATCCCTGCTCGAGGACCAGATGCATTGGATCGAAGCCGTCGTTCCTCATGTTGGTCATGTGCACGCGCGGGTGGGGTGGCAACAAGGGGCACAAGTGAGTGATCCCAGGGCGCCGGAATGGGCCGGGGCGCTGGAGGCACATCTCAAGTGGTGGGATCGGACCGTTGAATTCCGTAGATCGCAAGGGTGTGCGGAACTCACTTTTACGCCGGAATTCGGTCCGGTTCCCTACATGCCGGTGCTCCCCTACACGCAGGAACCGGTTGCGGATCAGTGGGAGATCAATGTGTTTATGATGCAGTTATTGCGTTCTCGTTACGGAGCAAAAGCGTGAGTATGACGATTGTCGGCTGGCGGGGATGGGGTAGGAATTGGTGCATGCAGAATTCGCCCGAGCGGCAGCGGTTTTTGAACGAGATTGACGGTATCGCTGCGTACATCATGACCATGGAGTTGTTTCCGGACGTGAGCTTTTTTATGAAAAGCAAACGTGGAAAGTTTATGGTGTTGAATAAGCTGGCCTGCGAGTTCTGCGGCGTCGCAAGTGAGGCTGAAGGGATAGGAAAGTGTGATCGCGACTTTTTTCCGCTGCCTAGGGCGAAGGTTTATGAGGCTGATGATCAAAAGGTTTTTGAGACGGGTAAAGCGCTCCTCAATCTTGTGGAACCCTCGCCTGAAAAGGAGCCGCTGGCTCATCTGATCTTGACTAGCAAGATTCCGCTGTTTGACCGGGAACAAAAGGTGGTCGGGCTTGCCGGAGTATCGCGGCGTGTGAAGGGGGAGCGCTATCCAGCGGCGACTATCGAACGGCTCGGTGCTGTTATGGAAAAGATGCATCGTGCGTTTGGCGACGGAATGTCGGTCAAGGAACTCGCGGACTTGGCTGGCTTATCTGTACGGCAGTTTGAGCGAGTATTTCAGAAGGCACTAGGGATGAGTCCCGTACAGTATCTCATGCGGATAAGATTGGATCACGCTTCACAGTTAATTCTGGAAAGTGCGCAGACGATTTCAGAGATCGCTCATGCCTGTGGATTTTATGATCACGCGCATTTTGGTCATGCATTCACTCAGTTTTTTGGTGTTTCCCCCGGTGAATATCGAAAGCGTCGGTCGAGTGTCGGACGCGCCGATTGGCTCATCGGTTCAGGGATGGCAACGCCACCTCCCGCACCGTGATCCGGGCATGCATGGATTAACCCTTTCGCCCCCTTGAAACTGAGGGTTGCCGTGCGACCGGTGTAACAACGTTACTGTCAATTGTTACCCAGGTGCTCATGGGTGCGCCGGGGTGGCGCGGGTCAGGCGTCCATCAGATGGGGTTTGCGTAAAAGCATCTCGATTCCCCTACGTCTATCCCTTTTAGGCCGAATACTGTTCACTTATGTGGCTTTTTTGAGAACCACAACCGGATCGCATGTTTGGATTGGGCTGCACGCGGCGCGAATGGGGTAGCTGGACATTTTCCGTTTCAGGCCACGTGGTCCCTATCGCCCGCTTTGCTCAGGAACCCTCTCCTCCGGGAATTCAGAGATCAACGCTCAGAACCACTTTCGCATAACTCTAGGGGGAAAGGACTGGCGGAGCGGCCGGTTTCCTTCGGATCACTCGAATGGAATGGGCAAAACTTTCCACGGAGCCTTCAATGGAGCGGAGCCCAAGCGGGTCCGCGCCTGCGAGAGGCGGATTTACCCGCGATGCGCGGTTTGCTGCGGAGGCCCCCCAGCCACGAAAGGCCCTCCAGAAGACAACGCAATACCTCTCCCGTGGAGACGGCCATCAATAGGCCCAGCGCAATCACGGAGTAAACCAGGGCATCCGAAGGCAAATCTCTGACCCTTCCGCTATTGGCGTTGAATCTGGCCAGGATCTCGCGGACCCGTTCCCGAGGATAACAGCGTGCCAAAACTCCGATGCTGAGGAGCTGAGCGATCTTTTGACCGCCGCTCATCGTCGTTGCCGTTCGAGCCATACACTGCGCAAGTGCGGACTCCAAAACTCAACAGGTTTAAATGACTAAGTGATCAGTATTGGGGTTAAAGGTCCTGACTCGGCTGGGCCTTTGGTTTGGGAGGGGGCGACGGGCGGTCGGGTGTGCCGGCAGTGGATGGGCGGTGATATGTGGTTTCGGCTTACAGGCCGTTGGAAACCCTCGTCGCGGGAAAGGGCGAGAGGCAAGGCTTCCCAGTCTGCTCGGGGTATCGGCGTTTGAGCGTATCACCCAGCGTATCCTCGGTGATTAAAAATGGGGCCATTGGGTGCCGTTTGGTGCGGGCGCAAGGGCTTTCGAAAAGAGGGCTCCAACAGAGTAATTCCGGGTGGTGCAACATGGTTCCGGGAAATGTCAAATTTGTCGTAAGTCCCTTACAGCGAGTTGGTAGGGGGTTCAATTTCCTAGCTGGCCACCACTGGAAAACTCTGATTTGGAGGGCTTTGCGGAAAATGAAGAATTGTGAAAAATTGGGGGTTATCGCCGCCATATTGGGCCATGAACTGGGGCCTTTCTTGTGCTTCGCTGCGAGCGTCATGGATTTGTGCACTGCGCGTCTGCTCCTCCCGGGAGTCTGCGGTTTATACAGCCCTCCAAGAGCGACGTCATCCGGGGTTGGAGGCCCTTCGAGGGCCGTCCGGAAAGGCTGAATCCGAAAAGGGGTGGCAAGGGGGTAGGGGGGGGCTTTGAGTTTCTCGAGGCGGGCTGAGTGTTTCCCTTCGTTCAAAGAGCCGATTTGGTATGCTTTCCCTCCACAAGCGGGTCCATTGGCTTTTCAACGCTTCGAGCTTGGAGTTTGTTCAATTTTTAAAAGTGCCCGTGAATCATTATGTCCAAATCATCGTACGTCGCTTTAAGGAGGTGCCGAATTTCGGGTTCCAAAAGTTTTGTATCGGTCCTGAGTCTTGGCGTTCAAAGCCTGACCGGAGTGTTTCCCATGAACTCTGCGGAGGCGGTGAGCTCTGGCCCTCTGGAGTTGGTGTGGTGTCCAGAGAGTGGTCTTTTGCAGTTGAGGCATTCGTATGATGCAGCCGAGATGTATGGGAATAACTATGGTTACCGCTCTGGATTGAATCAGTCCATGGTCCAGCATCTGACGCAAAAGGTGTCGTATTTAGAGCGTTTGAGCGCCTTGGGTTCCGGCGATGTAGTGCTGGATATTGGCAGCAATGATGCAACGACACTGAAGGCTTACCAAACCCAGGGTATTCGTCGGATTGGTATTGATCCGACAGGAGTGAAATTTTCCTCCTATTACCCCGAGGAAATTACGCTGGTCCCCGAATTTTTTTCTACAGCAGCCTATCGTTCTGTGGAAAGTCGCTCCGCTAAACTGGTGTCATCGATTGCAATGTTTTATGACCTTGCGGACCCCGTGGGTTTTGCTTGCGAGATCGAAAGCATCTTGAGCGACCATGGGCTTTGGCATTTTGAACAGAGTTATATGCCATCCATGCTGCGGACGAATTCGTATGACACGATTTGCCACGAGCATCTGGAGTATTACTCTTTGGGCGTCGTTCGCGATATTCTTGCAAAAGCGGGAATGAAGGTGGTGGACGTCGTGATGAATGCGGTGAACGGGGGAAGTTTTGCCGTCACGGCGGCCAAGGTTTCAAACCAGAGTGTGCGTTGTAATAGCGCCGTGATTGATTGGCTTCTGGGGCAGGAGGACCGGATGGGGCTTAGTACGCCTCGTCCTTACCGGGAGTTCGAAGAGAGAGTGTTTCGGCATCGGGAGGATTTGGTCCGTCTCATTCGCTCCCTCAACGCCGATGGTAAGAGGATTTTGGGATATGGAGCCTCTACCAAGGGAAATGTGGTGCTTCAATTTTGCGGGCTGACGGCAAACGACATTCCGGCGATAGCCGAGGTCAACGAGGAGAAGTTTGGGCGTGTCACTCCCGGTACACATATCCCGATTATTTCGGAGGCAGAGGCTAGGGCGATGAAGCCTGACTATTTTCTCGTACTACCGTGGCACTTTAAGGAGGGGATATTGCGGCGGGAACAGGAGTTTCTGGCGAGGGGCGGGAGATTCATCTTTCCATTCCCGGAGATAGAGATCGTTTAAGGGTGGCAGCGTGAAGTCTGCGATTGTCACAGGGGTTTCTGGGCAGGATGGCGCTTATCTAGCGAGGTTGCTCTTGGGTAAGGGTTACCATGTGCATGGGACCATCCGGTCTTCGGGAGGGGGCGGTGGGTGGCGGTTGCGGGAATTGGGAATTTCGGATCATCAGCATCTTCACGTGGAGCCCTTTGATTTGGGAAATGCGGTGGCCGCCACGGAGATCGTGGAAAGGGTGCAGCCTGACGAGATTTACAATCTGGCGGGCCAAAGCTCTGCGGTGGCATCTCTTTCCGATCCCGTGGGGACCGCTCAGGTCAATGCGCTTGGTCCGCTCTATATTTTGGAGGCGATTCGCCAGACGCGGCCTGGAACTCGTTTTTTCCAGGCAGGAAGCGCCGAACTTTTCGGAAACGCGGAGCAGGTGCCGCAGAGCGAATCGACACCGTTCAG
>JBANFR010000031.1:0-29140 GCA_037975925.1 Verrucomicrobiota bacterium
GGCAATCGCTTCCAGTCCAGCCGCGAGCTCATCTGAAATTCGGGGAGGGATGGGGCTTGCTGTGCGCAGGGGGTTGCGGGCTCGCCCATGCCGCACGATAGAAGGCTCAAGGGCAGCATGCAGGGAATCCGCAGCGTAATCATCGAGATGGCCCTCCGAAAACTTGCCTTTCAACGGGCCCCACACCCGTCGGAGCAGCCGGAAAGTTCACCCACTCCGAACTCAGGTGGGCGATGGCCAGCGTGTCTTTGCATTCGTAAAAACAAAGGACGCTCCCGTCCGGGAGAAGACCCAAATCAGAATACGCGCTGGGGCCTTCCTCGACGGTTTTGGGCGCACTCCACGTCAACCCATCGTCTTCGCTGATCTGAATGCTGAGGTTTTTCCGGGCACCGTAGCCTCCCGGAACCTCACGCCCGCCTGCATCGTATTTGAGATTGTAGGGGTGACAAAAGAGCAGCCGGCCCTGCGCAGATCCGGACGGAATTCGCAGAAGGCTTCCCATGCACTTGGGATCGAGCAGAGCGGCGTCGAAGCGAGGAATTGTCCAGTCGGTCGCGCCGTTGGGGCTCACGGCAACGAGCCGGCGGTTGGCATTCGCAGTCGTCCTCGCATTGAGCATAACGCTACCGTCCGAAAGCTCGACGAGCGCCGTTTCGTTGGGGTTTTTCCACGTCGGCGTGTTGGGAAATGCGATGTCGCCAGCCTGCCACGTAATTCCTTGATCGTCGCTGTAAATGGTTCCGCTCATGGACGGCGCATGGGCTCCGGCCTTCCCGTAGGCTATCCAAATGGGCACGGCCAGGCGTCCATTACGGAGCTGGAGACCGTGACCCGGACCCGTCGCGAGCACCTTCCAATCGCACCATTTCCGAAAGGGTTCAAATGCCTGCGTGATCTCCTTCGGAGCGGAAAACGTAGCCCCTTCGTCGTCACTCTTCATGTAAAAGCAACGCGCATAGTTCACGCAGTAAAGGAAGTGGATCACCCCCGTCTTGCCGTCCACGATCGCCACGGGGTTGTTCACCGTTTGCTCGTTCCTGCCCTCCGCTGGCTTATGAGGATTTCCTTCAATCCGTTCTCCGGAGTGGGCAATCGCGCGCGCCGGAGTCCACGTGTTACCTCCATCGGTGCTCCGGCGAAGGTGAACTTCAATCTCGCCCCAATCGCCTCTCGAATGGCGCCTCGCCTCGCAATAGGCGAGAACGGTGCCCTTCGGAGTCACAACCATTCCAGGGATCCGGTACAGCACCACGCCATTTTCGCCGGCCTTGAAAAGGGTTTGCTTTTGGATCACCGGCTCCGCTGCGCTCGCGATGCAAAAAGAGAGACTGTGGGCTGCTAATCCGAACAACACCGCACCGATCCGGGTGAACTGGGGGAGGACGCGCATATGGGATACGATGACGGAAGGAATCGGTAGATTCGATCCGAACCCAGTGGTATTTTTTGTTGACCAGTTTATGCAGCCCTCCCTCTCTACTGCTCATCGCCCCTCTCTGGTCGAGCATGTTGCATCGGCGCTTCGAGAGCGCTTGGGCGCAGGCGTGTGGGGAAAGCAGCTCCCGGGGGAGAGAGAACTCAGTCAGTCGCTGCAGGTCAGTCGGCCAACACTTCGATCCGCGCTAGAGATTCTGGCAAAAGAAGGCTGGTTCAAAGCGGAGCAAGGGCGGCGACGTTCCATCCTGATCCCAACGGCAGCGCCAAGGCGCAATGCGGCCCGAGTCGTTGCTTTGCTTAGTCCGCTACCGTTGGCGGAGCTAGTGCCTTTCGCGCACGTTTGGACGGAGTGTCTGCGGGAGTTTCTTGGAAGGCACGGGTACAAATTGCGCATTCACGTCGCGGGCCGGTGGTGGCAGGCCGAGAATCCGGAGAGGAATCTGGAAATCCTGACCGAACAGCAACCCGCCACCGTATGGGTATTGTTCAGCGGAAGCGTGCGCGTGCAGCGATGGTTTGGAGCAAGCCCCCTGATCTGCGTGACTTCGGGTTCGGAGCACACGGGAGTTCAGCTCCCGTCTGTGGACCTCCATCACCGTGCAACCTGTCGGCATGCCGCTGGTCGATTCCTTGCCCTGGGCCATCAGCACATCGTGCTAATGCGGCAGAAAACGGCCAGTGCCGGCGACTTGGAGAGCCAAGAGGGCTTCCTCGAAGCATTCCGAATGCATCCGGACGCCACACCGACGGTGATTGAACATGACGGCACCCCGGAGGCAATCCGACGGAAACTGGACTATCTCCTTCGAGGAACAAGGCGGCCCACGGGATTTTTGGTCACCCACGCGAAGCCTGCGATATTGGTCGCGAGTGAACTCATTCGTCGCAATCTCCGGATCCCGCGCGACGTGTCGGTTGTGTGCCGCGATTCCGATTCCTTTCTCGCATATTTTGTCCCGGGAATTGCTCGCTATGCGGTGGATTCCCAGTTTCACGCGCAGCGGCTGGGAAGGTTGGTTCTGCAGTATGCCAGCGGAGCAGTTCCCAGAATTCAGCGCGTACGCCTCACGCCTCAATTTCAACCGGGGGAATCCCTAGCGCAACGTTCGCCCGGCTAAATGCGGCTCGGTCCATCCCGCCAGCAGCGGGTGCGCATTCGCCCGAAACAAGCCCCACAGCCGGACCCGCCAGATCCGGCCTCCTGCCATGCGCGGGAAGCTGGTTTTCAGCCCAACTTCCGTTTCCGAGTTCACTCCCTGATGGTGCGCTCGGCTACTGGGCCGGAGTCGCCTTCAGCTTGGCCTTCAGGTAGTCCGCGATCTGCGGATGCACCACGGCAGGAGCATTCGGGTACACCAACTCGCAATCCACTCCCACCGCCTTGCAGCGCTCCCGCAGACCCACGCCAAAGTTGGCCGTGTGCGTCGGATCCTTCTCCTCTTTGCCCATCGCCGGAGGGTTTCCGTAAAACAAATAAACGGGCGGATCTCCGGCGCTCACCAGGGCATAGGGAGAATACTCCGCAATCCATGGAAGGATGCTTTCGCGCTTCGCCAAAAATTCGGCGAAGGCGGAGGTCTTTTTCGCATTGTCCCCAGTGATCCCGAAAGCGTGCGCTCCGTAACGGCTGTTGGGCGTCCACTCCACCATCTGGGCCGGGTCCAGCGTGGTCTGCGCCCCGTTCACCGCCGCACACAAAAGCCGCGTCGACTCGCGCGCCACCGGATCCGCACTCTTCGGATCAGCAAGGTCATCGTGAAACGCCAACCACAGCGAGGAACACGCCCCGGCAGACCCGCCGCTGGCCGCGATCCGGGTTTTGTCGATGTTCCATTCCGCCGCTTTGCTTCTCACAAACTGCAAAGCACGCGCTGCATCGGAAAGGGGTCCCTTGACCGGAGGCACCATCCCATCGGCCGTGGCTTCCGCAATGAAGCGATACTCCACCGACGCCACCGAAATGCCCGCCTCCAGCATCTCCTTGAGTAGTGAGGGATAAAGGCCACTGGAGCGGTTGCCGCCCTGCCAGCCTCCCCCGTGGATGAACAAAAGCAGTGGAGCGGGCTTTGCACTCTCGGCCTTCCAAAAATGAATCACCTGCTTGGGATGCGGCCCGTAAGACACGTTGGGGAGCGTTGGTGCAGGCTGGTAGTCGGGTTCCACGGGAGGCGCCTTGGCCGGGGAAGGCGTCGCCGAATTTGCGGGAGCTACGGGCCGCGCCTCTTTGGAGACCTCGGCGCCAAACAGCGCGAGGGAAGGGGCCCAACACAAAGTTGCTAGCAGGGGGGAAAAAACCTTTTTCATCTCATGCACAACCGCTGCCGATTGCCTCCCCTTAGCCCCAGTCGGTCCGCGCCCAGCCTTTTTACCCGCCGCCCGGAAGAGGTTCAGATGCCGCATCTTGATTCACGTTTCCAAAGGGAGTGAGCTGTCCTTTTTCAAGGTGGCCAAAAGGGAGAAAACGGTCTAGGCCTTCTGGACTGAAAGGCTTTTGAGCGATGAGCGTCACGGCGGACTCCAATGATGTGCTGCAGGAATTGCTGAAACCGACCGAGGCTCGGTTTCATTGGGTGCGAGATCGCCTCATCTCCCTTCTGGAGTCGGGGGAAGCCCCGAGTCTGTCCGCCTCCGCCCTCAAATTGATGGATCTCCTCAGCCGTGAGGGGGTTCAAATGGAAGACTTGGAGAAGCTCATTGAGGTCGATCCGGGTCTGGCTTCTCGCTGCATCCGCGTGGCGAGTTCCGTGATGTACGGGGCACGCTCCATCACCAGCATCCAACAGGCGCTGATGACGATCGGCTTTTCCGAGATCCGCCGTCTGGCTTGCGCCATCGGCGTCGTCGACGCCTTCTCGAGACTCAAGGTCCAGGTCGACTGGAAAAAGTTTTGGCTGCACAGCCTTCTCGTCGGCCGACTGACCCAATCCATCGCCGCCAAATTTCGTCCCACAACCGGAGCCGAGTACCTCGCCGGGCTGCTGCACGACATGGGAAAACTCGTCATCGAACACAATTTTCCCACCGAGTTCGAAGCCGTCCTCCTCAGGAGCCTGGAGCGAAACTGCGGCCATGCCGTGGTCGAACGCCACTTCCTCGGAATCGATCACGCGCGGATCGGCGCAGCAATGTGCCACGTCATGAAAGTCACCCCCGCCGTACGGGACGCCGTTTTGCACCACCACAGCGTTTTTAACGCGCTCAGTCCCGTGCGCCGCCTGCCGGATCAGGGGCTGTTGACCGCCTGCGTCGCAACCGCCGATGCCCTGGCCAACTCGTGCGGAGCGGGCATCGTGGCTTCCAAAGCGATTGGAGACGTCGAGAAGATGGATTCGTGGAAATTCCTGACCACTCACTTCAAGGCCGACGGAGCCCTCGATCTGGACCTCGAAAAGGAACGCGACAAGGCAGACGCCGACCTTTCCGCCCTTGGAATCGTCTCCTAGCACCCGTGCGGTTTTTGCGACTTCACGCAACGCGCCAAGCGAGCTTGATCGGAAGCCGCAGAAAGAGCTTCGCAAAAACCACAAAGGGAAATCCTCCGCAACTCGGGCTTCGGATAAACACTGTAACCCGAAGGCTCAGAGGCGATTCGCGCCGAATTAGAAACGCACGCTGAACCCCGAAAACACGCCAAGATCGGGCGCCGAACGGGTCAGGCCAATTCGACTGCCCGCGTCCAAAACCAGGTTCGGAGCGATCTGAAAGGTCAACCCGGCGTTGGCACTCATCTGGTGGGACTGCGAGATCCCCGCAATCGAAACCAGCTCCCAGTAAGAGCCCACCGTTTCACTCAGGGCGATTCCAAGGGTTGCAGAATGCAAAGTCTGAAAACGACCAGCACCGTCCGCCGCTCGGTCCCGAAAATCCAATTCCTCCATCACTCCCATGGTCCACCCGTTTGGGAACGTCCAAGCCAGGGGCAAGATCAGACCGCCAGCCCAGGCCTTCTCGCTCACCCGGGTATGGGTCGGAAAGGTGACATAGGGCATCAGCGCAAAGGCCGTTCGCCCGCTGTCATTGCCCCAAAAATTACGCTTCAGGCGCAACGTCACATCCCCAAATCCCTCCGAATAAGACCGGTCCCCCCCTTCGGTCTGTCCGGCATAGGAATGCGCGTTGAACACCCATTGCAGATCCGAGTTCCGGGTCAGCCCTCGCTTGAGGTTCATCTGCCCGAACACCCACTGGCGACGGCTCCCCTGCGCGGCACTGCGGTCTTGGGAGTAATCCAAAAAACTCGCTTCGATCTGAAAACGCCCGGGAGGAACCGTATACGGAGATTCAGTCGTATCCGGACGATCCGTCATCATGGGGCGCTCGGCGGCATCTGCAAAAATCGGTAATCCCACGGCTCCGAGGATGATCCAGGATGGAAAAAAGCGGGAGAAAGGCGCCCAAAAAGTCCGGGAAGGCTGCGGCGAATGGAGCTGGAAAAACGCAAATAAGTTCACTTGAAGCAACATTGTTAGTCTTTCCTAATTTTGATTCGCAAATCAAAATCTTTGTTTCTGCGCTGAAAGTTGTACGTCCCGCAACCACACACACCCTTCGCCCCTCCCTTCGCTCACTCTGCGCCGAAAGGTTCTCGGCAACCGCGCGACCTCGGTGGACCACATCCATTGGCCTCAGGAACCATCGGCAAGCCATGACGGCCCGGGGCTCTCTTGTCCCGGCCTCGGTTCTCCCCAACGGGATCAATCCCCGCCCAACAACGCCGCCACCCGCACACCTTCGGATTCAGGGCCCACCGCCCCATCCTCCCCTTGCCCCCGCCCCACCGTCAGAAGGGGCAAAAACCGGATCCTGACCGACGAAAAAGGCTTGGGAATCCGGAACCGGTCCCAGCTGCGCAACTCCCAGTAGGCTGAATATTCGACCTGCACCGCCATGATTGGCGTCCCGGTCAGTTGGGCAAGGAAGACCAGCCCCGGCTGAAGTTGATAGCGCGGTCCCCGCGGCCCATCCGGGGTGATGATCACGTCCCGGCCCGATTTGAGAACCGTCTGCAACTCACGCAGTGCCGCGCTGCCCCTCCGGGAACTCGAACCGCGAACCGCCCCGATTCCGAATTGGGCCACCAAAGCGCTCAACAAACCGCCATCCCGACTCGGACTGGTCAGCACCGAGAGGGGTCTGCGCGCCTTGCACATCCACTGATAGCAAAGGGGCAGCGCCAGGATGCGGTTGTGCCAGACTGCCACCAGCAGCGGCTGATCCAGCGGACGGGAAAGATAACCGGCTTCATCCTCCAGTTTCCACCGAAGGGTTCCGCCGAGGAGCATCATCAGGCGGCGTCCCATCCATGCCGCCAGACCATGCCAATTCACTGCGGATTCTCCTTCCACCGAAACGCTCCCGGATTGGGGAGATCGAGCTGGTCCAGGATGCGATCCACTACGGTGTCCGCAAGTTCGCGGACCGTCTGGGCGCCGCCGTAAAAGGCGGGCGAAGCAGGCAGCACGCAGGCGCCAGCCTCCATGACTGAAACGACATTCCGGGCATGGATCAGGTTCCACGGAGTTTCCCGCGGGACCAAAATCAGGCGGCGGCGCTCCTTCAGGAAGACATCCGCGGCCCGAAGAATCGTGGAATCGCTCGTGCCCGCGGCGATTCGCCCGAGGGTGCCCATCGAACACGGCACAATCACCATCGCGTCAAAACGGGAGGAACCACTGACGAAAGGGACGTTCATGGTCTTGTCTCCGTGCTGATGCACTCCCGGGGGAACCACCAGTTCGCCCAACTCCTCGAACACCACCTGCTTTGCGTAGCTGCTCAACACGAGGTGCACCTCGTGCGCAGAGGCGTCCACTTTGGCGAGCAGTTGCTGCAAGTACACGGCCCCACTGGCACCGGTCGCGGCGATGACGAGTTTCATGGAGAGTTGGAAAAAAGGAGGGCGCCTTCGGTCTCAACCGGGAAAATTTACCCGAACGGGGAGAGCTCCTGATTAGAGAAAACCGAGGCCATGCATACGGCTCGTCAACTCGGACTGCCGGGAAAGCTGCCTTGCGTACACTTCCGCAAAAGCGGCGTTCGGTTCGCACCGGGTCACAGAATCCACCTCGACCATTTGCGCGCAAAGGTCGCGGAAAGTGCTGGGTTTTCCTTCGGCAGCAGCACACGCGTAGGCCCCCTGGATGGCCGCCCCGAGGGCTGCACCTTCCGCACTCTTGAGGCAAACCGTCGGCACCCCGAAAACGTCCGCACAAATCTGACGCCAGAGAGCGCTCTTGCTTCCACCGCCCGTCAAACGGATCTCGGTCGGCCGAATCCCCAGCGCCCGGAACCGGGCAAGACCGTACCCAAGACCCAGGGTCACCCCCTCCATCACAGCCCTTGCCATGTAAGACGGAGTCATGGTCGTGGTCGTGAGTCCGTGAAAAACTCCCGTCCCCGAGGGAAGATTGGGGGTTCGCTCCCCGTTCAAATACGGAAGGAAGAGGAGTCCGCCGGCACCGGCAGGAGCAGAAGCGATCTGGTGTTCCATCTCGTCATGGGTCCACCCATGGAGCTTCCGCGCCTGCTCCGTGGCCACCGTCACATTCATCGTGCAAACCAGAGGCATCCACCGGTCGGTCGAATCGCAAAATGCGGCCACCTCCCCTTCCCCATCCACAACCGGTTCCGCCGCATGCGCAAAGACTGTCCCCGAAGTCCCGAGGCTCACGGTCACCACTCCGGGTGCCACATTCCCCGTCCCGATCGCCCCCATCATGTTGTCGCCACCGCCGGCGCTGACGACGGGGCTCTTATCGAGACCCCACTGAGCCCGGAGACTTTCCCGCAAAAGGCCGAGCGGGCGCCGGGAAGACGAGAGGGCGGGAAGCGCCTCCGCCAAATCGGGGTCAATGAACTCAACGAGCGGATCACACCATTGGCGGGTACGGACATCCATCAGGCCCGTACCCGAGGCGTCGCCGTACTCCATCGCCCGCTCGCCAGTCAGGAAAAAGTTAATGTAATCGTGCGGGAGCAGGACGGTGCGGAGCGCCTTGTAGTGGTTAGGCTCATTTTGTTTCAGCCAGAGAATCTTAGGGGCCGTGTACCCGGGAAGCATCGCATTTCCCGAGAGCTTGATGAGTTCCTCTGCCCCCCCAAACTCTGCGTCGAACTGGCGGCACTGATCCACAGTCGAAGTGTCGCACCACAGTTTGGCGGGGCGGATCACCTTGCCCTGAGCGTCGAGAGGTACAAAGCCGTGTTGCTGACCGCTCACCCCAATCGCCGATACCTCCTGTTTGCGCGCCCCCAAATCGCGCAACACCTGACCCACTGTGCTCTCGACCGCATCCAGCCAGTCTTGAGGGTCTTGCTCCAAATGCCCCGCAGGCAGTCCCCCGATCAAAGAGTACGCTTTCTGTGCGGATGCGAGGATTTTGCCAGTGGGCACCTCCAGTGCGATGGTTTTGGTGGATTGCGTTCCGCTATCGATACCAAGAGCGATCATAGAATATTCAGAGTCAGACCAGATTGACCCGCAGAGCGGGCGGGCCTCATCCATAATGGCCCCGAGCCGAAGCTGAAGCCTGAAAACATTCCAATATGATCCGCAAACTCCTCCACACGCGCTACCGAGTTGAAGACCTCGAAAAAACCATCCAATTCTACACCAACGTCTTGGGACTCACGGAGGTCTCCCGCCATCGTTCCCCCAGAGGCTCTGAACTGGTCTTCCTTAAGGCGCCTGAAAGCGAGGAGCTCATCGAGATTTGCAAGTATGACGCCTCGGGGCCCCTGGTCCTCGGAGCCGATGTGACCCACCTCGCCTTCGAGGTCGATGATCTTGAATCTTTTGCAGCACACTGCACTGCAAAAGGTTACCCACTTTCCGACGGCCCCACCCGCACCTCCTCAGGAAGCCTCATCGCCTTCATCGACGCTCCTGAAGGCTACGAAATCGAACTCATCCAGCGCCCCTAGCCCCGGCAGGCGCACCTTTTTTGCGCACCCCACCCGAGTCCGCTTGTCCCCTCTCTGAAAAGTTGGTTTTTAGAGCCATGCGTAAGACCAAAATCATCGCCACGCTTGGTCCCGCCACCGAATCAGAGGAGATGCTCCGGGCTCTGATGAGTGCTGGCACAAATGTCTTCCGGCTCAACATGAGCCATGCCCCGCACGACTGGGTGCGTACCGTCGTCCCGCGCATCCGCGCTCTGGCTGTCTCGCAGCAAAAAAACATCGGCATCCTTCTCGACACCCAGGGCCCAGCCATCCGCACCGGCGATCTCCCCACCAAACTCGATCTCAAAAACGGCGATATTTTTGAATTCACCGTCCGGGGTGAACGCTCCGAGGAGGCCTACTCCGTCGACGTCAACTACGACGGCCTCATTGACGACATTTCCGTGGGCGACACCGTGCTCGTCGACAACGGGGTCATTCACATGAAGGTGTTGGCCAAAAAGGGGCATCGCATTCGCTGCGAAGTTCTGACCGAGGGCGTCATGGGCTCGCGCCGCCACATCAACCTGCCCGGCGTGAAGGTCAACCTCCCCCCACTCACGGACAAAGATCTCGCGGACATCACTTTGGGATGCGAATTGGACGTGGATTTTGTGGCCCTCTCCTTCTGCCGCGAGGGCAATGACGTCGAAATTCTGCGCAGCGTCCTCCGGGGGCACGGTAGCAAGGCGCACATCGTCGCCAAAATCGAGGACCAGCTCGCCGTGCGCAACTTGGATGAAATCATCCGCAAAACGGACGCGATCATGGTCGCGCGAGGCGATCTTGGCATTGAGTGCCCGATGGAAGACTTGCCCATCATCCAGCGGCGCATCGTCAAGCGCTGCCTTCGGATGGGGCGGCCCGTCATCGTCGCGACACACATGCTCGAGTCGATGATTGTGAACCCGGTGCCCACGCGGGCCGAGGTCACCGACGTCGCCAACGCGGCCTTTGAGCAGGCGGATGCGATCATGCTTTCCGGTGAAACCACCGTCGGCAAGTACCCCGTGAAATGCGTGGAGGTGCTCGACAAAGTCGCCCGCCGCATCGAGCGCAGCGGGGGAGCCGGCTTTGCCTCCGAGGCCCTCCTCCAAGACGACCGCCAGAAAACCGTCCACGCCGCGGTCACCCTCGCCAATTCGCTCCCAGGCTCTAAGCTTGTGGTGTTTACGCGCAGCGGAACCATGGCCAACTTCGTCTCCGGACAACGCCCCCTGCACGCCCCCGTTTTTGCTTTCGCACCGACGGAAAGCGTCGCCCGCCGGCTGGCGCTGCACTGGGGAACCGTGTCCTTCGTCATCCCCTTCATGGCCCCCTCCGACCAGGCCATCCCTGCGGCAGAAGCCCTTCTGCTCCAACGCAATCTGGTCCGCCCCGGGGACAAGCTGGTCATTGTGAGCGATGCCCCCGGCGGATTGACCCATTTCGACGCGATTCAGCTCCGCCAAGTCGGCGAAGCCTTCTAGCGCGCCTCCCCGGACAAAAAGGTCCGCGCGGGGGCGAATCCTGCGCCCCTCTTTTGCGTAAATTCCTCCGCCTTCTGGCACGCCCAAATCCATCGGATTTTCCAATGGATACGATCATAAAGCACGGTTTTACAAAAACATGATCCGTGCAAAAATCGCCTCACTCCCATGGCTACCCCTTACAAAATCACCAGGATCGCTTCCCTCAAAACACCCGCCGATTTCCAGGCCCATCTCGCCTCCCTCCACCTCGAACTCCCCTGCGACCACACCCTCCTCACCGGAGAACAATCCCCCCTCCTCCAACCCCTCCCCAACCTCCGCATCCAGGGCAAAACCCCAGGCAACCGCATCGCCATTCACCCCATGGAGGGTTGGGACGGTACCACCTCCGGCGGCGTAACCGACGACATGCGCCGCCGCTGGGTCCGCTTCGGACAAAGTGGCGCCAAGCTCATTTGCGGCGCCGAAGCCATGGCCGTTCGGGCAGACGGACGGGCCAACCCGAATCAACTCATCATTCAACCCGAGAACCAGGCCGGCATCGCCGAGTTGGTCACCCTCCTTAAAGAAGCTCACCGGGAACGCTACGGATCCACCGACGACCTCGTCATTGGATTCCAGCTCACCCACAGCGGCCGCTTTTGCCGGCCCAACGACAAAAAACGCTGGGAGTCGCGGATCGCCTTCCGGCATCCGATCTTGGACGCCAAATTTCAGGTGACCAGCGACGCCCAAATTTTGAGCGATGACGAGTTGCGGGAATTGGTCCGCTGTTTTGTCCGGGCGGCGAGGGTGGCATGGGAAGCCGGAGCGGACTTTGTGGACATCAAGCATTGCCACGGCTACCTGCTCCACGAATTTTTGGGAGCCCACACCCGGCCGGGGCCCTACGGCGGCTCCCTTGAAAACCGCACTCGCCTCCTGCGGGAAATCATCGAGGGCATTCGGGCCGATGGAAACCCGATCGACCTCGGCATCCGGCTCAGCCTTTTTGACACGGTCCCGCACCGGCCCGACCCGGAGCTATCGCAGCCCGGAAAACTCGGGCCCGGCATTCCGGAGCCCTACGCACACTGCCTCCCTTACCGGTACGGTTTTGGGTTGAAGCCTGAAAATCCCCTCGAGATCGACCTGAAAGAAACCCTGGAGTTCGTGAACCTGGCCGCCTCCCTGGGGGTCAAAATTCTGAACACCACTGCGGGTTCGCCCTACTACAATCCCCATATCCAACGCCCAGCCGCCTACCCGCCCAGCGACGGCTATCAACTGGCCCACGACCCCCTCATCGACGTGGTCCGGCAAATCCAGGCGGTCCGCACCGTGCGCGCTCACGCTCCGCAGAGCCTCACCATTGTCGGTTCGGGATACAGTTATTTGCAGGAATACCTCCCTCACGTGGCCCAGGCAGTCCTGCGCGAAGGGTGGGTGGACGTCATCGGCATGGGGCGCATGGTTCTGTCTTACCCCAGTTTCCTCAAAGACGCCGGGGATGCCGGGCAGGTGGAAACCAAGTGGATTTGCCGCACTTTCAGTGAATGCACGACGGCCCCGCGCAACGGGCTCATCAGCGGCTGCTACCCCTTGGACAAGCACTACTCTTCCAAGCCCGAGTTTGCGCTCTTGAAGGAAATCAAAAAGGGGGTGGGCGCTTGAATCCGAGCCACCTTCTGAGCGATCCCGCCCAGCTCACCCCCGAGACCCGCTGGCAGGACACCATTTGGGCGTGGACTTCCGAAGAGCAGCTCATTGATCACACGACGCGCTCGCGTTTGTGCGGTGCGGCTCTGCTTCCCTTTCAGGACGGCCAACCGGACTGGGCCGCTTTCACCGACAGCCTGCGCTGGATGTACGGGGCGGCGGAACATTTCGGAGTTGAATTTGTGCCCGTGCTGAATGCGGACACCGGGTACATCTTTGATCTGGAGGAGAGTCTGTACGCCGAGGTCCTCCGCCGCTTCCGCGAGGCATTTCCTGGCAAACGCTTCATTTCGGGCGTCACGGCGCGGGGGGCTGAAAACGATTCCGCCTTCGTGGCCAGCCGCTACTTCGCCCTCATGGACTTGGTTCAGTCCCACTCCAACTGCGAAGTGATGCTCATGACCTCGCGGCACCTGAGCGCGCTGGGACCGGAGGCCCGGCGAGACGCCTATTATTCCCTGGCCGAGCACCTGACACACCCCGGGATTGTGCATGCACTGGAGCCCGCCTTTGTGCCTTGGGCTACCACTTTTGAACCCTGGCTGCTCTACCAACTGGCGCAGCACCCCCGCTTCATCGGCGGAAAAATCAGCACACTCGACGAGCCCCATTTCTTGTACTGGGCGGCCATGTGCCGCGACCTCCGGCTCGATTTCGCCCCCCACAGCGGCGACGACTTCGGCATCTCAACGGCCATCAAACTCGGACTCCCCCTCCTCATCGGCGCGGCTGTCAGCGGCGCCCCGCTCATTTGCGCGGCCAAAGACATGTGGCTGCTCGATTCCGTCGCGGAAAAGCGATTCAAGACGGGCTCGGGACGCTTCGACACACGCGTCTACAAACTCCTGGAAGCCATGCAATCCCTCGAGGACCAGGTCTTCCGCCTCGACGAACGCGGCAGTGCGAGCCCCTACAAACACAGCACCGCCCATGTGTTGCAGGCGCTCGGCCTTTTGTCCTCTCCTGAAACCCACCCCCGCTGCCAGGATCGGCGGGGCCCGGACGAGGCCGCCCGGATGGAGGAAGCCCTGCGACGCCCCCGGCGGATGGCTCAAAAACTGGGCATTCCGGGCTTAAGGTAAGCCATCAGGGGATACCCGAGACAGACTCGGGGAGAGTGCCCCGGAGCACCGCCGTTCCGGGAGCGGTCGGCGTCAATACCAACCCTGAGGCTTCGCTCGGCAGCAGAAACGTGTTGCCGCGCTCGAAGCACCGACCGCCGCACTCCAAGGATCCCTCAAGCACCAAAAAGAAAGACATCTCCCCTCCCGGATGGGGCCTGGAGTTCTCCAGATCCCACCGCTCGAGTGCAAAAAAGGGACACGTCACGAGGCGCTCCCCTGACGCCGGTGCTTTCTCGGGCTCGTAATCCTCAAAATCCATGCACGCCAGGGATTCCTGGAGGTGGAGAGCCCGGGGCTGGCCGTCCGTTCCAAGCCGGTTCCAGTCAAAAACCCGGTAGGTGGTATCGCTGTTTTGCTGGATCTCGGCGATGAGACAGCCCGCGCCAATGGCGTGGCAACGGCCGCTGGGGATAAAGATCGCATCCCCCTTCTGGACTGAAATCCGGTGTAAAAGCGGCTCAATCTCCCCCCGTTTCAGCGCCTGCTGGACCCCCTCCCGGGTCACCCCCTGCCGGAACCCCGCGTACACACAGGCCTGCTCTCGGGCGTCCATCAGGTACCACGCCTCCGTTTTCGGCTCCCCCCCAAAACCGGCAGCCAGGGCCGCAGGCGGATGCACCTGCACCGAAAGAAGTTCCCTAGCATCCAGTATCTTAAACAGGAGCGGAAACCTCGGTGAATCCCTCAACCCGCGACCGAACACAGCCTCCCGGTGCCTCGTCCACAGCGTGTGGAGCGTCACCCCCTGCCAGGGACCGTTCTCCACCACGCTCTGCGCCTCCTCGCGGTCGACAAGGTCCCACGACTCGCCGATGGGGCCCGCAAGCGGAAGGGAGCGGCCCAGCTTTTGAGCAAGGTCACGCCCACCCCATACCCGCTCCTGGTAGAGAGGAACAAAGGAAAGAGGAGAGTCGAATCGCATTGAGCAAGGAGTCTGGGCAAATCGGGAAGCGGCAGGGTCAACGGCCCGTCTGCTGGGTAAACAGCACACAAACCGGCTTTGGAACCTGCACCGGCTTCCCGACCGGATGCAGATCTCCAGTATCAGAATCGACCCGGAACGCCCCGAGCGTGCCTGAATCTTGATTTGCGACAATTAAATGCCCGCCATCGGGAGAGAGCGCCGCGTTCCTTGGAGTCTTCCCTCCGGTGGGAGTGGTCCCCAGGAATCGCAACCCGCCGCCGGCCTTGCGCTCAAAACGCGCCACGCTGTCATGCCCCCGATTGGTCGCGTACACCCATTTTCCGCCGGGATGCACGAGAATCTCCGCGCACGTATTGGTTCCCTTCCACCCCGAGGGAAGCGTGGAAATCGGCTCGGAAAGCTGCCAAGTGCCATTCGCCGCGCGGCGCGCCTCCACCACCGTGCAGCTCAGCTCATTCAGAACCCAGACTGTCCCCCCAGAAACCGCGCAATGCCTTGGGCCACTCCCCGGCGGCACAGCAAAACCCTCCGCACCCCCCCCCACCATACGCCCTGAAGGATCCAAACGGTAAATTTCCACGCGGTCTGTCCCCAAATCCGGAACCATAAATTGACGCCCACCCGTCAAATAATGGACGCCATGGGGGTGAGCCGCCTCCTGCCGGGTCTCCACCGGCCCAGTCCCTCGGTGACGTTTCACGCTGGAAGCCGGAGACAGCGTCCCTTCTGCGGAGAGAGGAAATGCCGAGACAGTGCCTCCCGCGTAATTGGCAACCACCACGTAATGGCCGCCACGGTCCAAAGCCAGGTGACAGGGCGCCGCCCCCTCACTGGACTGGCGGCTCAACTCCTTCAACGACCCGTCAGAGTTCACCTCAAAAGAGTGGACAGATCCGCCCTGCGTCTCGGAGACCGCAAGAAGCGTCTTCCCATCAGGAGTCATTGCAAGAAAGGAGGGATCCTGAAGCTTTGCGCTCAGAGTCGGAATGCTCAGGGCGCCCGTTTCGCCATCAAACGTGGCTCGATAAATCCCAAGACTCTCCGAAGAGGAGGTATAAGTGCCGATGTAGAAAGGAATAGGAGCCGCAAAAACCGGAACACTCAGGAGCGTCGCGCACAACAGGGGGAAGGAATAGCGTTTCATCTCCCTCCTTTTCTGACAATGGCTCCGGGAAAGCCAAGCTGGCATCCCCGACAACCCGCTCACGCGACGCTTGGCAGCACCGCCTCACGCCGCTTCACTCACCGACCCCCCCCATGGAACTGTTCGATCTCTCAGGAAAAGTGGCCCTCGTGACAGGCACCAGCCGGGGATTGGGCCAGATTTTTGCACGGGCGCTCGCAAAAGCCGGCGCCGATATCGCCATGACCAGCCGAAGTCCCGCCTCCCTCGCCCCGTTCCAGCGCGAGATTGAGGGCATGGGACGGCGTGCTTTGGCGACCGAACTCGATGTCCGGGAACATCAGTCCATTCAGAAAGCGGTGGAAAAAGTCGAATCCACCCTTGGAAAAATCGACATTCTCGTTGCCAACGCCGGATGCAATATCCGGAAACCCGCTCTGGAGGTCAGCTGGGACGACTGGAACACGGTAGTGGACACCAATTTGCGCGGGACCTTTTTTACATCCCAAGCCGTGGCAAGGGGCATGATCGCCCGCGGCTACGGCCGCATCATTCACATCGGATCGGTGACCTGTGTCGCGGGTTACGCAGGACTGGCACCCTACGGAGCAAGCCGCGGCGGAATCAAACAGCTCACCATGAGCCTCGCGGATGACTGGGGTAAACACGGGGTCACCGTCAACTGCCTGGCGCCGGGCTGGTTTGAGACAGATCAAAACCGCGCGCTTTACCAGGACAAGGAGTGGTTGCGCTACCTGTGCGACCGCATCCCGCTCCAGCGCCCGGGACGTCCCGACGACCTGGACGCGGCCCTCGTCTTCCTGGCCTCCGAAGGCAGTCGCTACGTCACCGGCCAAACCCTCCTGGTCGACGGCGGAATCTCCACCGGAGCCACCAAAGCCACCCTTCAAGCCCCCACCCCAGCCCAACCTCTATGAGCGACAACTCCTTCCTCATCTTTCTCACCCTGAGCGTCATCGGCCTGCTCGTGTTCATGGTGGCCAAACTCAAACTCAACGCCTTCATCGCCCTCACCCTCTCCTCCCTCGCCCTCGGAGCCGGAGCAGTCTGGAAGGGCATTCCCATCACCCTCGGTGCCAATGCACCCCGGCCCGTCGCTCTCACGGACATCGTGGACCTGTTCCAAACTGGTTTGGGAAAAACCCTCGGCGGCATCGCCTCCATCGTCTGTCTCGGGGCCATGCTGGGTAAGTTTCTCGGCGAATCCGGCGGAGCCGAAGTGCTCGCCAAACGGTTCGCCTCCCTGCTCGGCCCCAAGCGCGTCGGTTGGCTCATCCCTCTCCTCGCGCTCTCCATCGGCCTCACCACCTGGTTTGCCGTCGGACTCCTCCTGCTTCTGCCCATTCTCATGACGCTCACTCGCGAAACGAAGCGTCCCTTTCTGCTGCTCGCCCTCCCTCTGCTTTCCTTCCTGTCCGTCATGCATGGCGTCATGCCTCCTCACCCAGGCCCAGTCATTGCGGTCAGCAAACTCCAGGCAGACACCGGCAAAGTGCTCCTGTGGGGACTCGCCCTCGGAATCCCCGTCGCCGCCATCGCGGGCCCGCTCTTTGCCCGCATCGCCATCCGACGCGTCAAAGTCAACCCGCCCCCTTTTGAAGCCACCCTCGGCGAAGCCCACACATTCCCAAGCTTCCGCGTCACCCTCACCGCCATCCTCCTCCCAGTGGCCCTCCTTCTCCTCGGAACCGTCACCGAACTCGCCCACATCCAAAACCCGACCCTACGCAGCTTCCTTCTCTTCGCCGGCAACCCCACCATCGCCCTTCTCATAGCCGTCCTCTTCAGCCTCTGGGCTCTCGGCACCCGCTGCGGTCGCACCCTCCCCCA
Source organism: Verrucomicrobiota bacterium (assembly GCA_037975925.1). Taxonomy (GTDB): domain Bacteria; phylum Verrucomicrobiota; class Verrucomicrobiia; order Chthoniobacterales; family Chthoniobacteraceae; genus Chth-196. The sequence goes on from JBANFR010000031.1 coordinate 17,578, forward strand.
ATTGCTCCGCTTCTCCGAACAGTCCCTCGCATCCATCGCCTCCACACTCGTGATCATCGGCGCAGGGGGCGGTTTTGGACGCGTCATGAATGAAATCGGCGTCGCCAGAGTCCTCGGCGAATTTGCTGCCCAGGCCAATCTCTCCCCCATTCTCTACGGGTGGATCGTCTCCGCCTTCATCCGCGTCGCTACAGGCTCGGCCACCGTCGCCATCACCGTCACCAGCGAACTGCTCGTGTCCGTCTTGGGCGCCTCTCCTGGAACGAACAAGGAACTCACCATCATCGCCATCGGCTGCGGATCCCTCTTCCTCTCCCATCTCAATGACGGCGGATTCTGGATGGTCAAAGAGTGCCTCGGCCTCAGCGTCGGTGAAACACTGCGCACCTGGACCATCACGGAAACCCTCATCGGCGTGTCCGGTCTCGGACTCACCCTCCTCGCCCACTCTCTCTGGGCGCACTGGTTTCTCTAGGGCGCAAGCGAGGCGGACGTGGGCAAATCCACCGCCGGATCCACAGGGCGCGCCGGATAATTTCCGGGGTTCATCCCCCCCACCTCGCGGGCCACCTTCTTCTCCAGCGCCTTGCGCGTCACCGGATCAGAAACGGTCTCCCAGCCATTCAACACCACCGGCTTAGACACCAGGCGTTGCCCTCGCAGCGTCACCGTGGGTTTCGCTGCCGGCGCAGCCTTCGCAACAGGGCCCTCGCCCCATTTTTCCGGCGTTGCCTCCACGGGGTCCTCTGTCCGAAACCCAAGGCTGTCCGCTCGGCGAGGATCGGCCAAAATCCCCCATTCCGGAGCCATCAAAATGATCTGATTGCCTTTCACGATTCCCCGAAACTTTGCAGGTCCCTCCTCCGTCGCCGAAAGCTCAGCCCGATACTTCAGAAGACTCCTCTCCTTCACAACCCGGTAGACAGCGATCGACTCGCGCGTGCGCGAGGCCACCCATTCATAGGTCGGTCCGCCCGAAAAGACGGACCCTTGGTAGGGTGCAAGATTGGTCGTATTGACCGTCTTGCGCATGCAGGTGGGGTTTTCACTCTCGGGCAAAAACACCGAGCGCACGTCCGAAGCACTCAGATTTGTGATCAGGCAAAACCGATAGTTGCCGGGGCCAATCGAGTACTCCCGGTCAACCCAGGGAGCAAGACCGGGACTGGGCTGCCACGTGGCCGCCGGCGGCAGAGGCGCCCACCCGACAAACTCGGTTCCGTAGCGCCAACTCACCCAGGACGCCGCCCACTCGAGATCGGGCACCCAACACCATCCCTCGCTCCGAATCCGAAGCCAGCGGCCATAATGGTACACAATCGAGCCGAAATCCTCCCCACTCACCCACATCCAACCGTAGTCGGAATACGCCCAGTGCCCCACCGTGTAAGGCGCCCACCGGGCATCGCTCACCTTCGGCTTCCAGCAGGTTCCAAAACCTTCGACATCAATCCACTGACCGTATGGGCGGAGCGCCTCGCTAAAAAAGCGCACCGCCATCTCCGAAGGCGTAAAACTCTGAAGAGGCCGGACGGGCGTCGCTAGCACGTCGGCACTCACCGCCGTGTCTTTCCCGCCGGGGGAAGCCGACTGGGAGACCCCTGCGGGCGGATTGGACTCCTCCGCGAAAAGTCCGCCGGATAAAAAAGTCAGAGCAACGACCAGGGCGCGAGAGTTCATGGATAGGAGCAGATTATGGGGCAGCGAGGAAGCCGAGTCACGACTTCGCAAAGGAAGACGCTTTGCCAGTCGAGGATGGCTAAAGGAGACAAAGGGGATGGGCAGCGGGCCGAAGAACATTCTTCTTGGGAGAATAGCATTCTCCAAGCCGCTCAAGCCCACTTTCCCGCAGGAAGAGCCCCCCCAGGCAGACAGCCACTGGAACGGACCAGGCCTCACCGGACCCACTCCGCCCGGCGTTGGGGTTGACCCCTCCAGAAGCGGTGTCCATTCTCCCAAGCGCTATGAATTACGATCTGATCGTCATCGGCGGCGGGCCAGCCGGGTACGTGGCCGCTATTCGCGCGGCACAACTTGGAAAAAAGGTGGCCTGCGTGGAGAAAGAGCGAGCCGGGGGAACTTGCCTCAACTGGGGGTGCATCCCCACCAAATCGCTGCTGCGCAACGCCGAACTCTACCACCTCTTCGCACACCGCTCTGCGGAATTCGGGTTTCAGGTAGAAAAACTCTCCTACGACTGGCCCAAAATCATCGGCCGCTCCCGGGACGTCTCAGACAAAAACGCCGCAGGTATCGAGTTCCTCTTCAAAAAGAATAAGGTCGATTACCTCCGCGGAGAAGCACACCTCGAAAAAGCAGGCTCCGTCGTGGTCCGCAGCGCCGACGGCAAAACCGAGACGCACTCCGCGCCCAAAATTCTCGTCGCCACCGGCTGCATTCCTCGACCAATGCCGGGGCTGCCTTTTACTGGAAAAACGGTCATCTCCAGCAAGGAGGCCATGGTCCTGCCGTCCCAGCCCAAGAGCATGATCATTATTGGCGCGGGAGCCATTGGGACCGAGTTTGCCTACTTCTACAACACCTTCGGCACCCAGGTGACCATGGTGGAAATGCTCCCCAACCTGTTGCCCGTCGAGGATACCGAGGTGTCCCAGGCCCTCGAAAAATCCTTCCAGAAACAGGGCATCAAAGCGCTCACTTCCCACAAAACCACCCTCACCGAAGCCACCGACACCGGCGTCAAAATCACGGTAGAGGACCTCAAAAAGGGTACTTCTCAAGTGCTCGAAGCCGACGTCTGCCTCGTCGCCATCGGCGTCCAACCCCTGCTCCCCGGTGGTTCGCTGCAATTCGCTCTCACCGACCGCGGATATCTCCAAACCAACGACCGCTACGAAACCAGCGTTCCGGGAGTTTACGCTGCCGGCGACATCATCGGGCCACCCTGGCTTGCCCACGTCGCCAGTTTCGAGGCGGTCCAAGCCGTGAATGGAATGTTCCAGTCCGGATTTACCCCCAAAAAGGTGCAAAATTTCCCGGGATGCACCTACTGCCAACCCCAGGTCGCCAGTGTCGGCCTCACCGAAAGGGCTGCCAAAGAAAAGGGCCTCAAATTCAAAGTCGGGAAGTTTCCCTACATGGCCAGTGGCAAAGCGCGGGCAATCGGTGAGCTCGAAGGATTCGTCAAACTCATCCTGGGCGAACCCCACGGAGAAGTCCTCGGAGCCCATATTATCGGCGCCGAAGCAACCGAACTCATCTCGGAACTCGGCCTTGCCATTACCCTGGAGGCTACGATCGACGAAATCGAGGGCACCATCCATGCCCACCCGACGCTGAGCGAAATGATCCACGAAGCGACCGCTCAGGCCCACGGCCACGCCATTCACATCTAAACCCGTTCCCTATCTCCTTTATCCATGAGCAACCTCACCCAACTCGAGCAACTCAAGCAGTTCACCAAAGTCGTCGCCGACACCGGCGACTTTGAGTCCATGCGCGAGTTCAAACCCCAGGACGCCACCACCAACCCCTCCCTCATCCTCCAAGCCGCCACCAAACCCCAGTACGCCCCCATCCTGGATAAGGTGATCGCCGACCGCAAAAACAGCGGGCTCACCGGGGCCAAACGCTTGGACGACATCATCGACCACATCCTCATCGCCTTCGGCCTCGAGATTCTCAAGATTGTCCCGGGCCGCGTTTCGACGGAAACCGACGCGCGTTTGTCCTTTGACGCGGAAGCGACCATCGCCAAGGCACGCGAGCTCATCAAACTGTACGAGCAGGCCGGAATCTCCAGAGAGCGCGTTTTGATCAAGATCGCCTCCACTTGGGAGGGAATCAAAGCGGCCGAAGTGATCGAAAAAGAAGGGATCCGCTGCAATCTGACTCTCCTCTTCTCTCTGCCCCAAGCCGTGGCTTGTGCCGAAGCCAAGGTGCAGCTGATTTCACCCTTCGTCGGGCGCATCTACGATTGGTTCAAGGCGAACCAGAAGCGCGAGTACACCGGCGCGGAAGACCCCGGAGTCCAGTCCGTATCCCACATCTTCCACTATTACAAACACTTCGGATACGCCACCGAAGTCATGGGTGCCAGCTTCCGCAACGTCTCCCAAATCGTAGAACTCGCAGGCTGCGACCTCCTCACGATTTCGCCAGACCTTCTGGCCAAACTCGCGGCTTCCCACGACCCCGTCGCAAAAAAACTCGACGCCGCCGTCGCCAAAGCCACCCCCATCGACCGCATCGCGCTCGACGAAAAATCGTTCCGCTTCCTCTTCAACGAGGACGCCATGGCCACCGAAAAAACGGCGGAAGGCATCCGCAAATTTGCGGCGGACATCGTCAAGTTGGAGCAGGTCATCGCCTCGAAGCTCTAATTCCGGAATACCCATTTCGCAGTGCTCCCAAAAATCTCCGGCCTCTCATGGGGTCGGAGATTTTCCTTTTGAGCGACACGCTTCCCCCCTGTACGGGCTCGCTCTTGGCGCCACCATCGTTGGATTCGCCAAAATTCCCGGCCACCACGAACCAACCCGCTTGCCCCCTCCCTGCTTAATTCGCAGTCTTTGCTCCGTATGAAATTCCGCCCTATTTTGGCTGCTGCCCTGCTCCTTGCTCCCTCGCTCGCCTTTGCTCACCCCGGCCACCACGGCTCCGCCTTGCATCTCCACCTCGGCATCCCCGCGACATCCCCCTCGCTCGATCTTGGCTTGGCCTGCGCCGCGCTCGTTCTCGGCTGCGCCTACCACGGTTTTCGGGTGCTCAAAAAGCGTTAGAACGCCCTCCTTCCACTCCGCCCTTTGGAGAAACAGCTCGCGCATGCCCCGGAGCCGGAAGAGATGCTGCCCGCCAGCACTCGGGCACGGCGACAGCGGCTCCTTCCCAAAATCCGCGCGCTTCAGTTTTCCAAAAACTTTGGCTTGACAAGCACATCAACCGCCACTCCGACCCACGCTTCCCTTTCTGGAAAGCGCTCCCACCGACTGACAGTCCGAGTTCCGAAGTGAGCAAAAAGAGACACATTTGCGATCAATTTGACGCACAATTGTCACATTTTACTCTTGCCCGTCCGTAAGGTGCTTGGCAGTAAGAGCGCGCTGGTTCGCCTTCCCCGGTCTTATGACCAAGCGGCCAGCAAGCAAAACACACCACATCTATGACGAAACACACCGTCGCACAGTTTTGTGCAATCGCTGCAGTCGTAACCCTCCCCAGCCTCTCCTTCGCCGGCACCGCCGCGAAGTGCAAGGACAAGAAGTGCTGCGACAAGGCGGCCCAGACCCTGAGCGAAAGCGCATTTTCCGCCGACCTCGGCGTGAACGTGGTCACTTCCTACTACAACCGCGGGGTTCTTCAGACCAACCACGCCGCCACGATCCAGCCCTACGTCAACCTGGGCCTCACGGCTTACCAGGGTGATGGGATCATCAACAAGGTCGCCTTCGGATTGGGCATCTCCCAGAGCTACACCAACCCCACTTTCCTGAAGTTCGGTGGCATCCAGAACAACGGCAACAACAAGGCCCTGTTCGACGAGACCATCACCCCGTCCTTCTCTCTCTCCTTCGGCAAGTTCACCCTCACGGAGAGCTACATCTTCCGTAACTTCCCGAACACCGCCCTCTCTGCGTTTGCTCAGGACGCGCAGGCCATCAGCTCGAAGCTTTCCTTCGACGACTCTGACTACCTGGGCGCCTTCGCGCTCCATCCTTCCTTCACCTGGGTCAAGGAAACGGCGGGCAAGCTCAGCGCATTGGTCCCCAACAAAGACGAACTGGGCAGCTACTACGAAGCCTCCATCGCTCCGAGCACGGCTGTGGGTCCGGTGACCGTCACCCTCCCCATCACCGCAGGATTCGGATCCAACGGTTTCTATCAGAAGGACGGCTACGGCTACCTCTCCGCCGGCCTCAACCTCGGCTACATCCTGCCCGTCGCCAAGCGCTACGGCACCTGGACGGCCACCGCTGGCGCGACCTACTACAACCTGAACCGCTCCGCCGTCGACAGCAACACGACGGTCGGCACGGCTCACAACGACGTAGTCGGCTCCTTCGGTCTCGGCGTCGCGTTCTAAGCGTTTCCAAAAACGTTTCTCTCCAAAAGGGCCGCCTCGGATCTCCCGGGGCGACCCTTTTTCTTTTCCCCCTGCTGGATTCCCTTCGCTCCCCCACTCAAAATCCCCCAATGCTCTCTCGCGTTGACGTCGCCCTCGGCCCCCGGTCCTACCCAGTCCTCATCGGATCCGACTGCCTCTCCCAGCTCGGCTCCACCCTGCGTGCCCAAGGCCTCTCCCAAACCAACGCCTTCATCCTCACCAATCCCCAGGTCGGCGCCCTCTATTTCCCCACCGTCAGCACCTCCCTCGCCCAAGTCGGATTCGAAAAAATCATCCGCCACGACATCCCAGCCTCCGAAGAAGGGAAAAACTGGGACGAATTTTCGCGCACCTGCGCCGCCCTCCTCCAGCACTTCCCGGATGCGGGATCCGCGCCCCTCGTCCTCCTTCTGGGAGGTGGAGTCGTCGGCGACTTGGGCGGCTTCGCGGCAGCCGTCTATCGGCGGGGGGTTCCCTTTGTCCAGGTGCCCACCACACTCCTCTCCGCCGTGGATTCCAGCGTCGGCGGCAAAGTGGCGGTCAATTTCGGGGGGGTCAAAAACATCATGGGCGCTTTTTCCCAACCGCGCCTCGTCTTCTGTGATCTCGCGACCCTGCGCTCCCTTTCCCCTCGGGAACTCCGATCGGGCACAGCCGAAGTGATCAAGTACGGCGCCGTGTGCGATGCCTCCCTGTTTGAAACCCTCGAATCAGGCGCTCTCGAACGCCTCCTCAACCTCGAGACCGGCCCCCTGGTGGACATCGTGACCCGCTGTGTTCAACTCAAAGCGGACGTGGTCGCCCAGGATGAATTCGACAAACTTGGCATCCGCAATGTCCTCAATTTTGGTCATACTATCGGCCATGCCTTGGAGCTCAGCGCCGATTACGCCCTCACTCACGGGGAGGCCATCTCGATCGGCATGATGGCCGCCACTCGCCTCGCCCTCTCCCTGGGCCTCTCCTCCGCCGGCTTTCTGGATCGCCTCCAGGGCCTCCTCCAAAAAGCCGGTCTCCCCCTCTCCTACCCCGGTCACCCGGAGCTCTTCGAGCCCGTGCTCCGCGCCCTGCAACTTGATAAAAAGTTTCGCAACGGCAAAAACCTCTTCGTCCTCCCCACAGCCGCCGGCTCCTGGCAGCAGGCCGAAAACGTCCCATGGCCCCTCGTCCACGAAGCCATCCTCTCTGCACTCCAATAACGCTTTCCTCTTATGCTCCTGCACTCCATCGATCTGCCAGGCATCCCCAAAGTCGCCTCCGGGAAGGTGCGCGAAATCTTTGATTTGGGAGAACACCTCCTTCTCGTCGCCTCCGACCGCATCTCAGCCTTCGACTGCATCCTTCCCAACGCCATCCCGAGGAAAGGAGAAGTCCTCACCCGTCTCTCGGCCTTCTGGTTCGACCGGCTGCGCTTTCTTCCCAATCACATCGTTTCGACGGAGTTTTCGGAGTTCCCCAAAACACTCCATCCCTTCGAAGCCCAGCTCACCGGCAGGTCCATGCTCGTGAAGAAAGCCAAGCCGCTCCCCGTTGAGTGCGTCGTTCGCGGCTACCTCGCAGGCTCCGGTTGGAAGGAGTACCAGGCCTCCCGCAGCATTTGTGGAATTCGCCTCCCCGATGGACTCGAGCAAGCCGCAAAACTCCCCTCCACCCTCTTCACCCCCTCCACCAAGGCCGCAAGCGGACACGACGAAAACATCTCCTGGGAGGAGTGCTGCCAACAGCTCGGTGAAAACATCGCCCTCCAGGTCCGGGATTATGCCATCCGCCTCTACGAAGAAGGCAGGGCCTACGCCGCCGAAAGAGGCATTTTGATCGCAGACACCAAGTTCGAATTCGGCCTGCTCGACGGAAAAATCATCCTGATCGATGAGTGCCTGACTCCGGATTCCTCCCGCTTCTGGCCGGCCACGGATTACCGGCTCGGAGTGAGCCCCCCCAGCTTCGACAAACAATTTGTGCGCGATTATCTGGAGACCCTCGCTTGGGACAAAACGCCCCCCGCCCCCGCCCTCCCCGAGGACGTGGTTGAGCGCACCAGTGCCAAATACCAGGAAGCCTACGAGCGACTCACCGGCGCGCGATTGGGGTAGGCGGACGCTGCCCCCATGCAAACGGAGATCGAAGACTTTCTGATCTACCTGGCCACCGAGCGGGGCCTTTCCGACAATTACCAGCTCTCCACCCGGCTTTCGCTCGAAGCCTTTGCCGCCTGGGCTTCCAAAACACTCGGGATCACCCAGGTCACGGGGTTTACCCAGGCCCACCTCACGGACTTTCTCGCCCACCGAAAACGAGCCCGCTACGCCACCGCCTCCATCAAGCTGGTGGTGGTTGCACTGAAAGTCTTCTTCCGCTGGCTCCTCCAAAGGGAGCGCATCCCGCGCGATATCGCCGAAGTGCTCCCCCTGCCCAGGGTCGAACGCTATCTGCCGGAGACCCTGAACGAGCTCCAAATTGAAAGGCTCCTGGAGGGCCTCCCCGAAGAGGGCCCGCTTGCCCTGCGCAACCGCGCCATTTTTGAACTCCTCTACGCCTGCGGACTGCGCGTCTCCGAACTCTGCCACGCCCGCCTCGAGAATCTGGATCTCGAAAACCGCATCCTCCGGGTCACCGGCAAAGGGGACAAAATGCGCGTGCTTCCCGTCGGCAAGAAGGCCATCGACGCGCTAGCGGTTTATCTTGGGGAGGAACGGCCCACCTTGGTGCGCAAACACACGCGCAGCCACGTTTTCTTGTCCCACCGTGGACACGCCCTCACCCCGGACCGGATCTGGCAACTGACCAAGGAAGCCGCCGAGGGAGCAGGTCTTCCCGCCAACGTGTACCCGCACCTGCTCCGGCACTCTTTTGCGACCCACCTCCTCGAAAACGGAGCCGACCTGCGCATCATCCAGGAACTGCTGGGTCATGCGGACATTTCGACGACGCAGATATACACCCACGTGGAACAAAGCCGCCTCAAGGCCATCCATCACCAGTTCCACCCCAGAGCACGCCGGGAGTAAGCCGAGCGCTGATTCGCTCCGTCCAAAAAAAGAGGCCAGTTCCGGGTTTGCCCCCCGGAACTGGCCCTTCTGGCAGCTTGGGCTGCCGCAAAAGGTTGCTCCACCTTTGCCGTCTAGTCGGGTCACCCGTTCCCCCACTGGTTAACGGGCGGTGGCCTGGGGCGGGCTTCAGACTTCCAATCAAGGCATGTCATCAACACGCCCACCCTAGCCTCCATTTATTGTTACATCGGATCGGGTTTGCCGACCTTTACTCGAACAACGCAGAGCAATTTGTTACGGAACGAAAAGCCTACTCGCGCGTCTGAACCCCCAGCTCGGACTGAATCCGCTGCTTGAGCCGCAGGTGCGCCGCATTCACTTCGTCCGCCGTCAGTGTCCTTTCTGCAGAGCGGTATGTCAACGAATAGGCTACCGACTTGTGCTCCAGCGGAACCCTCACACCGGTCGCATCCGTAAACACATCAAACAGCTCCACCCCGCTCAGGAGCGGCTCTTTGGCTGCATTCAAAACCTCCACGACCCTCTGATGACTCAGCCCCTGCGGGGTCACCAAAGCAATATCCCGAGTCACCGCAGGGAAACGCGGAATTTCCCGGTAAAGGGCCGTTTGCACCGACTCCGAACCCCACTCTTCAAGGTCCACCTCGGCTGCAACCAAATTTCCCTGCAAGTCCAAGGCTCGCGCCGCAGAGGGGCGCAATTGCCCGGCCACACCCAACGGCCTCCCATCCACCACGATCTGCACCAGAATCCCCCACTCGCCCAGAGGCTCCGCAGGCACAAACTGCACCTCCTTTTTCAACACCGCGGAAAGCACCCCTTTTAGATCAAACAAATCGACCTCCGGAACAGAGGCCCCACGCCAATTCGAGGGCCTAGCCGGCCCCGCCAGAAGCAACGCAAACCGCTGCCGCTCCTCCACCCCCTCTGAGGAAAAAACCCGCCCCGTCTCAAACAAACGCACCGCCTTGACTCCCCCCCGCGCATTCCTGCCAGCGGCGGCCAACAAACCCGGCACCAAACTGGGTCGCAGCACCGCCTGATCTTCGTTCAACGGATTCTTCACCCGCAACAAGCCGCCCACCGCAAAGGGACTCTTCGCCATCTCCTCAGACACCAAAGTCAGCGTCCGCGCCTCAAAGATCCCCTGCCCCACCGCCGCACGCCGCAACTGCATCAGACGATCATATCGGCTATCCGTCTCCGAACTGGGCACAAACCGCGCCCGCGTCACAGGCGGCACCTGCTCAATCCCGACAACACGCGCGATTTCCTCAATCAAATCTACTTCCCTCGTCAGGTCGGGGCGGAAAGAGGGCACATCCCACCCATTGCCATCCTGGGTCAACCCGAGGGCGCTCAGGATCTGATTCACCCGCTCCTCCGGGACTACCATTCCCAACAAGGCCACCACACGCTCCAGTCTGAGGGGCACGTGCCGCACCGGCGTCAAACCCTGGAGCAGTGCTCCGTGGTCCCACGCACAATTACCGCCCCCCACCCAAAGCGCATCCCCCTCCGCACCAGCCACCTTTCCAAGCAACTGCGTTGCCCGCTGCGAGGCCCGAACCACCCCCGCCACATCCACCCCCCTTTCAAACCGGTAACTCGAATCACTCGACAACCCCAACCGACGTGATGTCTTCCGAATCCTCGACGCCTCAAAAGCCGCACTCTCCAACCAAACCCGCCGCGTCGTGGCACTCACTCCCGTGCCCTCCCCCCCCATCACCCCCGCAATCGCCACGGGACCGCTCTCATCGGCAATCACCAGATCCTCGGAAGTCAGCGCATACGTCTTTCCATCCAAGGCCAGAAGCGATTCCCCATCCACCGCAAAACGGACCCTCAGCTTCCCCTGCACCCGGTCAGCATCAAAGGCGTGCAGCGGCTGCCCACTCTCCAACATCACCCAATTCGTCACATCCACCACGTTGTTGATGGAACGCACTCCCACCGACTCCAGACGCAGCCTCAGCCATTCCGGACTCGGCTCAACCTTCACCGATTCCAGCAACCGCACCGCGTACATGGCGCACCCCGACTCCGGCACGGCCACCTCTCCTTTGGGCGCAGACTCCGGCACCAGCGCGTACTCAAAATGCGCGGTCCGCCCCGTCAGCGCCGCCACCTCCCGGGCGATCCCCTCGTGGCTCAGCAAATCCGGACGATTCGGAGTAATCTCCAAATCCAGCACGGTATCCGAGGGAAACATCTCCTTCATCGCGGTCCCCACCGAGGCGGCAGAATCCAGAATCAGCAGTCCCTCGGATTCCTCCGAAAGCCCCAACTCCTTCGCGCTACACATCATTCCCTCGGATTCCACCCCGCGAAGTTTTCCCACCTTGATCTTAAAATCCCCGGGCATCACTGCGCCGGGCAGCGCCAAGGGAACCTTGTCGCCCACCTTGTAGTTTTTGGCTCCACAGACGATTTGCCGCGGAGTCCCGGATCCATCGTCCACCTGACACACCGACAACCGGTCGGC
>JBANFR010000032.1:0-28997 GCA_037975925.1 Verrucomicrobiota bacterium
AGCCTTCCAAGCTGGCTAGGAGGGTTCGATTCCCTTCACCCGCTCCACTTTTTTAAGCTCTTCAAAGGCCCGTAATTACTCTGGAAGACAGAGAGTTACGGGCCTTCTTCTTGCCCGGGTCCCAGGGTCCAGTAGGGGACAGTGCGGGACACCAAAGGCCTCCAAATGACAAAAAAAGCGTGGATGAACGTGGATGGTTTTTAAGGCACCCAGACCCTTCGTGTGCGATGGGTTCGTGTGAAAATCCGACAAAAACGTTACGCCTCGGGCGTTGTGAAGTGGGAGGCTGATCTCGGCGAGGTCAACGGACGCCGTGTTCAACGCTATTTTCCAACCCGCGATCAGGCCGAAGAGTTCCTGAGGGAATCGAAAGCCTCCCTGAAACTCCATGGTAGTGAGGCGGCTCTCCTCTCCCTCGCTGACCGCGTCCTTTTCAGCAAATGGAAGGAGGAACTGGCCAAGGTTGGCGCCACAATCGAACAGGCGGGCGCTTTTTTTCTGAAACACCACCTGGCCCTCAAAAAAGGCCCCCCCTTAGTCGAACTCGGGAGGATGTATCTCGACGCCATGAGATCCGGCGGGGATTCCGCCCTCAATTCGGACAAAACCATCGATAGTCTGAAGCGACCTAACCTCCGGAACTTCTTCCGCTACGCATCTACGCGCGGCATCGACGACATTCAGGACATCAATCGAGACCTCATCCAGGACTGGCTAAACGCCGTAGGAGGAAAGGCTGAAACAAAAAAGAACCGGATCCGGACCGTGCGCCATTTCCTAGAATGGTCCCGCCAATCCAAATTCACCCCGTTCAATCCGATTATGGGGAGGGACAACGCCATCGCTGTGGGAGAGGAGAAGAAGGGTGACATCCTCAGTTACGGGGTGTCTGAGGTCCGGGCTCTCCTGACGCAGGTGCTCACTGGCCAGCATCGTTCCAAGTACAGCCAGCATACGGACGATTTTGAATGGGTGCCCTACACCTCGTTTATGGGCTACGTGGCTGCGGCCCTCTTCTGCGGGCTACGCCCCGAGGAAATCAATCGAACGCCTCTGTCGAACCTCGATCTCATGGATCGGCGGCTGGTGGTCACCGGCCGAGCCAGCAAAACGAACAAACCGCGTGTCATTGAGCTGTCTCCAGTGGCCACCGCGTGGTTCCGGCTGTGGCGACGCCTGTGTCCCGAACAGGAATCGCTGATGCCCGAGACCTTTCCTGGACGATGGAGGGCCCTCCGCGCAGCGGCCGGTGTTCCCTCGCTCCACGACGGACTCCGGCACACGTTCGCGTCCATGCACTACGCCGAGCACCAGAATGCGGCTCATTTGCAAGCGGTCATGGGGCATGACGAAACCCAGGACACCCTTTTTGCCCATTACCGCGCCGTGAAGACCACCGGCGGCGAATGGATCACGAAGAAAATGGCGCGCGAATTTTGGGGTCTAATGCCGACGGTCATCAGGGACAAAGCCCAGAAAAGCTGAAAATCAGCTGCCGTTCTCCCTTTCCACCGACAGGCGGTCTTCCCCGGGCTCCGGGGTGAGGCGGCCGCAGCCGGTTCCACCTTGCAGGAGATCCTGCACAACCGCCTCGCCCAAATGACGCTCCGTGGCGTCCCGCATCGGTCGGGCGCCCAGTTTTGGATGGAAACCCTTCCGTACGAGAAACGGCAGCACCTCTGCCCCGACCTCCAGCCGGTGCCCTCGCGAGCCAAGAAATGCGACCTCCCGTGCGAGGAAATCGGCGGCGATTTGCAGCTGAACCTCGTAGTTCAGCTTCGCGAACACCAGCTTCTCGCCGATGCGCGCATACAGCTCCGGCCGCAGGTGCTGCTGCGCCCGGGCGAGAACGTGGCGCTCCATCGTCGCAAACGTCGAGTGCTCCAGATCCAGCACCTCAGACGAGGCAAGGTTCGACGTGAACACCACATAAAACCCGCTCAAATCCAACGTCTCCCCACCCGACGTCGTCAGTCGGGCCGCATCCAGAATCTGAAGAAACACGTCGAAAATCCGAGGATGCGCCTTCTCGATCTCATCGAACAGGAGCGTCCCCCGGTTGTGCCTCCGCACGGCACGCCCGATGGAATCGATGAATCCCTCAAGCGTGTCCTGCACCTGATATTCGGACATGTCGAAGCGTTGCAGGGCGCCATCCCCCAACAGATAGCCCGTGAATGCGAGCGTGGTCTCCGTTTTGCCCACGCCCGTGGGACCGAGAAACAGAAAGCTGCCCTTGGGACGCGCTGGCTTGCACAGGCCCAGTTCGGCCCGCTGAAGCGCGGCGCAAATCCGCCGTGTAACGTGCTCCTGTCCGCGGATCGTGGATGAGAGAAACGGCTCCAGCTGGCGGAGACGTTCGAGGAGGGTGTGGTTCGGGTTCGTGTGCGTGTTCACAAACGCGAAATCGGCCCCGAGAAATCTGATTCTGCTCCACCCATGGAACAAAAGCCCCTCAGCAGAAGTCGATTCTGAGGGCATATGAACTTCTCCTCATTCTCGGGTTCCCTCGGTTTTTCACCCTCGCTGGCGCAAGTCACCGGTCTCGTCGATGGCGCGGGCCGGGCCATGGGCATCGTCATGCTCATCGGTTTTATCTTTGGAACCATCTGCGTCATTGGCGGCGGGTTTGCCATCCGACGCGGCGACACGGACGCCGGGAAACTCTCCATCATCGGGGGACTTATCATCGCCGGTGCACCGGCCATTGTGCGGGCGCTGTTTAGCGCGTTCGGGCTCGGCGGTTCCACGGTCGACGTTGCCTGGTTCTAATGAACACCTGCCCCCTCCGGCTCACCGACACCAACAGCTCCAATGATTCCTCCGGGCGCACCTGGGGACTCGATGGCAGCCTCTTCTGGATCGTCCTCGGAGGCGCCGCAGCCTCCGTCGGACTCCTGCTGTTTCTGTTCAGCGCGATGCACTGGGACTTCATCCCCGCTCTCGTGGCCGCCGCCGTTCCCACTGCGGTCGCGCTCCTCTACGTGTTCGGATTCCGGCAGGGCAAACCGCCCGGATACGACCTCGATCTCCTCGAAACCTTCTTACTCGGGCACGGATTCGCTCCTGATTCCCAACCCCGGATCCCGCCGGCGCACTGACCTCATGTGGCCTCTTTCTCTCCTCACCGATCCCGCTCCCAACGGACACTTTGTCCGCGACCTCCTCGTGTATGGAGGCCTCGGGAAAGGGGACGCGGTCTCGAAGGGCTTTCTCTTTGAGGCACCTGATTTCAGCAATGCCGCGGTCAGCGAACTGAATGCGTTCCAGGATCAGATCGCGATCCTGCTCGCGGCACTCGGAGAAAATCAGCGCCTGCAAATCCAGTGGTACTGCGATTCGGATTACCAACGCGAGTTGCTCCGCTATCGCGAGGAAACGCAGCGCGCCACCAACCCGTGGTCGCGCCGGGTTCGCAATGAACGCTTTGTGCGTTTTTGGCGGGCCATGGTGGATCGCAAACTCCGGCGTCAGAAGCTCGCAATCTACGTCTCGCGGCGCATCGAGTCGGGGCCGGATTTTGACGCCTCCGCTGCTGACCTCAAAGCGCATTACGCCCATTTGCTGGATCAACTCGAACGCGAGTTTGCCCAGGTGCACGAACTCCTCGTGGCCACCTTCGCTGGTCAGGGCGCGAACATCACCCCGATGCGCGACGCCGATCATTACCGGCACGTCGCCACCTTCCTCAATCCCTCCTACGCCGAGGCGCTCGAACTGGATCCCATGGACTCGTTCGATCCAACCCTGAGTATTCAGGAAAACTGCTGGCACTCGGAAGGCACGGCTCTGCCGGAGGTGGGCTTCTGGATGGACGGGTTTTACCACTCGGTGCTGGTCCTCACCCGGTGGCCGAAGACGACCTTCCCCGGAATCATCCGTCGTCTCACGGATCTCCGGCTCCTCGACTACACGATCACGGTCAACGTGGAGCCGCTACCGGTTTCCACGGAAATCACGCGGGAAGAAAGGGCGCACGAACGCATTGCCGGGGACTTTGCGAGCGAAGGAAAACTCTCGCTCAAGACGGCCCTCCGCAAAAAGGAACGCAAGATCGAGGCCCTCTCGCAGGGGCACACGCTGCCGTTTCAGGTGCAGTTCACCGTGCGCGTCTGGGACAAAACCCAGCCGGGACTGCTCGCCAAGACCATGGCGATTAAGAGCGCGATCCATTCCATGAACGGCGCGCAGTATTTTGAGAGCAGCCTGCCCGCGACGACCAAGAAGCTCTTTTTCCAAACGTGGCCCGGCTGGATCTGGGGCCGGTATCCGCACCGCAAACTCTACGCCGAGCACCAGTACCTCGCGGACATGCTCCCTTTCAGCTCCACCTTCACGGGGCATCTTGCGACTGCCGAGGCGCTCTACGATGGCGGGGCGGGTAATCTCGTGGGAATCAAAACGTTCTCCGGCGAAGCGGGCAACCAGTCGCCCCAGCACGCAGTGCTCCTCGGAATGAGTGGCGCTGGGAAGTCCGTGACCGTGTGCGATCTGCTTTCGCAAACGGAGCTGTATTACGACTACACGGTCATCATCGAGGAGGGACTTTCGTACGGGATTTACACCAAAACCGTCGAACCCGGAGCTGAGCCGATCCTGCTCCAACCGGACGGCACGCTCACCCTCAACTACCTCGACACGGGCGGGCTGCCGCTGACCTCCCTGCATCTTTCCACCGCCACGGCGCTCGTTTCGCGCATGGCCGGGATCCCTTCCGACGAAGAAAAACAGCTCCTCCAACAGGCGCGGATCACGCGGGCGTTGAACCAACTCTACGACGACGCATTCCACGATTGGACGCGGAGTCAGCCCGAGAAGGCAGCGGAAGCGGCTAGGCTCGCGTGTGCACTCGCCGTTTACCGACGGGAACGCATGTCGCAGGGCAGCACGGCACTGGAGGCGTTTGTGGAGCTTCGCGATTGGCGACGCTCGCAACCCGAGGAGGCGGAGGCATTCCTCCACGCGGTGCCTGCGACCGAGGTGCTCCGGTTTTTGAAAAGCAGCGACACAGCCCGGGAGGTTCGCGCGGTGGCGTTTTCGATGCTCCGCCCAAACCAGTTTCCGACGCACCGGATGCTGCAGGAACTGTTGCTCCTCGAGGGGAGCGGACTCGAGCGCGAACATAACGCGCAGCTCGCCCTGCTCCTTCTGCCCTGGTGCCGGGGCGGGACCCACGGAGCGCTCTTCGATGGGGAAACGAATCTCTCGCTCACCGGAAAGATCGCGCATTTCGAACTGGGTTACATCCCGGAGTCCGCCCGCGAACTCAAGGCCGCCGCCGGTTTCCTCATCACCAACTACACCCGGCAGCACATCCTTTCGCTGCCCCGGGCGGTCCGCAAACGGAACGTCTACGAAGAGGTGGCCCGGTTTCTCGAGTTCCCCGAGGGCGAACGGATCGTGCGCGAGAGCTACGCGCAGATGCGCAAGTTCAACACGTGGAACATCTCGATAGTGCAGCAGTATGCGCGGTTCAAGGAGAGCCGGATTCGGTCGGCGGTGTTCGGCAACAGCCGCCAGTTCTTCTTCATGCGGCAGAACGACCGGGCCGATCTCGAGGACATGGCGAAGGACATTGCCCTGCCGGAGGTCACCAAACAGACGATCATGACCTATCCGCTCCCGGACCAGCAGACGGGCGAGAAGTTCGCGCCGTTCACCTATTACCACCTCGATGGCCAGCGTCCCCTCTGCGGGACGGTCCACAACGTGGCCTCCGCCGAGATGCTCTATTGCAGCAGCACCAGCGGGGAGCACTTCGAGAAAAGAGCCCGGGAGCTGGCCCGGTATCCCGATGTGGTCGAGGGCATTGCCGCCGGGGCAAATCCCGCTGCCTCACAACCCCCTTGTGAATCATGAAGATTGCGCGTACGATTCCACCACTGCTTGGCGTTTTGCTGCTTTCCGGATGCGCTGGATCACCGCGGGTCCTCACGGGAACCATCGGGGGCGGTCTCGGCGCCTTGGCGGGCCACTCCCTCGGTAACGGCAAGCCGGCCGCCACGGCCCTCGGAGCGGGAGCCGGAGTGCTTGCGGGCGAAGCTCTGCAATACGCGATGGACCATCGTACGCACGACGCGTTCAACGCCGGGTTCGACAAGGGCCGCAGCGACACGGCGAAGAACCAGTACTGGATCATGGTGAACCACCAGAAATCGGCAGGCCCCGCCGAGGATGGAGCATTCAGCGTGCACGAAATCGAACTCCCCGAGCGCCTGGAGAATGGAGCGTGGCGGACGCCATCGCGACGCCAACTCCGCTTTGACGAATGAACCCGTCGGTCCCCACGCGCATGAATCTCCGCAGCTTCATCGTTTCCCTCGGACTGCTGTCCGGAGTCGCATCGCCTCTTGCCGCGCAATGGGTCGTGGTCGATCCGACACTCATCGCGCAGGAGGCCGCCAATCAGGCGACCAACCTCGCCAAGTACGTCGAGATGGTGAACCACCAACTCACCCAGATCGATCATCTCGCCCGGCAGCTGAGCCAACTCGAATCCTACAACCGGGCTTTTGGAAACCCGGATGCCCTCCGCGTGATCGGCGGAGCCGGTCTGGCGATGGACAGTCTCCGGGAGGCCGGTATCAGCGAATCCCTCTCCGCCTTGGTCCGCGAAAGCGACGGCACGCGCGCGCTCAACAACACCGGCAATGGACTCTACGAACCGATCCGGGATCTGTCGCGGAGTGGAGTGTCCATTCCACGGAACGCCGACGCCTACAAGCGCTACTGCGCGGTGGAATGTTCCGCCACGAACTTCACGTCGGTCGTGGACGACATCCGGACCCGTCGGGAACGCTCCAAAGCCCGACTCGCGGAAACGGTGTCTCGGATCCAAGACGCCTCCACGGCTTCCGAGGTGCAGAAGCTTCAAGGCGTCCTCTCCGCGCAGTCGGTGGAACTCCAAGCGCTCGATCAGGAGCTGAATGCGGCGGCGGCGCAGACGGTGGTGCAGGACATCGCCAACCGGACCAATTTTCGGAAGAACGAACAGGCGCAGGCCGAGTCCATCGCAGCTGATCGGCACGATGCCTTGGTGAAATTCGGCGCTCTGGCTGCTCCGGATGTGCAGGGGCAACTGCGCTTTGGGAGGGGGAGCCGATGATCCCTCTCGCGGCGCTTCCGACCTTTGCGCGGCTGTTTCCGAACTTCCGCGATCAGTGCGTCCAACTCCACACGCTGCTGCTGCCGATCGCGACGGTGCTGCTCGTGTGCGGGTTGATTGGCGAATTTCAGCACGCCCGCTCCGCCCGGCCCGTGTTGCGTGTGATCGCGACGACCGGGGTGATCGTGATGGCGATCGCGTTTTATGGCGATTGGACGGATCTCGCGAGCGACGCACTCAAGGCGGTGTCCGATCAGATGCAGGCGAACCCGGAGCGCACGGCCCAGCGTTACCTCGAGGTGTTGGTCGCGAAGGATGTTCCAGCGGACAAGACGGGTTGGTTCGGGCTCCCGAGCGGGGCCCAGATGGTGGAGGCGCTCCTGTGGGGATTTCTGAGCCTGATCGGGCTGATTGCGCAGTTCACACTCTGGGCGGCCTACTTGCTCCAAAAGTTCTTTGTGGGATTGGGGTACGCCTTTTCGCCGGTGTTTCTGGGGATGCTGGCACTGCGGTCCACGGCCTCGATTGGTGTCCGCTACATCCTCGGAACGGTGGGGATTCTCGCATGGCCCCTCGGCTGGGCAGCAGCCTCGATCGGCACGAGCAACCTGATTGATCTCGCCACCGAGCAGGGGCTGATCATTTCCACCAACGTCTACGGACTCCAAACGATCCTCGCCGGGGCGCTCATCGGCGGTTGGATCGTTCTCACGACACTGCTTGCGCCGGTCATTATTCAAGGCGCGCTGTCGTCCGGGATGCAGATCGGAAGTGCGCTGCTCGGGGGAGCGGTGACTGCGGGTGCGGCTGCGGCCTCGGGTGGCGCGACCGCCGCGGCATCCATGGCCACCGGCGGTGCGGGAGGCGTGGGGATGGCGCTGGCGGCCGGAGCGAGCGCTGTGGGCAGTCTTGCGGGCTCCACGATGCAGGGAGGCGGTCCGCCATTGAGCGGGTCCATGGCCGGGAGCTTGGGGTTCAGTCGGGGGGCTTCTGGGTCCCAAGGCACGGGCACAGCCTCGGCTACTCCATCCCGCTCGGGGGAACGGTCCACGGAGGGCTCCACCTCGGCCTCGCGAACCTCCGCGCAGCCGACGTCGTCCTTTCAGTCCAACGACCCGACCGGTGACCGCGAGGCTTCGCGGCTCGTCGGGACTTCCCAATCCAAGGAGGCGAACCCATGAACTCTGAATCCAAGACAACACTGCGCTCCACCTCCGTCCAGAGCGCGAACCGCCAACGCGCCCATTTGCCACCGAATCCGATCGGCGTCTTTGTTTCCAAAGACCGGACGGCATTCCTGTGGTTCTGTGTGGCGATGGGGGCCTGTGGAGTGGCGGTGTTTACGCCCTTCTGGATGCTCTCGCAGTTCCGCCAACGGGAACGCGTGGTCATCGTGGATCCGGCGGGCACCTATTACCTCTCGCCTCTGCTCGATTTCCGGGAGGCGAAGGAATTCCATGTCCAGCAGAGCACGCTGGCAGCGACGGCTTTTCTAGAACGCCAACCGGGCGGGCTCGATCATCCCGAGCTGCTCAAACAACTCTTCCTCAAGCCGGCTCAGGAACGGGTCCAAAAGCACCTGCTTACCGAGGCCGAGGAATTCAAATCCAAGCAACTCCATCAAAAGGCGGAGATTGCGCGGATCGACATTCTGGAAACCCGGGACGACGCAGTGATGACCCAAATCACCGGGCAGCTCATCCGCACGGGCATCTTCGAACAGCGGGCTTTTACGGAATCCATTTCCTTCCGGCTGGGGCTGCGTCTCCGCCGGAATCCCGACATGAGCCGGAACGGTCGTTTCCCCACCGCCGTCAGCGAATTCAAATATGAACCGAACCGCTAAATCCATCGCATCCACGCTGCTGTTCTTGGGCGTAACAAGAGGTTTCAGCTTCCCGCTCTTGGCGACGCCGGACAGCCGCGTCCGCGAAATCGAACTGGATCCGCATCAGGTCGTGGGCATTCCGGTCTCTTCGGCACGAGTGACGACCATCAGTTTTCCGAGCCCGATCACCGCCATGGACGCGGCCATGGTCAGCACGGGAGCCAAGGGCGACGGGCTTTTCCAACTCGCGCATCAGCCGGGCTCGTCGTTTTTCTCGGTAAAGACGTTGGTGCCGAATGCGGCGACGAACGTGAATGTGCGTTGGAACCACCACACGTACATCCTCGAACTGCGCGACAGCACGGAGCCTGTCCTCTCGCTGATTCTCCGTCCGCCGGTGGAACCCGTGCGCGGGGTTGGCGGACGCTCGCCGCGTGGAGTGTCTCCTGCCGCGTTGCTCGGACTTCTCGATAAGGCAAAAGCGTTTCCTCTGCTCCAACAGGGGAGCCCGGAGGCGCTAAGGGGTGTCAGTCACCGCGAATTCAAGGAGGACGAGGCCGTGTCGAGTTTCGGGGATTTCGAGGTGCGCCTTCTCGAGGCCTTCCGATTCGACGTTCAGGACACAATCGTGTTCCGGGTCCGGCTCCGGAACAAAACCGCACAGGCCATCGCGTTTCGCCCCGATAGTTTCTCCGTCCGGGCTGGGGCGGAGCGCCACGAGCAATCCGTAAGCGACGCTTCCGGTAGCATCCCTGCCAACGGCGAATCGGAGGCGTTCTTTGCAATCACCGGCACCCGCTTCGGGGGACGCAATGAGCTGGCGCTGAAAAACGAGTTCACCGTCTTCGTGGAACGGATTGGGCAGCCTCCACCCGCGGCCCAGCCATCCAAGTTACCTGCAAAAAGCCTGGAGGGTTTTGCCAAATGACTCCGCGTGCGTTTTTGCAGTTTTTTCGGACGAAGACAGGGAAGTTTGTCCTGTTTGGAGCAGTGCTGGGGATCGGGTACGTGCTGCTCCGCGGAACCGGACCGAGGACCGTGTCGGAGCCCAAGCCGGATCGAAAGGCGGCGCTGGAGGGAAAAGGGAAGGCGCAGGTGGTCGAGACGGTGATTCGGGACATGACGCCGTTTCAGCCTCCTAAGGAGACGCCGAAGGCGGCCCAAGTTCCCCCCGAACCGGTACCACCGCGTGAACGTCGGAAGTCCGAGGTGCTCCCCATCAGCCTCGTGGCGTCTGCGGAGAAGGAAGTTATTCCCGAGCGCACAGGAGAAGAAACCGCCCCCTTTGGCCGGTTGATCCCGTGCGAACTGGTGGTGACTGTCGATTCATCGAGCATCGACACGCCGATCATCGGGCTGGTGACCGAGGATGTGTGGCATCAAGGCAGGCGAATCATCCCCGCAGGGACGGAGGTGCACGGACGGGCCCGGGTCGACCGGATGCGCGAGCGGATTGCGGCCCAGGGTCAGTGGACGTTTGTGTGGCAGACCGGCGAGGAATTGAGCCTGAGCGGTTCGGCGTTGGATCGGGAACAGGACCGCGAGGGCGGGGCGTGGGGAATCACCGATGGAAGCGCCGGGCTGCGCGGGCAGTTGCTCAAGAGCGACGATCTCGCCGAGGTCCGCCTGTTTGCGGCGACGTTCCTGAGCGGTGCGGCCTCCGGCCTCGCGGATCGGGAGAGCACGGCGTTTGGGAGCCAGTTTGCCGGGACGCTCAAGAACGCCCAGATCGCGGGGATGCAGCAGGTGCTCAATGGATACGCAAAGCAGATTTACGAGACGATCCAGCGCGAGGGGTTCTTCGTCCGGGTCCCGGCTGGGAAACAGTTTTACGTGTACGTGACCCAGACGATCGACAAGGCGAAGGCCGTCCACGGTTCCGCGAGCACGGTCCCCCGTCTGGGTTCATCCGCTCCATGGGGCGAGCCCTTCACCCCTTCGGCTGCTGCGGGTCCAAGCCGGATCTCCGGCGAGGGGTCCCTGTTCGAGCCTGAGCCCACCGGTCCCATCGCTACAGACCCTTTGCCTGAGCGCCTTCCGCAACCCCTTCCCAAAGCACCATGAAGACCCTCCGACTCCTAACGTTCGCGTCCCTCGCTATTCTGTGTTGCGCCGCTTGTGCTGGTCGGCGCGCACGAACTCCGCTCCTCACGACGCGCGGCCTTTCTGTGACGGAATCCGCCAAGGCACCACCCGCTTCGCTCCGAACCGGGGAGCGGGTGGTGGCGTATCCGGTCGCGCGCTACATCGACCCGAATCACGCGGGCATCCTCCACGAAGCCCACACCTTGTATCGCGTGGAAAGCCAGCCGCACTGGAACCTACGTCCCGGAAACGGCGTGGGCTCTTTGCCGACGGGCGGGGCCGCCGGTTCATGTGTGAAGGCCTCGAGCTCCTCCGTCAGCCGTTCCGGAAACGCCTCGCCAGAGCGCACATTGCCGAGTCGCGACGAATGGCTCGTGGAAGTGCAGCGTCAAAAGTACGCGAATGCCGAGCTGCTGAAGTCCCACCAGTCGCTCGAAAAGCAGGTGAGCGCACTCGCCTCGACCCTCGCCCGGTCCACTGAGCAAGCGGACCGCCGCGCTCAACTGGAAAGGGACCTCGAATCGGCCCAATCCCGCCTGAGCCGTCTCGAATCCACACTCTCACCCGGCACTACCCCCTCAGCCGGCGACGCCGCCTCTCCCACATCCCCCGGCGCCAATTCCCGCAAATCTCCGAAACCTGCCGCCTGGGACTGGTAGCGCCCCAACCACGACGCGCCATGATCAAACGCACCGCACCCGCCGACCGCGAAGCTTCCCAAAACTCCGCCGGCAATAGCGCAAACCCGAGCGCCGCCGAGTTCCCCGAACGCGATTTCTACACGCGCAAACTCGAGCAGGCCCTCGGCTCCCGAATCGAAGCCCTGACGCACCCCTCGATTCTGCAAGCCGTCGAAGCCCATTTCCGCCAACACCCTGAACACGCCCACGATCCCCAAGCCATCGTCTCCGCCGCCTGCCAGGCGAAGAAGGCTCAGGTGAACAGGGAAAGGGACCGGGGCGGGGTGCGGGTGTAAGGCTCAGGAAAGAAGCCTCCGAGAGGTGGCTTCTGCCAGCAGGGTGCTTTATGTCCCGATACCCAAGAAATGATCCCCGGGTCGAATGCCTAAGGGGTCCTCGGATAGATAGCTACACGTAAAGCAAACGATACACTTTAGGGGTGTGGGATATGCGGGCAGTGTAACGTTGTGAAGTCGCTTCGACAGAGCCTCGTCCGCTACCTCCATACGCTGACAGGTGCCCACTTAGACCTCTTTCTGGAGGAGGCTGCGGATTTGCCTCTGAGGTTGACCCCGTTGTTCGGCCAGTAGCCGCGTAAATGAAGCTACGGTCTGGAGGTGATGGTTGGGGAGTTGTAGTGGTTCTGGGAAGGGAGGGCAATGCCCCTTGGAGGAGGTTTATTCGCAAACGCCCGGAGGGCGAGGTTGCGGCAGCCCGAGCCCCGCAGGGGCACTGCTCGGGCGCTGCCGCCAACCCAGAGCAACCGCTTTGGGAATAAGCCGGTCCTTCACTCAGGAAACCCCTCGTTTCCGTTCGGGGAGCTCATGCCGCTGCTCCTCTGCGTAGCTTCAGGCTGGGGGTTTTCGCCCCATCAACGCGGTACACTTCCTCAGGTGTCCGGTTCCCAAGCGCTTGATGCGGCCGCCACCGGTTGTACCGGCAAAACCACTCCTCCAACCCTGCCCTGAGTTCCGGAAGCGTCGCGTGTTCACGCAGGTAAATCTCCTCGTACTTCACGCTTCGCCACAACCTCTCTATGAACACGTTGTCCATCCAACGCCCTTTCCCGTCCATGCTCACCGCAATCCCCAGTTCCTCCAACCGGCCTGTCCACTCCTCACTCGTAAACTGGCTCCCCTGATCGGTGTTGAAGATCTCCGGCAACCGCCCAGCCCTGCTCTCCACCGCGTCGGAGAGCGCTCCCAGACACAACTCCGCGTCCATCGTGTTCGCCACACGCCACCCAAGCACCTTTCGCGAAAACCAGTCCATCACCGCACACAAGTAGGCGTGCCCACGCGGCATTCGCACATACGTGATGTCCGCACACCAAACCTGGTCCGGACGCCCCACCTCCAAATCGCGCAACAGGTAGGGGTATTTCCGGTGGCTCTTCTCCGGCAGACTCGTCCGGCGAGGGCGACACCAGATCGTCTCCAGCCCCATCTTGCGGCGCAGACGCTGGATCCTCTTCCGGTTCACCCTCAGCCCGTAATCGCGCAAAAGCACCTCGGGCAAACGGCGGCTACCAAGGCACGGATCCCTCAGATAGATGCGATCCATCGCTTCCATGGCCCGGGGGGCCTCCCGTTTCTCGGAAGCCTTTTGGTAATGCAGACTCGATCGGCACACGTCCAAGAGTTGGCACCGGGTGCGTTGACTCAGCTTGGGATGCTCTTTTTCCACCAGCTCGGCACGCTCCCGTTTCACAGGCCGAGCTGTTTTGACTTTTTTGTCATGAACTCCAGTTTGACGGTGAGATCTCCGATGATGGCTTTGTGGTGTCCTCGCTCCCGTTCGAAATCCTCAGCCGGGCTTCGTGCTGCCCCGCGCTCAAACACGCTGGAGAGGCCTTCATGGATGGCTCTTTTTCAATCCGAGACCTGCACGGGATGCACCTCATAGTCCTTGGCAATCTGTTGGATGGTTTTGACTCCCTTGAGGGCCTCCAGGGCCACCTTGGCTTTGAATTGGGAATCGTGACGACGACGCTTGGCTTTCATGGGTTGTGGTTTTTTGGGCTTCGATTTTATCCCCCACACCACCGCTCTTCTACAGCTTAGCCCCTGGCCCGAATTCCGGGGTCCATCTCACATATCCGAATGGCCATGGGTACGACTTTGGCCCGCACCGCCAGCGCGGACACCCTGCTAGCCGCAATCCGCACTTTTTTCTGCCTGTCCTGACCATTTCTCGCGGTGAACATCCCATTGTTGAGATCCTTTATGCCCGTGATCCGGCTCCTTCGGGAGAAAGCGCAGGAGTCCCCGCTCGCGACGCCTCCCTGCTGTCCTATTGACGGGAAACTTGCATTCCTAGATCTTGATACGGATCGCGAGTCTATCGCCCTGCAAGTTTGCACTTTTTAGAAAGTACAGTTTTCCGAAGATGGATGTAATTTAATTAAGGGCTTTTGGCTTAAAATGAGAAAGATATCTTGCGTGGATTTATTTTGTGGAGCTGGAGGACTCACGCACGGCTTCAAGCTTGAAGGCGTTCCAGTTGTTGCAGGCATTGATATGGACCCTGCTTGCCGATTTCCTTACGAAAAAAACAACAGCGCCACGTTTGTTGAGCGAGATATAAGCAAGGTAACGTCTGGGGAGTTAAATGCACTGTTTGGCAATTGCGACTTCAAGATCCTTGCAGGATGCGCACCTTGTCAGCCTTTTTCCATTTATACGCAACGCTACGCCCATAATTGTAAAGACGGCCGATGGGAGCTTTTGTACGAGTTCTCGCGTCTGGTCGATGGCACCCGTCCAAGTGTCATCACGATGGAGAATGTCCCCGCCGTTGCCAATCATAAGGTTTTCCATGACTTCGTGGATAAGCTGAAAAGGCTCGGTTACCATGTATGGTTCAACGTTGTCGATAGCTGGCAGTACGGCGTACCGCAGACTCGCCGACGTATGGTTCTGCTGGCATCAAGGCATGGCGATATCAGGATGATCGAACCTACGATCGATAAGCCCAAGACCGTAAGGCAGGCAATAGGTCACCTGCGTGCGGTGAGCGCTGGCGAGGCAGCGCCGAGAGACAAGCTGCACGTTTCATCCACGCTGTCGGAGAAGAATCTCAAGCGCATTAGGGTTTCGAAGCCGGGGGGTACGTGGCGTGACTGGCCTGAGCATCTCATCGCCGCTTGCCATCGCGCAGAAAGCGGCAGAACTTATCCGGGCGTCTATGGCCGCATGGAGTGGGACAAGCCTGCCCCCACCATGACGACGCAGTGCTATGGGTTCGGGAATGGCCGGTTTGGGCATCCTGAACAGGATCGTGCGATCACCTTGAGGGAGGCTGCAATCATTCAGAGCTTCCCGCGGGACTATGCGTTCATTCCCGATGACGGTGAGGTGAGCTTCAAGCTTCTTGGTCGCCTCATCGGCAATGCCGTACCTGTCGATTTGGGTAGGGCGATCGCCCGCAGCATCAAATCCCATCTTGCCGCGATTGCGCCACAACCATGACCCGATAAATGCCGCCCCGGCTATTTGCTCGGGCGCACAGAACCCACAGGACAGGAAAATGGTAGACCGCATGGAAATTTCGAACGCACAGAATAGCCAGGCCTACCGGGCCCGCCCAGAGCCTGGGCAGTTGGTCGAGGTCAGGCGGCGCCAGTGGGTCGTTGCCGAAGTCGCCTCATCCAAGCTGACTTCAAGCTCTGCGCAACAGAATGCGGTGACCCTCTCATCCATCGACGAGGATGGCCTAGGTGAGGAGCTTGAGGTCATCTGGGAGATTGAGCCCGGCGCGCAAATCATTGAGCGCGCAGGTCTGCCGTCAATTACTGGCCAGGATGACTCCAACACCCTCGACGCTTTTCTTGATGCGGTTCGCTGGGGTGCTGCCACCAATGCCGATCGAGGTTTTCTGCAGGCTCCTTTCCGCAGCGGCGTCAGCATTGAGGACTTCCAGCTTGACCCGCTGGTACGCGCGATTGACATGGCCCGAGTCAATCTGCTCATCGCCGATGACGTCGGCTTGGGCAAGACCATTGAGTCCGGTCTAGTCATCCAGGAGATGCTGCTGCGGCACCGTGCTCGCACCGTCCTGATCATCTGCCCCGCATCGCTGCAAGAAAAGTGGCGTGTCGAGATGCTGGAAAAGTTTGGCCTTGATTTCCGGGTTGTCGACACGGCCTACATCAAGCAGTTGCGCAGCGATCGCGGCATCCATGCCAATCCCTGGACTTCCCATCCACGTCTGATCGCGTCCATGGACTGGGTCAAGAGCGGCGAAGGACTTCGCGCCATGCGCGACGTCTTGCACACACACACCAGCTACCCGCGCAAGTTCGACATGCTGGTCGTCGATGAAGCACACAACATCGCCCCCGCTGCCGGTGTGAACTACGCGCTGGAGAGCCAGCGGACGCGTTTCATTCGCTCCATCAGTCCACACTTCCAGCATCGGCTGTTTCTGACCGCCACACCGCACAACGGTTACACCGAGTCCTTCACATCGTTGCTCGAATTGCTCGACGACCAACGCTTCGCTCGAAACATCCTGCCAGATCAAAAGCAGCTGAGTCAGGTGATGATTCGTCGCCTCAAGAGCGATCTGGTCGATGCGGAAGGCAAGCCACTCTATGCGCAGCGCAAGCTGCAAGCGCTGCTGGCTTCGTACTCCACACAAGAGCGCGCCATTCACCAAACACTGAACGACTACTGCGCGAGCCGCGAGCAGGATGCCGAAAAGGTCGGTAATGCGTTCGGCACGTTATTCGTCAACCAGTTGCTCAAGAAGCGGCTCTTCTCCTCCCCCGCCGCGTTCGCATCCACGCTCGAGAAGCACATCGCCAGTCTGGCCAATGGGAGCCAACGCAAGGACAAAGATGCGATGGCCGACCGCATTTTGCGCAAAGCCATCCAGCGGGTCGATGAAGACTACGCCAACGACCAGGAGGTCGAGAACGCCCAGTCTGAGGCCGTCGAAGAGGCCTCACGGCGCGCGCAACCGCTGACGGCAGACCAGCAACAGATGCTGAACGAACTGAGATCGTGGGCGCAGACTGCCAAGAACCAGGTCGACGCCAAAGCCAAGGCGATCCTCGACTGGCTCACGATCAATCTCAAGACTGACGGTCAGTGGAATGAGCGCCGGGTCATCTTGTTCACCGAATACCGCACTACCCACCAGTGGATGCACGAGATCCTCGCCAGTCACGATTTCGGTGGCGATCGACTGGCCATCCTTCACGGCGGCATGGCGCAGGACGAGCGCGAGAAGGTCAAAGCGGCCTTCCAGACCTCGCCTAAGGATTCAGCGGTGCGCATTCTGCTGGCCACCGATGCCGCATCCGAAGGTATCGACTTACAGAACTACTGTAACTGCCTCATCCATATGGAGATTCCCTACAACCCGAATGTGATGGAGCAGCGCATCGGCCGTATCGACCGGCACGGTCAGCGCCAGAAGGAAGTGTTGATCTGGCATCCCGTCGATGGCGGCGAACAGGGCAAAGTGACCATTGGTGGTCATGGCGATGACATCATCCGGGCGCTGCGCAAGCTCGAATCCATGCGGGCGGATATGGGCAGCGTCAACCCGGTCATCGCGCCGCAGATGTCAGGGCTGATCGAAGGCTCGCTCAAAGACCTCGACACCCGCTTGGCTGAAGCCAAGATCGCCAAGGCGAGACGCTTCGTGCGCGCCGAGCGCGAACTGAAAGACCGCGTCGCCAAGCTGCACGAGCGGCTCCTGACCACGCAGCAGGATTTCCATCTCACGTCTGAACACATCCTCACGGCGGTCAAGACAGGCCTCGCCTTGGCAGGCCGGCCGCCGCTCGAACCCTTTGCCCTAGCAGACGCCCCGGCGGGAACCGTATTCAAGATGCCTACGCTCTCGGGTTCGTGGGCGCGCTGCCTCGAAGGCTTGCGCCACCCCCACACATTGCAGATTCGCCCCATCACGTTCGATCACGCCGTCGCTACCGGGCGTGATGACGTGGTGCTGGTTCACCTCAACCACCGATTGGTGCAGATGTGCCTGCGCTTGCTGCGCGCCGAAATCTGGGCACAGGACGATGTGAAGAAGCTGCATCGCGTCACGGTGCGTTCCGTGCCGGACGCACTGATCGACGGCCCTGCCGTGGTCGTTATCTCGCGGCTGGTGGTCACTGGCGGCAATCATCACCGCCTCCACGAAGAACTGACCGTGGCCGGAGGCTACTTGGGCGACAAGTCATTCCGTCGTGAGGATGGCGTCACCAAAGTGTACCAATGGCTGGATCAGGCCAAGCCACTGACGGCTGCAGAGTCCCTGTTCGATGCCATCCGTGTACGTTTCGACCGCACGCAGAGCGCCATCCTGCAGTCGGTCGATGCCCGCTCGAAAGACCGGCTCAAGTTCCTGACCAACACCCTGCAATCTCGCAAGCAGCAGGAAGTGGTCGACATCGGTTCCGTGCTTGATGAGCTGGAAAAAGCCATTCAAGCCGAACTGAAAAAAGATCAACAACCGGCGCAGCTCTCATTGTTCTCGGAAGACGAGCGAACACAGCTCAGGCGCGACACTGCCGCACTGGAGGCGCGTCTTGCCCGCATTCCAGCCGAGCGCCAGCAGGAGGCCGATGCCATCGAAACCCGTTACGCCAAACTGAACGACCGCACCTTCCCGGTTGCCGTGATCTTTCTGGTGCCCGAATCGGTCGCTCAGGGAGGTGTCGTATGAGTGCGATCAGCCTGCATGATGATTGGCTGTCGCTGATCGAGATCTCCGGCCCCTTCCTCGCCGTTCCCGTTCTGAAGGAAGCCTTTCCGCAAGGGCTGGAAGAACTTGATGGCATCAAGCGCAAACGCCTGCGCCAAGCCTATGAGGAATGGCGCGAAGCGCTGGAGTTGGAAGACGTGCAGTTTGCCGAATTACACGCGGCTTGGATCGACGAAGTGCTGTCACGAGGCCTCGAACTCGATGAAGACGGCAAAGGCGATGTCCTGAAACGTGCAGACTGGTGCGCCGCCAACCTTCGAGCCAGCTTGCCAGAACACGGTGTGACGCTGTCACCCGATCTTGCCGTGATCGATGAGCAACGTGCCAACAAACCACTGTTGCTGATCCAGACCCATGCGCAGGATGTCGATCTCGATTCCACCCTGAAGCATGACGGCTGGGTAGCCGCCCCCGCCGATCGCATGGTGCAATTGTGCCGCGCACTCGGTTGCCGACTCGGGCTGGTGACTAACGGCGAGCGATGGATGCTGGTGGATGCCCCCGTGGGTGCCGTCAGCACCTTTGCCAGTTGGTATGCCCGCATCTGGAGCCAAGAGCCCATCACGCTGCAAGCCTTCGTGCATCTGCTCGGTATTCGTCGTTTCTTTGTCGATGAATCCGAACAACTGCCCGCGCTGTTCGATCGCTCTCTGAAGTTCCAGGACGAAGTCACCGATGCCCTTGGTGAGCAGGTACGCCGCGCCGTCGAGGTGTTGATTCAGACGCTCGACAAAGCAGACCAGGATCGCAATCGAGAACTCCTGCACGACGTCAAGGAGCCCGAGCTGTATGAGGCCGCGCTGACGGTGATGATGCGCTTGGTGTTCCTGCTCTCCGCCGAGGAGCGTGGCCTGCTGCTGATGGGAGACGAACGCTACGAAGCTAATTATGCGCTCTCCACCTTGCGCATGCAGTTGCGAAAGGAGTCTGAGGAGATCCTCGAACGCCGCTGGGACGCATGGTCGCGTTTGCTAGCGATCTTCCGCGCCGTATTCGGTGGCATTGAGCATGAAAACCTGCGCCTGCCAGCCTTGGGCGGTTCGCTTTTCAATCCTGATCAGTTCCCATTCCTCGAAGGTCGGGCCAAAGGCTCCAACTGGTGCAGCGATGCCGCCAACCCGCTGCCCATCGACAATCGCACCGTGCTACTGTTGCTGGAAGCCATTCAGCAATTCCAAGGGCGCACGCTGTCTTACCGCGCGTTGGATGTCGAACAGATCGGCTACGTGTACGAGGGCCTGCTCGAACGCACCGTCAAACGCACCGATGAAGTCACGCTGGAACTGGATGCCACCAAGAGCGCCAAGATACCATGGGTCAAGCTGGCCGAGCTGGATTCGGCATGCTTGGATGGTGCCGCGCGATTGGCCGAGTTGCTGCAAGAGCGCTCCGGCAGTTCCGCCAGCCGGGTGCGAAATGATCTGGCCAAGCCCGTCGATGACACCTTGGCCGATCGGCTGCTGACAGCCTGCCAAGGCGACACCAAGCTCCGTGATCGCGTCAAACCCTATGCCCATCTGCTGCGCACCGACCCATGGGGCTATCCGCTTGTCTATCCCGCTGGCGCTTTCATCGTCACCACCGGTTCCGACCGGCGCGAAACCGGCACCCACTACACCCCGAAATCGCTGACCGAAGCGATCGTCGCCGAGACTCTCACGCCGGTGGCCTACGTCGGCCCGGCAGAGGGAACGCCGCGTGATCGCTGGGTACTGAAATCCCCCGCCGAACTGCTCGACCTCAAGATCTGCGACCCTGCCATGGGATCGGGCGCATTCCTGGTGCAGGCCTGTCGCTGGCTGTCGGGTCGCCTCGTCGAGACTTGGTCACTGGTCGAGGCAACGGGAAAAACCGTGAGCGTGGATGGTGAAGTTCTGGATGCCGGAACTGCCAAGGAACCTCTGCCCCGCGACAGCGAAGCCCGCACGGTGATCGCACGTCGTCTCATCGCCGAGCGTTGTCTGTACGGCGTCGATTTGAACCCGCTGGCGGTCGAACTGGCCAAACTCTCGATCTGGCTGGTGACGCTGGCCAAAGGGCGTCCCTTTGGCTTCCTCGACCACAACCTGCGCTGCGGTAATAGTCTGCTGGGCATTCATCGGCTGGATCAGCTGACCCAGCTTTCGACAAACCCTACCGGTCAAGGGCAACTACGTCTGTTTGGCCAGAATATAGAACGGGCCGTGCGCGAAGCCATCGAACTGCGGCAGCAGTTACGTGAGATGCCCATCCGCGATATCCGGGATGTGGAAGCCATGGCGCATCTGGATGCGGATGCTCGCAGTAGACTCGAAGTACCGGAAAGCATCGCTGATGCGTTTATTGGCGATGTATTCGCATCAGGACTCAATACTTCGGCCTTGGAAAATGGGCTTGCATCGCTTGCGATTCTTGCAGGCCAAGCTGTTGATGGCAGTCCGGGCTCACTTGATGCCATTCGCAGACGATCCCTTCTCACGCTCTCGACTGATCTACGTACCGACAAGCCAGCCCGTCAGCCTTTCCATTGGCCGTTGCAGTTTCCGGAGGTGTTTGCTCGCGAACGCGGTGGCTTCGACTGCGTGGTCGGCAATCCACCATTTTTGGGCGGGCAGCGTATCACCGGTGTCGCAGGCACGGCCTTCCGTGATTGGCTGGTGGCGCACATCGCTGAGGGTCGTCGCGGCTCGGCGGATCTGGTCGCCTATTTCTTCCTACGGTCTTGGAGCCTGTTGCGGGAGGGCGGCGGTTTCGGGCTACTCGCAGTCAACACCATTGCGGAAGGCGACACGCGGCAGGTCGGTCTGGAGGCCTTGGTGGGCGTGGGTGCAGTCATCCATGCTGCCTTCCCGAACGAACCCTGGCCCGGAAAGGCGGCGGTCGTCACCAGCCGTGTACATGTCCACAAGGGCAAGTGGCAGGGAGAACGCTCGCTGCTCGGTCGGCCTGCTTCCTTCATCTCTGCCTATTTGTCCGGTCGTGAGGAATGGAGCCCAAAGCGACTGAAAGCCAGCGAAGGCACTACTTTTCAAGGCGCGATTGTGCTTGGCATGGGATTCGTGCTTTCGAGTGAGGAAGCCCAAAAGATGCTGGATGCCGACTCGAAAAACGTTGAAGTGATATTTCCGTACCTTGACGGAGACGATCTTAAATCCGTTCCAGAGCAGCAATCTACTCGATGGGTTATCAACTTCTGGGATTGGCCAGAAGAGAAAGCGAGGAGATATACGCTACCTTACAAATGGCTGGAGGAGAACGTAAAAGCGGAGCGTCTCGCTAATAAGGACAGGGGCGCACGCGAAAAGTGGTGGTTATTTCTCCGTGCGCGATCTGAGCTTTACCACGCCATCGGGCGTGGTTGTCATTTCGATCAGCACCCTGAGGGTTGGAATGCGCAAATCCGACCGCTTGAACACGTCCTCGTAGCTGGCCGGGTTGGCAAGTACTTCAACCCATCCGTAGTACCGAACGATGTCATCTTCCACGAAAAGTGTGTTGTCTTCGCCGCAGCCGATGCTCACGCCCACGCAGCAATTTTCAACTCATCCCCGGTCGATGCTTGGATTTGGAAGCAGTCTTCTCGGATGAAGCTTGATTTGAATTTCTCACCCTCCGATGCCGTTGAAACCTTCCCCTTCTTGGAGCCAGCCGAGATCGCACTCTTCGACAAGCTCGGCCGCGGATACTTACAAGCGCGCCACGAGGTCATGACAGACCCGGCCAACCCGATCGGTCTCACGAAGCTTTATAACCGCTTCCACAACGAAGCCGATAGCGACAAGCGCATCGAACGTCTGCGTACCCAACATCGCGAGATTGATGCGGCGCTCATGCATGCTTACGGATGGGACGACGTCGATCTCGGGCACGGCTACCACGAGCAACCAAACCTCTCGGAGAACGACCGCATCCGATTCACCATCTCCGACGCTGCGCGCTCTGAGGTACTGCGCCGATTCGCGGAGTTGAACCGAAAGCGTTACGAAGAAGAGGTCGCGGCAGGGTTACATATTGACGCGACTCCACGCAAGACCAAGAGCGCTCTCAAAGGTAAATCTGCACCGAAGAAATCGGCTGGATCAACCACCCAGGTGGGATTCGACTTCGGAGATTCGTCCAGCAAGGGTATCCACCGCCTGCATATTGATCAAATCGAGGAACAACATGGAACAGAATGAGCAGATGAATCTCATCAATGCGTTTTCCGCAGAACAAAAAGATGAGGCAGAAGCGCAGATTGCTCTGCGTCAAAAAGAAACTGACTTTGACATTCGGGAGTACCCCGTAGAAGTCATCGTCCAAAAATTCACTGACAAGATCGAAGGCGATAAAGCTGAAATATTCGTCCCTGATTACCAGCGCGAACTAGTGTGGAGTGATGCCCAGCAGTCTCGATTCATCGAGTCGATATTATTGAATCTACCGATCCCTTATTTGTACGTGGCGGACATAACCTCGGGGGAAGATGCTGGCCGACTTGAGATCGTCGACGGCTCTCAAAGAATAAGAACGCTGGTTAGATTCATGGGCAACGAGCTGAAGCTGGATCGGCTTGAAATACTGGACAAGCTGATCGGCTTTGGCTTCAAAGATCTTCCACTGCCCAGACAGCTTCGCTTTAGGCGCAAAACGCTTCGCATGATAGAGCTCATTGAGGTTGACGAAGAAGCAAGGCGGCAACTTTTTGATCGGCTGAATAGTGGTGGGGCAAAACTGGAAGATATGGAAAAACGAATGGGTTCTCGCGACGGCCAGTTCCTGACATTCGTCCGTGACCTGTCCGATGTTCAAGAATTCAAAGACCTGTGTCCTATTAGCGACGCTCGTGTGAAACGCAGGGAATATCCGGAACTCGTGCTGCGTTTCTTCGCCTACAGGGATCAATATAAGAACTTTGAACGCCGCGTAGATGAGTTTCTGGACAATTACCTCGACGACAAGAATCAAAATGGCTTCGACAGTGCTGCGTTCCGGAGCAGCTTCATGGGAATGCTTTCCTTTGTTCGCCAGCATTTCCCGTATCACTTCCGCAAGAATGCCAATAATTCATCGGTGCCTCGCATAAGGTTTGAGGCGATCGCCATTGGCGTCGCACTCGCCCTCGCAGAAAATCCGAACATTCAGCCCGGAAACATGGATTGGCTCGAAAGCGAAACGTTCCACCGTCTGACTCGTTCCGACGCAAGCAATTCGCGCCCTCGGGTAATCAATCGAATCCATTTCGTCAGAGATAGCTTGCTTGGCCGAGCGGTCGAATGGGCCAACGGGTGCGAGCCAACGGTATGACCACACCAGTTCCTGCAATGGTCGGCGCAGAGGAGACATACAACTCTCGCTGCCGTGAGATTGAACGCTTCTTTGAAATGCTGCAGTTCATGAGAGACAACCGGGATTCAAGGTTATGCGGCGAGCCATCGGATGTGGCGAACCCGAACACTTATGTTGTCAGCAGAGACCTCGAGAAGACGCTGAGAGCTTCCGCCTATTTGATGCTGTACAACTTGGTGGAAGCAACAATGACGAATGCGATAGATGCCATTCATCAACACATCGTAGATGAGCGAGTCGGCTTTGATGGACTCAAAGAGGATGTAAGAAAAATTGCCATCAAGGGTCTTCGCAAGGCCGTGTCTTCAAAGACGCCAGAGGAATTACTTGATGTGGACACTCCCATATCCAGCGCGCTGATTTGGCTTGGATTCGATAAAGAAGACTTATTTTCTGGAAATCTGGATGGTCGCTTGATCAAAAAAACGGCGATAGAGTACGGGTTTCAGCTCGCAAATCATGACAAAACTGCTTCGCGCGATGGCGCCAGCCTTGTAAGCGTCAAGAAAAAGCGAAATGAATTGGCTCACGGCGGCCTTTCATTTGAGGATTGCGGTCAAGACACATCAGTCGATGAGCTTGTTACTATTTTTGGTGAAATCAAAATATTCATCAAAGCCGTACTGGATGGCGTCTCAGACTATTTGTCGACCAGAAGTTATTTGCATGCCGTAAATGCGAATAATGCCATGGCATAGAAACAGACTTTTGGGTGGAGCGACGATGGGCTTGATACAGAACAAAAATCCGAACGCATGGATCGCCATCGATGATGGCCTTGCTGCCGATCTCACGCTTGCGCCCTATACGCTGCAACTGAACGGCGAGCACTCGCTGTATCAAGCCATCGCCGATGACGATTGGTTGTTGATCCTGAACACCGCTGGCCACATCACCCGGGTCGGGCGGGTACAGCGGGTTCGTTCCGATCTGGAGACCACCACGGTCTACTTCGACCGCATGCTGTTGGTCGATCCGGCAGTCTCGATTGGCCTTACGTCGCTCACCCCACCGTCCTCCGGCAGCGTTGGCCGTATTCAATGGACGCACTTTCTGGAGTCGCTTCCGAAGGCGTTGCACAAGACCATCGCCCAAGTGCCGACCATTGAGGATCAGACCTATATCCGCGAACTGCTGCAACTGGCCGTAATGGACGACCTGCTCGGCCCCGCTGGCGGCCCTCGTGAGCGCATCGTAGACATGGGTGTGCGGGATCGCTATCTGGTGGGCAAACTGGCCCCGCGTGAGGCCGCACAGGGCGGCATTGAGGGGTTGGACGGGCCTCTGGCCAATGAGGACTTTGAGCCGCCCACGGAGGGCAAGGCTCCGGGACGTCACGAGCCGGGCGCGGAGTTTGGAACGGCCACCGGGCGTGTGGAGCCGGAGTCGGATTCGGCTGACGAGATCGACGCGGCCAGCAACCAGTCGCTGGTGCCCAGTAGCCTCGGCATGACCTTCTGCGTGGATGGCGACGCCGACCGGATCGAGATCGAAGCACGCTGGGGCCGCTACGAGCGTGTACCGAATGATGAGCATGAACTGCTCAAGTCCAATGGGCAGAAGGCCAAGGTGTGGCAACGCATTCCTTGTGGCGGCAAGATCGTGCTGCCGCTGGCCGAAGGCGTGATTCCGCATCAGGCTCCCGACAACGAGTTTCCCGAAGTGCGCGTGCAGGGCTCCATTCGGGCCAAAAATGCCAATGGCGATCGGCTGGTCACGCTTTTCCTTGTGAATGCACAGGAAGAGCCGGACACCAACCGCGATACGGCGTGGGTGTTTCAGCCCGAGCTGATCATTCGTTCGGAGAAGGACGCCGCCAAGCGCGCCATCTTTCGGCGCAGGCCGGTGTTGGACGCAGACGGGATGGACCCCGAACGTGAAGCACTGGAGATGATCTACCGCAACCGCGTCGAATTTGCCGTGGGCCATGGCGTTGCCGTCCATGCCGAAACCGCAGACGACGTGACGCTGGCCACCGATGTGCGCACCACGGTGATGCCGCAGTACGAGGTGCAGGTGACGGAGACGCCCGGCCTTGATCCATCCGATCGCCCGGCCATGCGCGAGATGGTCAGTAGTGGCCTGCTCGATATGCAGCGCCTGGCGACGTTGGAGATTGATCCGATGGTCGACGCTTTGAACATGCTAACCAAGGACTACGCCGCGTGGATTGATGAACAGCGCGCTCGCGTAGGGTCCGAGGTCACCGGCTACGACTCCCAGTCGCAACAGGCGATGGACCGTTGCCAAGAGATACACACCCGCCTGCAGCAGGGGATCGAAACGCTGAAAGGCAATGAGAAAGCGCTGGCCGCGTTCCGGTTTGCCAACCGAGCGATGGCGACGCAACGCGTGCGCAGCCAATACGCGCTGGCCATGCGCCGGGGCGAGGATGTCTCCATCGACAAATTCGATGTGCTAAAGAACCGCAGCTGGCGTCCGTTCCAGTTGGCGTTTCTGCTGCTCTCGATTCCGTCGCTGGCAGACCCGAGTCATCCGGATCGCGTCCAGCCTGTTGAGGCCTATGCCGATCTGCTGTGGTTCCCCACCGGTGGCGGCAAGACCGAGGCCTATTTGGGCGTGGCGGCCTTCACCATGGCCATTCGGCGCATGCAGGGCAATCTCGGCGGCTACGACAGCTCTCGCGGCTTGGCCGTGATCATGCGCTACACGCTGCGCCTGCTGACGCTCCAGCAATTCCAGCGTGCTACCGCATTGATTTGCGCGATGGAGGTGTTGCGACGCGAGGCACTGGACAAAGGCGACAAATCCCTCGGCACGGAACCCTTCACCATCGGCCTCTGGGTTGGCAACAAGGTCACACCGGGCACGACCGAGGACAGTCACCGCGCCATCGAGGATGTGCGCAACCCCGGCAAATACAACGCCGGAGCGGCATCCCCCGCGCAGCTCACCAGTTGCCCGTGGTGCGGCTCGGAAGTGGCCCCTGGGCGCGACGTCGAGGTCGACAAAGGCTCTGGCCGCACCTTCGTCTACTGCGGCGACAAGAAAGGTCGCTGCGACTTTTCCAAGGGCAAGTCCAGCAAGCAGCCGCATCCGGGGATTCCGGTGCTGGTGGTCGACGAAGAGATCTACCACCGCCCGCCCACGATGATGATCGCCACAGTGGACAAGTTCGCCATGATGGCGTGGCGTGGTCAGGTGCGCGCCCTGTTTGGTCGCGTGGGCCAGGAATGCGAGCGCCACGGCCTGCTTTGGCAAGGAGCCGATTGCAATGGCAATCACCAAGCGGGCAAGGGCTTTCCTTCCTCGAAGGTGAAGGCCATCAACCCGATACGTCCGCCCGACTTGATCATTCAGGACGAGTTTCACCTGATCAGTGGACCGCTGGGCACCATGGTGGGCTTGTATGAGACCGCCGTGGATGAACTGTGCGGCTGGACGCTCGATGGCAAAACGG
This sequence comes from Verrucomicrobiota bacterium, assembly GCA_037975925.1. GTDB lineage: Bacteria > Verrucomicrobiota > Verrucomicrobiia > Chthoniobacterales > Chthoniobacteraceae > Chth-196. Next base: position 27,147 of record JBANFR010000032.1, read on the forward strand.
TCAAACCGAAGATCATTGCTTCCACGGCGACGGTGCGCAAAGCCAAGGAGCAAGTGAACAATGTCTTCATGCGTCGCGTTTCGGTGTTTCCACCGCACGGTCTGGACGTGGAAGACAACTTCTTCTCGGTGCAACGCCCGATCGAAGAAAGGCCGGGACGGCGTTATCTTGGGGTGTGCTCACCCGGCAGTTCGCGGCCCGCGATGCTGATCCGCGTCTACACCGCGTTCCTGACGGCAGCACAGGAGCTGTTCGATCACTTCGGCGAGCCTGCCGACCCGTACATGACCATGGTCGGTTACTTCAACTCCCTGCGTGAGCTGGGCGGCATGAAGCGGCTGGCAGAGGACGATGTGCAGACACGTTCCTACCGCGTGCAGATGAGCATGGTGGAGCGGCCCGCACTGGCACAACGCAGCATCAGCAACATTCGCGAGCTGACGTCGCGGGTGTCGAGTCAGGATATTCCCAAGTACCTCGACAACCTGGAGGTCAAGTTTAAGTCTGAGTTCGACACCGCTACCGGCAAGTATGTGACCCGCTGGCAGGAAGGTGACACGCGCGCCATTGATGTGGTACTAGCGACCAACATGCTGTCAGTAGGTGTTGACGTGAATCGACTCGGCCTAATGGCTGTGAACGGGCAGCCCAAAGGAACCGCCGAATACATTCAGGCCACTAGTCGTGTCGGGCGCTCCTTTCCGGGCTTGGTCTGCACGGTGCTGACGTGGGCCAGACCGCGCGACCTGTCGCATTACGAAACCTTCGAGCATTACCACGCCACGTTCTACAAACACGTCGAGGCGCAATCAGTGACGCCATTCTCGCCACGCGCGATGGATCGTGGTCTGACAGGCTCATTGTTGAGCCTGATGCGTCTGGAGAACGACGAATTCAGCCCGAACGAAGGTGCTGGCCAACTGAGCATGTCCAATCAAGCCGAGATCGTCGATGCCATCAAGGTATTGGCGACTCGCGCGGGCAACGTCGCTGAAGACAACTCGCGTAAGCAGTTGGCTGAGAATGAGCTGAAAGAGCGCGCCGACGAATGGGCAAAAGAGGTCAGCAAGGGCGGACGGATCTTGGCGTATGAGAAACGCGGTCCCGAAAAAGACAAGACCGTGGCATTGATCAAGTCGCCAGGACTTCAAGCCTGGGACAACTGGACCGTGCCGATGTCGATGCGAGAGGTCGAGCCCGGCGTGCGTCTGATCATGAACACGAGCCATATCACGGACGATCACGATTGGAAGCCTCGTCCCGCAACGAAGGATGAGGATTGAACATGATCATCAACAACAAAACGCCCGTAGGCGAAGTGCGCCCTAGCCAATTGCTGTGGACTTATGGCCCCGGTGCACTGATCGACCTGCCCAGCCTTTCCGTAGTGACGCTCGGTATCGACCGCTGGGAAAAGGATCGCTGCCAGCCGATTCAAGAGGCACGGCTGCTCGCTGCCGTTCGGAAGGTTCTGGGGGCGCAGGTCGAAAACCTGCGGATGCCGCCATTCCAGAAGAGTGAACTCGTCGACGTCTGGTCGGCCGAGGCCAACATCGGCGTGCCTGTTCGTCCATTCCCACGCTGGATGCGCTGCGTGAAGTGCGGACTACTGTCGCCCTTCGATGCCGGTCTGTTCGAGATCAAGGAGAACCGCTTCAGGCCGGAGCGAACCCGCTTCGTTCACAAAGGCTGCCGTGGCTCCAAGGGCGACCAACCTGCCAAGGATGCTGATGCTGTTCCTGCACGTTTCCTACTGGCTTGCCGCGACGGCCATCTCGACGATTTCCCTTGGCACTACTTCGTCCATGGGGGCATCAGTTCGTGCAAGGGCACGCTGCGCTTCTTCGAGAG
>JBANFR010000033.1:0-28939 GCA_037975925.1 Verrucomicrobiota bacterium
CAGGCGACGATGCTGCACTTGCTCGGCTTGGATCACGAGAAACTCACGTATCATCACGCGGGGCGGGATTTCCGGCTCACGGACGTGCACGGAAAAATCGTGAAAGACATTCTGGCGTAGTTGTTTGCGAATCGCATTGGAAGCAGCGGAAAAATGATCATCCACGCTTTGGACGCGCCTGTTGTGGGCTGAAGAAGCATGTCCTTTTCCCGAACTCGGGGAAGGTTGATGAAGCATGGGAGCGCTGAGGGCAGGCTCGCCCGGTACAGCTCAAGGCCGGCCACCATCCCTTCAGGATGGGGGCTTCCTCGCGGAAGCTCCGGGGGTCGCGCAAAGCGCGACCGCCCGGCTAATTGCCGCCAACCCTTCGGGTTGGGGGTGCCACGGACGTTCAGGGCGATGGGCACGTTCCACGCAAGCCCGTCACCCGTTGCCCGTTCCACGCAATGGTTCACAACGGACACGTTCAGGGCGGTGAGAACCCAATCGGTTTCAGGAGGGTGTTTCCGCACAACTAACCCGGAGGGTTAGAGGCCATTAGCCGGTGGTTGAGCGCAGCGACACCACCGCTGCCAACACACCTCAAGCCCACAACCCCATAGGGGTTGCGGCGTCTCTCCCAAACGCCTCAGCGGAGTGTCCACTCCGTCCATCCAATGGAGGTGGTTCCTTTCTTGATGAAGGGGACAAGGCCGTAGACACCCGGGCTGATCCCGGAGGGGGTTTGCAGAACCACGCCACTGCACTGGTAGTACCGGGAGGTGAGCGTGTCCGAGAATTTCAACACGATGATCGGGGACTTCGGAAAAGAGGTGCTGGAGATTTGGGAAACGCTGGCAGTGGCCGCTCCAAAGACTGAACCGGGGACGGTGGATTGGACATCCCAAGTGGATTTGATCGTGAGGCCGCTTCGGCCAAACGTGGCTGCGGCGCCGGACTGGACGGAAGTACCCGCAGCGTAGGTGGAGAAAGCGACATTGGTGGATCTTCCCAAGGCAGTGCTCGCCGCAAGCGAAGGATCAAAGCGGCTCCCAATCGGGCTCAACTTGACTGCGAACCCGCCCAAAGTCGGAGGCCGCTTCCACTCCAACTCACCCCCAGGAACCACGCAACTGACCGCAGAACTCGAGGACCAGTCCAATTTCAGATTCCCGGCGAACTGCCCTGCACTGGGGTAGGTGCTCCCGTACAATCCGCAGCTGTACAATCCGAAACCGCCAGTCGCATCGAGGTAAGCGCTGAGGGTCACGCCCATGGAGGTATCAGTTCCGGCCCCGAGACGAGTAAATGCGGTCACCATCCCCGTGGTTGTGACGCTGAAATGGGTGAAACCGGTGGCCATGGTGGGGGTTGCGGAAACGTCTTTAAGCAGCGCCACAAATTGGGGAGTGGTTTGGCCCACTGCATTCACGGGGGTCGCAGAAAGTGCCGCCCTCTGCAGAGTCGCAGCCGCACTGAGGAACACGGGACTTGCCACGCTGCGGCCCAACCAATCGACACCGACCGACGCTGGGGACGGCAACTGCTCGGTGCTAGAGGCGCTCATGGTGAGGTTTGCCAAATCGCTTCCCGAGAACTTCAGTTCCAGAGCAACGGGCGGTACGGAGCCTCCCCGGTTCACAGACACCACGCTGCTCAGCAGGGTGGAATCCAAGGCGCCGCCCAAAGAATACGCCACGCCTTCGTACTCGAGGCGCCCCGAGAAGGACCCTGTGCTGGTCACCACCACGGTCACGCGGCCCGGGTACTTCAAGTCTGTGGCGGACCCCGGATCAATGGCGCTTCCATCGGGCTGCGTCGCGGTATTTTGCAAAAGTCCCTGGTAGGTGCCTGCGAGGCTGGCCCAGCTGCGAACACCAATCGCCATCGTCTCGCTCGTAGAAGGATCTCCGGTGTCGACCGTCACCTCGTATTTGCCTTCAGTTGCGCCGGTCAACCTGGAGCCGACCACCTTTGCTCCGCTCGTCAGGGCCGATGGGGTCACGAGTACGCCATTCTTTTTCCAGGTGAAGGTCGGTAAAGCACCGCTGGTCGTCACGGTGAGAGTGGTACTTTGGCCCGCAGAGATCACCGCCCCGGTCGGGCGTCCCACGACGACTGCGTTTCCTGCCACGGCCGGTTCGGCAAGGGTGAAGGTGTTGGAGTAATAGGAGCGGCCGGTTCCAGGGACGCTCGCAAGCAGATAAACCGAGGCTGCGGACTGACCACTGCTCATCAACCACGTTCCGGTTTCCGAAGTGTTGGTCGCGTCCAGCGCTTCAGCTCCCTGCGGTCCCTTGAACCACTGGTATTGGATTCGGCCGCCGCTACTCACGTTTTTGCTCAGAATGCCAAAGGCGTCTCCGCACAGCCTGGCCGGACAGGAGAACGCGATCGTTCCTGCAGGGGCAGGTGCGGGGGTGGGCTGCGCTGTGAAGTAAACGCCGCCGAGGAGAGCGCTCCGGTTTCCGGAGGCAACCAAGCCAGTGGCTCCGGTGGCCGCAATCTGCACGGGGACATGGTTCATCGCCCCGGCAGCCACGGCGCTTCCATCCCCGAGTTGGCCTGCAGAATGGGAACCCCACGCGTAGACGAGCCCGTCCTCGGTCAGCGCCAGCGAGTGGTTGGCACCGGCAGCCACAGCGACCACTTTTTTGGAGCCAAAGAGGCTGGCGGCCAACTGCAGAGGGACGCTGCTGCTGGAAAGGGTGGCCGGGTTGCGCCCCAGCTGGCCGCTGGAATTGCTCCCCCAAGCCCAGACTTGGCCACTGGAGTTCACCGCGAGGGAATGCCCGCCGCCGGCAGCCACACTGACAATGTTCGCTAGCGGATTGAGCACGGCCGCCGCGCTTGCCCCGCTGCCGCGGCCCCCGGAAAAACTCACGCTTGGGATCGATGTGTACCCCTGGCCAGCCGTCCTCACGGTGACAGCGATCACCTTTCCACCGGAAACAGTGGCGGTGGCAGTGGCCCCGGATCCGCCCCCACCCGAGATGGTGACGATCGGAGCCGAGGTGTAGCCAATTCCGGTTCCGCCCGCTGGTACCGTGATGCTCACGACACCGTTGAGGGCCACCGGAGACAATCGGGTGGGTTGGATGGCCGAGCCATCGCCGATTTGGGATCGGGCATTGTCACCCCACGCATGGACGAGACCGGCGGAATCCACCGCGAGACTGTGAGTCTCACCCGCAGCGAGCATCGTGATTTTTTTGGAGCCCCATGAGTTCACGCCCACAAGCACAGGGATCGCCGAGTCCGTTGCTCTCCCGAGTCCGAGCTGGCCCAGATTCCCTCTTCCCCAGCTGTGAACCTTCCCATCGGAATCAAGAGCGAGTGTGTGTGCCCCATTTATTCCCCCACCCGACGAGACACCCACGATTTTTTTGCCCACAGCGAGCTCCTTGAATACGAGCCCGGTGGGGGCACTTTGGTTCGCGCCGGAAACCACTCCGTTCCCCAGTCGTCCATTCGCGAGGGCTCCCCACGTGTACACGCGCCCCTCATCCGTTACGGCGACGCTGTGCTGGGCACCGGCCGCAATGGACACGACATTTTTCCCCTTCAACGCGCCGAGGACCGAGACCGGAGTCGACGTGCTCCCGACGGTCACCCCGCCGTCTCCCAACTGGCCAAAAGCGTTCGACCCGGCGGATAGCAGGACGCCGTCACTTCCCAGGAGGAGGGAGTGGCTTCCGCCGATGGCCATTTGCACCACCCTCGAGGCGGAAGAAACGCTCAGGGGAGTGGACCTGGCGGAAGTGGCGGCGAAGGCAAGAGCCCCCCAAGTATTATCCCCCCAGACCATGACGTCCTGACTGCCGTAACTCGAAACGACCACCGACATTTTTCCGGAATCGGAAGCGGTATCGAGCATGACGCGAAAACTCTTGGCCAGGTCGGAAGTGTCCAGGGAGACATAGCCGAGGGCGCTCCCGGGATTGTAAGTGGCGAGATCGTAGCGACCAAAGCCCAGCGAACCGTTGTCGAGGAGCTTGACCGAGGCGCTCAGGCCGAGAGTGAGGGCGCCATTGACTCGCAGCACGTCGCTACCCGAGGCGTCCATCAGGGGAGCGCCAAGGCGCAGACGGATGGTTCCATTCAAACTGAGGTCTCCATTCACGGTGAGCGCGCCGAGGGCGGCGGTGTTGTCGAGGCGGAGGGTGCTTTTGGCTGCCATGGTGAGGGATCCGTCGATGGTGCCGCTCCCGCGCAGCGTCTGGCCCTGGGTGAAATTGTAGCCAGTCCCCGGCAAGACCAGCCGTCCGGCAGATCCCACATTGATGGTGTTGGAAGAAAAGTTCCCCGCTGCCGACACGACCAAGGTCCCGCCGAGCACCGAGGTGTCCCCGGCGTAGGCATTGGTGCCTGTGAGAATGAGGCTACCCGCACCGAGTTTGGCGAATCCCCCGATGTTCGAGGCCGCCAATCCGCCACCCAGCGTGAGGTCGAGGCCATTGGTATCGATCGCGACGGCTCCGGTGCTGTTGGAAATCCGCGAGGACAAATCGGCGAGGCTGGACGCCGTATACCGGAGCGTACCGCCCGTAAACCGGAGATCGCCACTGCCGAGTGCGGTGGCGCTCCCAAGGGCCAGCGTGCCGCCCGCAACGGTGGTAACCCCTGCGTAGGTGTTGGTGCCCGTGAGGGTCAAGGTTCCAGCCCCGATCTTGGTAAGAGCGAGCGTCCCGGCCGTATTCAGCAAAGTTCCCGAAAAGGTGGAGGTCGCGTCGTTGTCTCCCACCGTGAGGGTTGGGGTCCCCGTGACGCCATCGATCACCCCGGCGCCGGAGAGGCCGTTGATTGTCTCGTTAAATCCTCCGAGTCGGAGTGTACCTCCCACCACCACATTGCCGGCACCGAGTCCATTCGGGATCTGATGAGCCGCCCCAAGGATAAGCGTGCCCTTGGTTCCCTCGATGGTGGTGTTGCCCGCGTAATCATTGGCCGTCCCGGTGTTGTTGAGCGTGGCCACGATTGCGGTTCCGAAGGTGTTCTCCAAGCGCAGTCCGGATGCCCCCGTCACCCTGCCGCTGAGGATTACCGCTCCGGTCGCATTCGAGCTGAACGTGGCATCGGCCAAGGCGGCCGTCACAACCCCCGAAAGCTCCACGGTTCCTGAATCGATCCGGATCCCTGGCCGATCCGTTCCCAACCGAGTATTGAAAGTGACGGCATTGGCGAGTGTCACCCCGGTGCCCATGATGATCCCCGCTTTGTCGGTGGCCGCCTGTCCGATGGTGATTGTGCCGCGCCCAAGGTTGCTGGAGACAATCGCGCCCGGGCTGCCCACGGTGGTGTTACTCACGATCGACAGACGGGTCCCGCTGCCACTGCCGAGCAGCGTCAATCCTCCGGAGAACGTGTTGCCCACATTCCCGAAGACGGGCATCCCGTTGGGATTGCTCACCGCAAGCGCCAGTTTCCGGGTTGGGCCATCCGCAAAAAGGATGCTCGGCGACGTGGTGAAATTGGAAACCGTCAGCGTGCTTGTGCCCGAACCCACGCCGCCGTCGGTCACTAAACCGGTCGCAGAGCCGCCGGTAAAATTCGCGATGGTGGCGTTGTTTGCATTCAGATCCAAGACGGCTGAATTATTGATCGTCAGCGTCGTGGAAGAGGAGAGGCCTGAGGTGGAGCCGAGCCTCAACGTCCCTGCGTTCAGGGTCGTCGCGCCTCCGTAAGTGTTCACGCCGGAGAGGGTCAGCGTGCCTGCACCATTTTTCGTAAAGCCTACGGTGTTGGACGCATCGATACCCCCATTCGACGCCGCACTGAGGCCATTCGTATCAATGGAAACGGCGCCGGAGACGCTGTTTTTGATACGGCTCGCCAAGTCCGAGGGGGTCGAAGAGCTCCATTGAAGAACGCCGCCGGCAAAGGTGATGCTGCCGCCACCGGCCAGAGCATTGGCACTGCCCAAATTGAGTGAACCCGCGCTCAGCACCGTTGCCCCTGTAAACGAGTTACTTCCGCTGAGAGTCAGCGTGCCAGTTCCCCGTTTGTTCAACGAAAGCGCGCCGCCACCGCTGCCGTCCCGGAGCTCGCCCGCATAGGTCGTGCTGGTGGATTGATTCACCGTCAGCGTCGCCGCCGTGGCACTCCCATTTTCGACTGCGGCACTGCCTGGAGTCGCATTCGTGGAAAGCGCACCGGTCGTCACGCTGAACCCATTGAGTTGGAGCTTGGTTCCGGCAGCCACCCCGGCTCCGAAGGTCACCGCCTGGGGCGTTGCAGAGTTGAAGGCGCCGAGGTGCCCCACCAGCAGCGTTCCACCCTGAAGGGTCACGCCGCCCGTCCACTGGTTGTCCCCCGACAAGAGAAGTGTCCCCGTACCGGTGCGGACGAGGCCACCCGTGCCGCCGATGGCCCCGCTCACCGTCACACGTCCAGCCCCCGCCGCTGTGAGGGCAAATCCGGCGTTGGTCACGCTCCCGCTCACTTCCAGTCCGTTGGTGCTGTTGTTGGTCCAAGTTTGGACCCCGCCCAGAGTGATATCCGCAGCGATCGTACTCGCCCCTGCGCCAGCGTTCAGAGTGATTCCATTGGTCCCCAGGAGCAGCCCTTTCCCATCGGCGCCGAGTCCAACTCCCCCGCTCCGATTGATCACCAGCCCCTGAACGGCCATGTTTTCCCCCAACACAGTCCCCTGTGCCGATCCGCCGCTTTCGTTAAAATACACCGTCGCAGTGCTCCCCGGCACCAGGGCCTGGGAGGGTCCGCCATCCGTTGCGGCCCAATTGCTGGCACTCATTCCGTCGGACATCGCCCAAATCCCGTTTCCTCCGGAGAAACCTCCAGTCCAGTAGACGCTGGTGAGGGCGGTGGCGGGGGCCAGCTGCAACTGGATCGCGGAGGCAGAGCGCGTGAGAGCACCGACGGTAAAGTTGGTGGTGTTGAACAGGCTCAAAGTGGCGGTACCCCCGGCGAGGTTGCTACCGGCTCCGCCGCTGACGAGCGTGTAGGTTCCATTGCTCATCGTCACCCCTGGGACTGCGGAAACGCCGATGGTGAAGGAACCGTTGGTGACCGCAGCGCCCGCAACATTGATGCGCGCCCCCGTGGCGGTGGAGCCAAGGGATGTCCCGAGGAAGGTGCCCGGGCCTCCGTTGATGGTGAGGCTGCCGCCGATGTTCAACGCCACGTTACTGGGAGCCTGGTAGGAAAAGGAGGCCCCGGAGGCCACCGTGACGTTCGCCCCCGAACCTGCCCCGAGTGCGTAGGAGCCTGCGGCGACCAAGCCGCCCCCGCTCACTCTCGTCGCACCGGTGTACGTGTTGGAGCCGGTCAGCGTGAGGACGCCGGCTCCCGTCTTGTTCATCCCGCCCGAACCACTGATGAGCCCGCTCAGGGTCAGATTGGTCGTCGCATTATCGACCTGAAAAGTTCCCGTGCCGCCGCTCACGAGCGCAAACGGCTTTGTGCTGCTGGCGCTTGCTCCCGTGTACTGGAGGGTTCCGTTCCCGCCCCCTGCAAACCCGAGCGACACAGCCGTTGCGCTGTTGCCCAATACTCCTGCGACACTGGCCGGATTGATCGTGGCAATCGAGAGCGTCCCCGCCTGCACCGCGAAGGCTCCGCCGTCGGTATTGGCTCCGCTCAAAATCAGCGTCCCCTGCCCGGTCTTGGTCAGCCCGCGGTTGCCGTTGTTCACAATCACTCCAGAGATCAGCAGGCTCGAACCCGGATTGACGTCCACCCCCAAAGCCGATGCCGAGTTCTTCACGATGGAACCGGAAATGGTGGAGAGAGTCGCCCCCGTCGCGGTGATTCCACCATTGAGATACCAGTTGGCAACGAGGCTTCCGAGCGATCCATCCCCCGACGCAACGGTTCCTCCGGACAATGCGAGATTGAAGAGGGTATCCGAATTGTTGATCACACGATCATTGCGCAACACGCCTCCCGAACCCACCGTGACGGTCCCGCCCGTGGTGTTGTAAATGCTGTTGGCCGCATTTCCCACCAACTGCGCCGTTGCGTTGGAAATGGTCAGGTTGGAGTTCGCCAGCAGGTTGGCCTGCGCTCCACTCCGGCCCGTGCTATCCAGCACGAGGCTTCCGGCGGTCACCGTCGTCCCGCCACTATACGTGTTCAGATTGCTCAACGTGAGCGTCCCAGCTCCCGCCTTCACCATCGCGCCGGATCCGTTGATCAACCCGGACAACGCGAGATTTGCCCCCGCATCGTCCACCTGGAAAGTCCCCGTCCCGCCTGTCACCATCGCAAACGGCTTGGTACTGCTCGCACTCGTCCCCGTGTACAGGAGAGTCCCGTTGCCGCCCCCGGCAAAACCCAAAGACACCGCAGTGGCGCTGTTGCCAAGGGCTCCCGCCACACTCGCGTTGTTGATCGAGGCAATCGAGAGCGTCCCACCCTGCACACTCAACGCCCCGGAAAAGCCATTGTTTCCAAGCAGCGTCTGCGTGCCGCTCCCCGTCTTCACCACTGCGAGCGATCCCTGCGTTTGCGTCAGCGTTCCAGAGAACACCCCGCTCCCATTGGCCACCCCCAACGTCAAGGTTATCGCGCCGCTCCATCCCTGCCGCACCGTCCCGGAGCCGGTCAGCGCATCCATTTGTCCATTCTCATTGAACAAATCCAGGATGGCTCCCGCTGCCACACTGACCCTCGCTTGGTTACTACCAAAACTGCCGGGATTCGCCGTGTTGTTCGTCTGAACCAGCCCGCCCTGGACATCAATCAGGCCGCCGGGGCTTAGGTTAAAATAAACGTGCGGCGCCGCGGCCCCCACAATCCACGATCCAGCCCCGCTTTTCACCACGGTTCCAGCGCCCGTGATGGTGAAATTGTTGCCCACCGTGGCCGTGACACCCGAAGCCGTGTCGATCTGCAGCGTCGCGCCGCTGTTGACCACGGCGGTCGTCCGGAGGTTGGAAATCCCCGTCGCGCCGCTCACCAAAAGGGTCCCGCCGCTCACCGTAGTCCCTCCGGTGTACGTATTGGCCCCGCTCAAAGTCAGCGTGCCCGCGCCGACCTTCTCGAGGGCGAGGCTACTGCCCCCGTTGTTCCGGAGCGCCCCCGAAAATGCGCTCGAAACGTCGTTACTTCCCACCGTCAGCGTCGCGTTCCCGCTGACGGCATCCACAAATCCGGACCCGCTCAGCCCGTTGATTGTCTGGCTGTTACCGTTCAAGTTCAGTATGGCAGTCGCAGCGGTCAGGGTCACCGAGCCCGCATTGACTCCGCTCGGCAGCTGGTTCGCCCCGCTCAAAGAAAGGACACCACCGCTATCCAACACCGTGTCCCCTCGGTAGTCGTACGCGCCGGGCGCAGTGTTGCCCAGGGTCAGGGTCATCCCCCCCAACTGAAATCCGAAATTGCCTGTCACCCGCCCGGTCAGCGTTCCCACAGAAATGGCGGTGCTGAAAAACCGGGCGTTCGCGAGATTCGCCGTGATGGTCCCCGTCATGGTCACACCGCTTGCATGGAAGCGGATCCCCCCCACTTGATCCGTACCCAGCGCCGTATTCAAAATCACATCGTTCCGAAAGGTCTGGTCAGGCGCCGCAAACCCAATCTGCGCCTTGTCGGTGGCAGACTCGCCCACGGTGATCGCGCCCGTCCCAAATGAGCCGCTCGTAAGCACCCCCGTCACGGGGTCCACCGTCGAGGACACACTGCCCACCCACAAGCGGCTCCCGGAAGCGTGGTTCTTGAGCAAGATCCCGCCTGAAAAGGTGTTGTTGGGATTGCTGAACCCCGCCGTGTTGTTGTTGGCGTTCGCCAGCGCGATTCCGAGCTTCCGCCCATTCGCCCCGTCGGTAATCAACGCGCGGATCGTCCCATTCTGCGCCAGCGTCATGGTCAGCGTGCTGGTACCAGAGCCCACCGAATTGTCCGTGAGCAATGCCGTGTCGCTCCGGTTCGCCGTGAGTGCCGTGATCGTCGGGCTGTACCCGTTCAGATCCAAGATGCTCGAATTATCGAGGTAGACCTGGCTCGTGTTTGACAAAGTCGAGCTGCTTCCAAGCCGCAACGTGCCCTGCATCAGCTGCGTGTATCCCGTGTACGTATTCGCGCCGGTCATCGTCACCGTGCCTGGTCCGTTCACCCGGACATTGTTTCCGGCATTGTTCAGGATCGCCCCGGAAACCAGCAGGCTCGCGCCCGCTGCCGGATTGAGGTCAAAAAAACCACCGGCTGAGGCGCTTGTAGTCGTCGCGGAAATGGTGGAGAGCTCCGTCCCGGTGACAGTCACCGCATATCCGTTGCGGAACATAAAATTTGCAAGACCGCTCCCGAGGGAACCATTCCCCGAAGCAAGCGTGCCCCCGCTCAGCGTCAGACTCCGGAGGTAATCGGAATTGTTCGTCGCCCGGTTGTTGACGAGCATCCCCCCCGAATTGATCGTCACCAGCTCATCACTGAGTGCATTAACAGCATCGCCCACGAGGTTCACGGAGCCGCCATTGATTGTCAGATAGCGGCTTGCGAGGAGGATGGGACTGCTTTTGCCGGTGTTGTCCAACGTCAACGTCCCGGCGTTCACGATCGTGTCCCAGTACGTATTATTGGCGCTGAGGGTGAGCAGGCCCGCGCCGGTCTTGGTGAGGGAGCGGTTGCCGTAGTTGGTGATGGTCCCGGAAATCAGCAGGCTCGATCCGTCATCCACGTCAACCCCCAGAGTGGTTCCGCTCATCTTCGCCACAGACCCGGAGATGGTCGACAATGTCCCGCCCGTGGCCGAGATCCCCCCATAAAGATACCAGTTTGCCACCGAGGCTCCCATGGACCCGGCACCGGAAGCCAGGGTCCCCCCGGACATCACCAGGTCAAAAAGAGAATCCTGGTTGCCGGTAGTCCTGTCGTTTCTGAGCACCCCACCGGGTCCCACCGTCACGGTCCCACCCGAAATGTTGTAAATGCTGTTGGTCGTGTTCCCCGCCAACTGCACCGTCGCATTGGAAATGGTCAGATTCGACTGCGACACCAAGTTCGGTTGCGCTCCATTGCGGCCCGTGTTGTCCAACACGAGGCTCCCACCGCTCACGGTAGTCCCCCCGCTGTACGTGTTCAGTCCGGTCAATGTCAGCGTCCCATTCCCCGTCTTCTCTAGCGCCAGCATGCTTCCCCCCGTATTGCGCATCACCCCCGAAAACGTGCTCGAAACATCGTTATTTCCCACCGTCAACGTCGCACTCCCGCTCACACTGTCCACAATCCCGGACCCGCTCAGCCCGTTGATGATCTGACTGTTGCCATTGAGATTCAGTGTCGAATTGGAGGTTGTGAGTGCCAATGAACCCGCATTCACCCCACTCGGAAGCTGGTTGGCTGACGTCAGGGAAAGTGTCGCATTGGCCTCCACCGAGGTGTCGCCGCGGTAGTCATACGCCCCGGGCGTCGTGTTGCCCAAAGTCAGGGTCATAAAATTTCCACCCGTGCCCAAGCGCAGCCCGGAGTTCCCGGTCAGCCGACCACTCAGCGTCGCCGAGGCGTTGGTCGCGGTATAAAAGCGCGCATCCGCCAAATTCGCGGTAATGGTACCGGTGAGGACGATTCCGAGAGCATTCACGTATACGCCCCCAGGCGCACTCGCCCCAAGGCTCGTGTTGAACACCAGGTCATTCCGGAACGTCTGGTTCGCCGTGGTAAAACCGATCTGCGCCTTGTCCGTGGCCGATTCGCCCACCGTGATCGCGCCCGTCCCAAACTGCCCGCTCGTAAGCGCACCACTCCCGTCCACCGTGGAGGACACACTCCCCACCCACAACCGGCTCCCGGAAGCGTGGTTCTTGAGCAAAATCCCGCCCGAAAACGTGTTGTTGGGATTGCTGAACACCGCTGTGGAAAGGATGGCGTTGGCCAGCGCCATCCCCACCTTCCGCCCATTGGCCCCGTCGGTAATCAGCGCCCGGATCGTCCCATTCTGCGCCAGCGTCATGTTCAACGTACTGGTTCCGGAACCCACCGAGTTATCCGTCACCAATGCCGTGTCGCTCTGACCCACCGCGAGTGCCGTGATGGTCGGGCTGTACCCGTTCAGATCCAAGGTGCTTGAAGCGCCGAGGTAGATCTGGCTGCTACTGGAGAGAGTGTTGGTGCTCCCGAAACGCAGCGTGCCCTGCAGCACCTGCGTCTGCCCGGTGTACGTATTCGCCCCGCTCATCGTCACCGTCCCCGGCCCGTTTAACTGAATCCAATTCGCTCCATTATTGAGAATCGCACCCGAAATAAGCAGGTGCGCACCCGCAGCCGGCACGAGCCGATTCCATCCCCCAGCGGCCGCATTGGTGAGGCTGGCCGAGACGGTCGAAATCTCGGTGCCGTTGGCAATGACATCGCTGCCATTGCGCAGCACAAAGTTGGCAAGGCCACTCCCCAGCGATCCGTTTCCGGAAGCCAGCGTCCCCCCGCTCAGGGTGAGCGTGTGCAGCGTATCCGAGTTGTTGGTCGCCCGACTGTTGATGAGCAACCCGCCCGAGTTGATGGTCACGATCTCGTTACTGATCCCGTTCACGGCATCGCCCACGAGGTTCACCGAGCCGCCATTGATCGTCAGATAGCGGCTTGCAGTCAGGATGGGACTGCTTTTGCCGGTGTTATCCAGCGTCAACGTCCCGGCGTTCACGATCGTGTCCAAGTAGGTGTTGTTGGCACTGAGGGTGAGCAGGCCCGCGCCGGTCTTGGTCAGGGAGCGGTTGCCGCTGTTCGCAATCACTCCCGAAATCAGCAGGCTCGATCCGTCATCCACGTCAACCCCCAGAGTGGTTCCGCTCACCTTCACCACAGACCCGGAGATCGTCGACGACGTCGCTCCCGTGGCCGAAATCGCCCCGTACAGATACCAGTTCGCCACTGAGGCTCCCATGGACCCGGTGCCCGAGGCGAGGGTTCCGCCGGACATTGTCAGGTTAAACAAAGAATCCTGGTTGCTGGTCGCCCTGTCGTTTCTAAGCACCCCTCCGGGCCCCACCGTGACGGTCCCCCCCGTGGTGTTATAAATACTGTTGGTTGTGCCCCCGACCAACTGCACCGTCGCATTGGAAATGGTCAGATTCGACTGCGACAGCAAGTTCGGTTGCGCTCCATTGCGGCCCGTGTTGTCCAGCACCAGACTCCCCGCACTCACCGTCGTGCCGCCACTGTACGTGTTCAGTCCGCTGAAGGTCAGCGTCCCGGCCCCGGTTTTCACCAGAGAGCCCGCCCCGCTAATCACCCCGGATAGCGTCAGGTTGGCGGCCGCGTCGTCCACCTGAAAAGTCCCCGTACCGCCGCTCACCATCGAAAACGTTTTCGTGCTCGAGGCGCTCGCCCCGGTGTATTGCAGCGTCCCGTTGCCACCCCCGGCCAACCCGAGCGAAACGGCCGTCGCGCTATTGCCCAACACCCCAGCCGTGCTCGCATTGTGGATCGTTGCAATCGAGAGTGTTCCGCCCTGAACCGCAAGGGCACCCGTAAACGTGTTCGCGCCCCCCAAAACCAGCGTGTTGGATCCCGTCTTGGTCAGCGCCAGAGCCCCGCCGCTGGAACCATTGCCGATCACCCCGTTCAGTAGAAACGCCCCCGTTCCCGAACCGCCCAGCGTCAGCGTGGTCGTTGCCCCCGTGGACGCCGTCCCGGAGATGACGGTGGAACTGCTGGAGTTCAGTGCGTACGCGCTGTTGTTTGCCCAAGTCTGACTCGCTCCGATTCTCACACTTGAGAGGGTGGAATCCAGTGTGAGCGCGCCCGCCAGCGTAGAATCCATCGTGAGCCCACCAGAGCCTATTGTCAGAGAGGGCGTTGAGGTGCCGCTGAGAGTAATGATGCCACTCTTAAAGATGAGACTCCTCGCCTGTCTTGCCCCCGAAATCGTCAGGGTGTTTGCCCCCGTTGCATTGCTCCCGGCCGAAATCGTCAGGTCGTCGGACAAAGTGGTTGCCGATTGAAATGCGCCGCCGTTCTGGCCCGTAGAGTCGGTGTTCCAGAACGAATCGACTCCCCATACTCCGAGGGTTGAGTTGCTGGAGCCGAGGGAGATGCCGTTGGTGTCCCAGTAAAGGCTCACGGCAAGCACCGGGGTCTGGAAGCAGAGGAAGGCCAGAAGGCTCAGAGCAGCGCCGCTACGGAGCAGCAGGGGAAACTGTCTCAGCCGCTCAGCCGGCGTCGGCCCGACGCAAAGTCCGCCAGCGGAAAGCATCGCACGGGCGCGTTGCCCAGGGGAAAAACCGAATCTCTTTCTAAGATTCATGACGAGTGGGGGCTCTGTGCTTCCTTGAGCATCGGATGTGCCATGCCTGTTTCCCCGGGGTTTATCCCCCCGTCCCATCCGGGAACAGGAGACCGCTCGTCCGCCCCTTCGTTGCGGCGCGTCTCTCTTGGGATGCGCGCCCCTGGGGAAGCACGACTCAGTGAGCACGACTTCTCTCGCGGCAGAGCGTTTTCATCGGCCACGTCTTGACCGCATTCAACCGGGATCAAGGGCGTGATGCCCCGGTTGGGCTGGGCGGCATTTCCCATGCTCTCGGAGAGGGGGCTCCCTTTTCGGGCGCCGATTTTTCGAAGTGATTCCGGAAAAAACTCAAATTCTTCGGCAAAACCGAAACGTCTGCGGAGCATTTCGATGATGGAAGATTCCGATCGCTCCCAGCACGACCGTTTCCTGCGTCTCTTCATGGAACAGGAAGAGCGACTGCGCATCTTTGTGCGGTCCTTGCTGTTCTCGCGGGAGGAAGAGAGGGAGGTCATGCAGGAAATCGCCATCGTGCTCTGGCGCAAATTTGACCCTGCCATGGATTCCGCCTCTTTCGTTCGGTGGGCGTTTGGGGTGGCCCGGATGGAATGCCTGGCCTTCCGCCGGGATCGCGGACGCGACCGGCATCGGTTTGGCGAAGACGTTTTTGATTTGTTGTCGGAGGTGGTCCTCGAACAGTCCCAGCACCTCGAAGAGGAACATCAGGCCCTCGAGAGCTGCCTGCAAAAACTCCCCTCGGAACACCGCAGCCTCGTAGAGTCCGCGTATGCGCCCGGAGTCAAAATCGAGGCTCTCGCGCGGACCCTCAACCGGACCCCGATGGCTGTTTACAAGACACTCCACCGCATCCGTTTGACACTGATGGAATGCGCCCAACGCGTGCTCTCCACCGCTGAACCCGTATGAACCATGCAGATCCCCGCTTTGATCTGATTCGCCGCTGCCACGACGGGTCGGCCTCCCCGGAAGACTCGGCTGAACTGGAGGCGCACCTCCGTGCAGACCCCCTCTTTCGCACTGCCTACGTCCGCTACATCCGCACGGACCTTTTTCTGGGCCGAATTGCCACCGATTGCCCCGAGCCCAAAACCGTGCCCCTCCGGTCTGCGAACCTCTCCAATTCCTGGCGCTGGATCACCGCGATGGCCGCCGGACTGGTCTTGGGAATGTTCACCACCTCCCTCATTTTTGCCTTCTCCGAACGCGGCTCCGGGACTCCCACCCAACTCACCAAGTTGGTGGATGGCGGGTTTGAGCAAAACGTCGGCCGCATTCCCTCCGGCTTTCCAACGGATTTTGGCCGCTGGAGCGGCGACGAGTCTGAGGTCGTCCGTGGTGAAACCAAAGGGGCGGCCCTGCGATTGGTGCGTGCCGAACGCGAGAGCCTGCTGTCGAGCGCCGGTGCAGGCGCTTGTGACGTCTTCCAACTCATCGACCTGAGTGCGCTCAAGCACAAGACCTCCGACGGAGAGGCCGCACTGGCGCTCTCCGTGCGTTTTCGAGATGCGCGGCGGGAAGGCGAGGGCGAGACCGTGCGGTTCATTGCCAGAATCAGTCTCTTCGCCGGTTCGCCGAACTCCCTCCAGGCCCAATGGCCACTCAACCGAAAAGAGGCCCTCGCCGTCGGATCCAACCAGGTTGACAGCCCGGGCGGCTCGCCGGATGCGCCCATTCGCCTCACGGCCAATGTCTTCGTTCCTCCGCAAGCGGACTTCGCTCTGGTGCATCTCGTCGCGCACAAGCCGGATTTTAAGGCTCCAGAATCCCAAGCAGCCCTTTTCGGAGAGGCCTTCGTCGAGGACGTCCAGCTCACCCTGAAGACCCCACTGGGCGCGGGCTTGAGTGTCACCCGTCGCTAGAGCGCGCTCCCTCTTTTTCCCCTTTTTTTCTTCCCCCCAAACAATGAAAGCCCCCTGCCCCCTGTTGACCCCACTCGCCCTCGGTGGCCTGCTTGCCCTCGCCACCCCGGCCCAGGCGCAAAGCAGCGCCAAAGGAACCATCCTCATCAAAGAGGACTTTGAGGGAGGCCCCGACCGCAAAGACCCCAAACTGTGGGGTGGAGGTCCAAGCTGGAACATTCCCGAAACCTGGGAGGTCCGGAATGGAGCCATTGCCTGCATTTACGATCCCAAAGCGCATCCCGAAAGGCTACATGCCAAGTCTCTAGACGCGAAGTTCAGCGCTCATAACGTGCGCATCTCCTACCGAATCCGCTTCGAAGCCGAAGGCTCAGGAGTGGGCATGTGCCTCAACGCCGTGTTTCCAAGCCGGTCCAAAAATCCACTCTGGCACATCGGCCCCGTGGACGTGCGCGCCGCGAAGCCAACCGCTAAAAACGACGTCTCCATCTACGAGTGGGACTTTACAAGAGACCCCAATCATCCCGCGCTCGCTGGCAAAAAACTGGATCCCAAGGTCTTGGAAAAACCGGAGGGCTCGCTGGGCAGCGTCTATAGCATCCCCGGGGGATCCGCCACCGCCAAGGTCGGGATTGTGCCCGGCAAATGGTACCAATTCGTCTTCGAGAGCGTCGGCACCCAGTGGACCCTGTGGGTGGACGGCAAGGAAACCCTGAAGCTGAACCTGAAGCGGGCTGATTGCGAAAAAGAGACCATCAACTTTCTTGGGTCCGGCCCACTCCTCATCGACGACATCGTGGTAGAAGCCCTCCCACGCTAACGCCGAAATCCGGCCCCCGAGTTCTCGCCCATTGCCTTGAACCGAGCCTCCCCCAGCCGCCCCAAACGCTGAGCCCCGCTCGGGTTCGCGGTACCGACAGCTGAAATATCCCTGACGAAATTTCACTTCGCCATGTGCATCTCACCGCTCCGCCTTGTCCCTCTGCTTCCCCTCTGGATTCTCCCGTTCTCGGCCCTCAGTGCAACCGAGGTCAAACCCGCCGCCATTGCCCCTCCCCGCATGGATGAAAAGCACCGCGCCTTCTTCAAAAGCTACTGCACGGAGTGCCATAACGCGGAAAAACAGAAGGGCAAGGTGCGACTGGACGAGCTCTCCTTCACGCTGGATTCCGTCGAAAATGCGGACCGCTGGCAGAAGGTGCTCAATCAAATCAACTCAGGCGAAATGCCCCCGGAAGAGGCCAAGCAACCCGAACGCGGTGCCAAAACCGAGTTTCTCGACTCTCTCTCACACACCCTCATGGCCGCGCGCCGCACGCTCGGAGACTCCGGCGGCAAGATCACCATGCGGCGTCTCAATGTGCGCGAATACAAAAATACCATCCGGGATCTGCTCGGAGTCGAGGTGGATACCAGCGACCTCCCCGCCGACGGCGGCTCGAACACTTTCGATACCATCGGATCCTCTCAGTTCATGTCTTCCGATCAGGTCGAACAGTACTTGGTTCTCGGGCGGCGCGCGCTCGACGAGAGCTTTGCACGGCACCTCTCCACGCCAGCGCCAAATGGCGGAGCAGCAAACCCAGCGCCCACAAAGCTCCACATCGAGACGGAGCAACGGGCAAATAAAGAGATCAAGCAAAGGGTGGCGGGGGCCGATGCAGCCATCGAGAGGTATCGGCAATGGACCGCCGCGGTCGACAAAATCGCGGCACTCCCGGAGAATGCCGCGCTCGTCAAAGAGCTGCGGGAGAAACCCGTAGTGAAAGCAAACCCCTCCCGCTTCTACACAGAGTGGGCACAACGAAAAGCCGATCCCATCCCCAAGACATTCGGGTTTCCCGATGCCATTGAGGCGGAGTTTCAGCGGAGCCAGTACCCTAAAATTCAGTACTGGAAAGACTACCTTCAGCTCCCGCATCGAAACACGGGGTCCTATCTGACCATCGGAGCATCATCATCGCCGCACTGGACGGAGACCATCACAACGGGAACAAAATGGACGCCGGGACGCTACCTGCTCCGGGTCAGAATCGGAGCGCTCCCGGAATCGCCGAAGGAACGGCGCTACCTGCAGGTCCTTCAGAAAGACGAAAAGAGTGGCACAACGTCTCTCCTGAGCACCCATGAGATTTCTGGAACGATTGAAAAGCCGGAGATTCTCGAGATCCCGTTGACCCTCGGCGTACCCGGCTCTCGGAGCTTCCTACTCCGGGAGCGGGTGGATTCTAAAACTGCTGGTCAAGACATTTGGGCGGAGACGTTTGCAAAAACAGGCACTGGGCCAGTGCCCGCTCTTTGGATTGATTGGCTGGAGATGGAAGGCGGGGTGAAGGATCCGGCGCAATCCCAAGTGAAGGCTCTGCTGAGCGCCCCCTCTGAAGATGCCACTGGCGCGAGAAAGGTGATTGAACGTTTTGTGTTGCAGGCCTTCCGCTACCGGTCGCCCCGGCCGGAATACCTCCAGAAGCTCATCGGCATTTACGAAACGAGAATCAAAGCCGGCGACAAATTCCAGGAGGCCCTCAAAGAGACGCTCAGCGTCGTGCTCGCCTCCTCCCACTTCCTTTATCTGAGCGAACCCGCCCCTGCGGGCGAACCCCGCGTCCTCAACGCCCTCGAATTCGCCACGCGACTCTCGTATTTTTTGTGGAGTGCGCCGCCCGATGAAACACTCCTCGCTTTGGTCCGAAGTGGGGAAATCGGACGCCCCGAAATTCTCGCCGCACAGGTCCACCGGATGCTTCTGAGCGAGAAAGCCCGCGCATTCGTAACGGGATTCACCAAACAGTGGCTGCACCTCGAGCGTCTCGATTTTTTTCAGTTCAACACGAAGCTCTACCGTGATTTTGACGATAGTACCAAGGCAGCCGCCCAAGAAGAGGTCTTTCGCACGATGGAATACTTGCTCCGCGGAAACGGCAGTGTGCGCGACCTGCTCAAGGCCGACTACGTGTTCGTCAACGGGCTGCTTGCTTCCTTTTACGGATTGGAGGGCGTCAGCGGTGATGAATTTCGCAAAGTCCCCCTTCCGAAAGACTCACCGCGCGGTGGGCTGCTTGGGATGGCCGCGATCATGGCGATGGGCAGCAACGGAGAGCGCTCCAACCCAGTCGAGCGGGGAGCCTGGGTTCTCCGGGTTTTGCTCAATAACCCGCCCCCCCCCGCACCCCCAAACGTTCCGCAGATCAACCGCCTCAACGGAAAACTGCTGACCACCCGCGAACGACTCCTCGCCCACCAGGAAGAACCGCAGTGCGCCAGTTGCCACAGGTCCATCGATCCGATCGGTTTCGGACTCGAAAACTTCAATGCGGTGGGCAAATGGCGCACCGAAGACAGCTTTCAAGCGGTTGACCCGAACGGCAGACCCATCCGGAACCAATTAAAGACTTGGACCATCGATCCCAGTGCCACCTTCCACAAAGGGCCCGCATTCAAAAATTACTTTGAACTGCGCAATCTGATCGCCTCCCGCCCGGATCTCCTCGCTCGCGGTTTTACCGAGAATCTCATCGCCTACGCCCTCGGACGCCCCTTCGGCTTCACCGATGAAGCCCTCGCCAACTCCATGATGCAAAGCGCCAAAAACAAGCAGTTTGCAATGCAGGAATTCGTGCAGGCTCTGGTGGCCAGCAAAGAGTTCCGAATGAAATAGCCCATTCCCCATTCTCCCTCACATCGAACCCCTTCCCAACCTTATGCACCCCCTCCTCTCTCGCCGTCATTTCCTCCGGAGTGCGTCCGCTCTCATCGCGCTTCCGGCACTCGAGTCCGCCGGTTTTCGGCGCTTCGCCGCGGCAGCCAATGCCAGCACGGCGCGTCCAAAGCGGGCTGTGTTTTTGGGCTTCGGCTTTGGGGTCACCAATGAGACGTGGTTTCCGGACATCCAGCAGACCGGCGCAGGGTATTCGTTATCGGCGGGTTTGGCACCTCTGGCGCGGCACAAGGCGGACTTCACCGTGGTGCAAGGACTTGCCAACCAATACAACAGTGAGGGGCACTGGGGCAGCACCCTCTGGCTCACGGGTGCCAACCGGTATGCCGAGCCCGGTCAGACCTTCCACAACAGCATCTCCGCCGACCAAGTCGCGGCTGAATTCCTCGGCAAAGAAACGCGCTTTCCTTCTTTGCAACTGGGCTGCGTCCGAGCGTCTGGGGACGGACACGGCCCAGGCCTTTCCATGGCTTGGGATCAGCGCGGCAAACCCGTCGCCGGATTTGACAACCCTGTGGTCGCTTTCCATCGCCTGTTTTCCTCAGAGACCACGCCACTCCACGAGCGCCAGGCCATGCTCCTCCAGAAGCGAAGCGTGCTCGACGCCCTCCTCACCGACGCCAGCGATTTGCAGCGCGGACTCTCAAAAGCGGACAACGACAAACTCAGCGAGTACCTCCAAAGCATTCGCGACATCGAGACGCGTCTGTCCAAGGAGGGCCAGTGGCTGACAGTTCCCAAGCCCAAGACCACCCTCACTCAGCCTGCCGCTGCGGTTTCGGGACGTGAGGAGATCAAACTGATGTACGACATCCTACTGGCTGCCTTGCAAACCGACAGCACTCGGGTGGTCACCTATCGGCAACCCGTCCAGTCCCTGCTCGAAAGTCTGGACGTCAAAGTCGCCTCACACGATATGAGCCATTACGCTCCGGGAGAACGCATGGAAGCTTCCCAAAGACGTGACATCGCCCAAAGCGAGCTTCTGGCGGGTCTGATCGATAAACTCAAAGCCACAAAGGAGCCCGACGGGAGTAGCCTCTTTGATCACACCTCGCTCGTGTTCGGCAGCAACATCCGCTCGCACCATAACCTGGACAATTGTCCCACGCTTCTTGCCGGACACGGAGCGGGCTTAAAGCTCGGCCACCACTTGGTGCTCCCGAAAAATACGCCGTTGTGCAACGTCTGGCTCACCCTGCTCCAGGGGCTGGGCGTTTCGGTGCCGCGCCACGGCGACAGCACGGGAGTGGTCAAAGAGCTGATCGCTTGAACTCCAAACGGTTCACCCAGATATCTTTAAAATACCCTTCGGGATCTGGGGCAAACACAGCGCCGGGCTGAATTGGAAATCCTCTGGAAGGTGGCGGCGTTTTCCGCGGCCCCCTGCGCATGGCGGGAAGCATGCGGTGGAAACCAGCCGGGAATCGCGGAGAGTGAAACTCGTTCCCGCCTTTGCTCCAAATCACGAGACACCTCCACCGCCGCCGACAAACCGAGCACGTTCCGACGGGACGATCTCCGAAGGCAAACGAATGGTCCCAGTCACGCCGCACTAACGCAGACTCCAGTCACTCCAGACAATCGAGTTGGTACCGCTCTTTTCAAAAGGGAACAAACCGTAGACTCCAGGGCTGATGCCGCTCGGCGTTTGAAGAATCACGCCGGGTGCAGAGTAGCTCTTGGGCTTTGAGGTATCCATGAAGTTGACGAGCACAAAGGGCGTGACCCCCGGACCGATCCCCGAGAGCGAGACGTTGGCGACACCGGTTCCAAATGCCGTACCCGGGACGTTGGGATCCCATCTCCAATCGGAGCCGAAGCTGAGTCCCCGACGGCCAAAGCTTGCGACGGCTCCGGGGGTGACGACGCCGCCGGGGGCATAGGCGGAGAAGTCGATGCTGGTGGTGCGCCCGAGCACATCCCTGACGCCCAAGGCCGGGTTGTAGCGACTGCCGATCGTCGTGAGCTTTGCCGAGAAGCCGGTGGAAGTGGGTGCCTTTTTCCATTCCAGCTCGCCACGCTCTCCCTGCACTTCCACGGCGTTGGCCGCAGTCCAATCCAGTTTCAGATTTCCCGCGAACTGACCAGCACTGGGATACGCTCCGCCCCCGAGGCCCGGGACGTACATCGGGAAAGCCCCTGACGCATCAAGGTACGCACAGAAAGTCATGCTCATGTTGGCGCGGCCTTCCGTATTGTCGCGCCCATCTCCCAAGAGGGTCGTCGCCGTGACCAGACCGCCGCTGGTGACACTGATCGCCGTGAAACCCGTCGCCTTGCTCGGGGTGCTTGAGGCGTCTTTGAGCAAGGCGGCAAATTGCGGGCTGCTTTGACCCGAAGCCTTCACCGGTGCCGACGACAATGCGGCCCTCGGCAAAGTGGCGGATGCCGTCAAACCGACAGGGCTTGCGACGCCACGCTCCAGCCAACTCACCCCGATGGCACCCGCCGCTGGCAGCGCTTCGTACGATGCAGCCGTGAGGGTCAGGTTCGCCAAATCGCTCTGCGAGAATTTGAACTCCAAGTTCACGGGCGGCGCCAAAGCGCCGCGATTGATGACCGCCACAGTGCTGAGCGAGGTGGGATCGAAAGAGCCGGCAATGGAGTACACGCCCCCCTCGTACTCAAGACGCCCAGAGAAGCTGCCCGAGGAAGTCAGCACGACCTGGACTCTTCCCGGGTACTTCAAATCCGTTCCGGACTCTGGGTCGAGAGGCGAGCCATCCGGCTGCTTGGCGCTGTTTTGAAGCAGTGCCTGGTAGGTTCCCGCCAGGCCCGCCCAAGTGCGCACCCCCACCGTGATCGTCTCCGTGGTTGCAGGATCGCCCGTATCAACGGTCACCTCGTACGTTCCCTCACCCGCATTGAGAATCTGTGAGCCAACTTTTCGGCCCCCGCTCACCACATCACTCGGAGTCACCACCACCCCATTTTTTCTCCAAAGGAAAGAGGGAAGCGTCCCGCTGGTCATGACCGTCAACGGCGTCGAGGTCTGCGCCGTACCGAGGATGAGACTCGAAGGCCTCGCCACAATCGAAGTTTCCCCCGTCGAATCCGGCTCAGCGATTCTCACGGTGTTTGAATAAAAGCTGCGGTCTGTCCCAACGACAGAGGCCAGCAGGTAAACCGACAGCGGATCCTGTCCCGGGGTGATCACCCAGTTCGCACTCGAGGTCGTATTGGTGGAATCGAGCACCTCCGCGCCCCACGGTCCCCTGAACCAGGCGTAGTTCAGACGTCCCCCCGCGCTGACAGGCTTGCTGAGAACCCCAAAGGCGTCCCCGCACAGGCGCGCAGGAACATTCAGCGTCACTGGCCCTGCGGGCGCGGTGATCGATTTCGGCTGCGCCATCAGGTACACGCCTCCGAGGAAAAGGCTCCGATTGCCGGAGGCCACCACCCCAGTCGCTCCCGCATTTCCCACCAGCACCGGGCTGTGTCGAAACAACCCTGGTCCGAATACACCTCCGGCGCCGAGCTGACCCGCACTGTGAGACCCCCAGGCGTACACCCGCCCATCCTCGGTGACGGCCAGCGAGTGGTCCGCGCCCGCCGCCACAGCAATGACGTTCTTCTCGCCAAACAACGATTTGGAAAGAGCCACCGGCACGGCACTCGAAGTTCCCGAAGCAGGATCGAACCCAAGCTGACCACTCGCATTGCTCCCCCACGCCCAGACTCGCCCGGACGCATCCACTGCCAGCGAATGGCCGGATCCGGCAGCCACGCTGATCACATTCGCGAGCGGGTTGAGCACGGCGGTCGCACCCGATGCCCCCGAACCGTTGCCGCCTGAGAACGAAACCACGGGCGCAGACGCGTACCCCTGACCACTGGCAGTCAGAGTGACGGACACCACCTTCCCGCCGCTGAGGACGGCCGTCCCAGCCGCACCACTTCCACCGCCACCGGAAAAATTCACGATGGGAGCCACGGTGTAGCCGGTTCCTGTTCCCCCGGTAGGGAGAGTCACGGAAACCACCCCGTTGAGGGCCTGAGGCGCGAGGCGGTTGGGCCGGGTCGGAACGCCATCGCCGATTTGTGCCCTCGCGTTGTCGCCCCAGGCATGGACTCCGCCAGACTCATCCACAGCAAGGCTGTGAGTCTCCCCGGCAGCCAGCATCACGATCTTCTTGGATCCCCAGGATTTGGTCGTCAGCAATGCGGGAGAAACCCCGTCCGCTGCGGTGCCTGTCCCCAACTGGCCCAGTGTTCCCCTTCCCCAACTGTACACCTGGCCCTCAGAGTCGAGGGCGAGCGTATGCCCGCCAGTGCTCCCCCCGGCCGCACTCACACCCACGATTTTTTTGCCCGAGGTTGGAAGCGCCACAAAGCTAGGGGAATTCTGATTGGCGCCGGAGGCGGTCCCGTTTCCGAGACGGCCATTCGCGGGAGAGCCCCACGTGTAAACCCATCCCTCCTCGGTCACAGCCACGCTATGCAAGGCACCCGCAGCGACGGCAACCGCCTTCTTCCCCAGCAGCGCACCCCGCACCGTGACGGGAAGCGCCGTGTTTCCGACGGTGGCTCCCGCATCTCCGAGCTGGCCGCAAGCGTTGGAACCGGCTGCGCGAACCGAACCATCGTTGCCCAAAAAAAGCGAGTGGGTGCCCCCAAGAGCAACCTGCACGACACGCGACACCGAAGAGAGAGCCTGGGGTGTTGCCTGAACCGGCGTGGGAGCGAAGGCCAAGGCACCCGCACTGTTTTCGCCCCACGCATACAAATCCTGGTTGCCCGGACTCGCCACCACGACGGCCAGTTTGCCGGGCTGGCTCCCCGCATCGAAGGAAACGCGGGCATCCTCCACCAGGCTCGATGCATCAATCGAAAGTTGGGAGAGCGTCAGGCCCGATCCGTAGGTCGCGATGTCGTAGCGGCCGTAACCCGCACCTCCCAGGTTGAGGAGCTTCAAACTCGCGCCGCTTCCAATGGTGAGCGCTCCCGAGACCCGCAAAAGATCAGAGCTGGAGCCATCGGAGAGCGGAGTCCCCAGACGCAGCCGGATGTTTCCGTTCAGGCTAAGATTGCCCTGGATGGTCAGGCTCGAGAGCCCCGCCGTGTTTTCCAAGGTCAGCGTGCTCTTTGAGGCCATCGTGACGTCGCCCACCACGGTTCCATTCCCGCGCAACGTTTTGCCATTGCCAAAAACCGGGGCGCCGTCGGCCAGTCGGAGGCTTCCGGAATTGGCAAGGCTGACCACTTTCGAAGCCAAACTTGCGCCCGCAGCAATTTGGAGCGTCCCCGCCGACACGACGGTCTCCCCGGTGTACGTATTCACTCCGCCGAGCGTCAACGTGCCGACCCCCGCTTTGGTCAATCCCGCACCGGAAACGCCTCCGACTCCCCCGCCGACCTCCACCTCACCGTCGACCCACAGCGTGCGGGAACCCGTCAGTTGAACCGCCCCACTCAGGAGAAGTTTGCCGTTACGAATCACGTCCCCGAGGGAAACGTCGCCATGGATCGTGATCGCATTCGCCAGGGTGCGCGCAGCGGCCCCGTCCGAGGAGAGGCGGCCGCCGTACCAGGCGAGGTTGCCCGAACCGAGCCCGGAGTTGGAACCGGCCGCAAGCGCGCCGGCATTCAGAACGATTCCCCCCGTAAACTCCGTGGTGTCGCCCAGAGTCCAGACCCCGCTGCCATTCTTCACCAAGAAACCGCTCCCCGAGAGCTTCCCGCTCAAGGCCGCATCGGCCACTCCACCCACCGTCAACGTGTTCCCCCCAATCCACACCGAACCCGCTCCTTCAACCGCACCCACCACTTCGGAATCGAGCAACTGCAAACCGGCCCCGGCAGCCACCTGAACGCGTCCCGCATTTGCGATGGCGTTACCGCCCGTCAACAGAAGCGTCCCGGCGCCCACGGTGGTCAGTCCCGTGTAGGTGTTGTTTCCACTCAACGTCACCAGACTACTCCCGAGCTTCGTGAGCCCGTACCCATTCCCACCGTCGCCAATCGCGCCATTCCAAACCAGCTCGGTCGCCGCGGTCATCGTGCTGGTGGCCCCCAAGGTCACCGCTCCGTTCATGGTCAAAGAACCAGTCCGCTCCGGGGCTCCGAAAACAACCGGCCCGCCCAGCGAGACCGCATTCGAAAGGATGCGCGCCGTAGCGCCATCGGAGGAAATCCGGCCGGAAACCAGGCTCAACGCCCCGGTGGAAAGGGCTTGGTTGTGTCCAATCTTCAAGGCGCCTCCCAGCAAAGTGGTGCCCCCTTCAAAACTATTCGCCTGAGTGAGCACTAACGTGCCAGTCCCCGTCCGAACTAAACCGCCCGCTCCCGAAATCTGACCCTGAAATACAGTGCTCCCACTCCCCGAAACCGTCAGCACATTCGCCCCCAACTGAACCGTGCCGCTCCCCGAAAAATCCCCAATCGTTTCCGAAGTCCCCAATTGAAGCGTCCCGAGGGCCGCCACTTGGACGCGTCCCGTGTCCGCAATGGCTGCACCGCCCTCGAGCAGCAAAACCCCCGCACTCACATCGGTGGTCCCCGTGTACTGATTCACCCCGCGCAGCGCCAGCGTCCCGGTACCGAGCTTCGAAAACCCGTACCCATTGCCCCCGTCATCCAGCGAACCACTCAAACTCACCGCGCTGTTCACCGTAAACACCCGGTTCCCACTCAGGAGACCGCCGCCCGCCAAGGTCAATCCACCCGAAAAATCCGCGTCCCCGAGAATCGCGTTCCCAGTCCAATTCACCGCATTTGTGAAACTCCGCGCGAGGGCTCCGTCCGCTGTCAGACGCCCGCCGGCAAAAACCAGAGCGCCGCTTCCAAGGGCTTGGTCATTGCCAAGCCGCAGCGTTCCGGCGGCAAGCGTGACCCCTCCGGAGAAATCGCCCATTTGACCAAGGGTCAGCGCTCCTTGACCCAGTTTCGTCAAACCAAACCCGCCGCCCGCGTCACTCACCACGCCCCCGAGCCTGGCCGTCCCGTCCACGGTCACCGAACGATGTCCAGTCAGGGTCACGCCACCGCCCAAATGCAACACACCGCCACCCGACAACTGACCGAGAGCAAAATCTCCCGACCATCTCATCGTGTTGCCCACACTCCGAGCCGCCCCCGTATCCGTCCCCAAACGTCCGCCGCCCAATTCAAAAACCCCATTCCCCAATGCCTGATCATGTCCCACCAACAGGCTCCCAGACAGGAGCCGCACTCCTCCCGTCATCTGATTGGCCGCCGTCAGGGTCAGCGTCCCATTGCCCGCTTGGACCAAACTGCCCGAACCCGTGAGAACTCCCTCAAAAACCGACGAAACCGCGCCGCTGACCGTCAGAGTGCTGGTCCCGAGCGAGACAGCCCCCTGTCCCGAAAGCACTCCGACGGTTTCAGAGGCGCCCATTTGAACGAGCCCTGCACTTCCCACCACCAGCGAGCCACCGTCGGCAATTGCACTGCCCCCGGTCACAATCAGGGTCCCCCCCGTAACAACCGTCGCCCCACCGTACGTATTTGCACCGCTCAGAGTCAGCGTGCCCGATCCCGTCTTGGTCAGACCAAAGCCGCCTCCAGCATCCCCGATCGCCCCGCTCCACTCAACCGAGGCCGCCGTATTCAGCCCCCGATCCGCACTCAAGGTCGCGCTACCCGCAAATACGAGCGATCCGCTGCCCACGAGATCCCCAAAAGTCGTGTCTCCTGCCAGAATGACCCGGTTCAATACCGTCAGGGCCGCGCTGTTCTCCGAAGCAAACACCCCTGTACCCAAGCTCAGAGTGCCACTCCCCAGGGCCGCCGCATTCCCCACCCGCACTGTCCCCTGCTCCAAGGAAACGCCGCCGCCAGAAAAATTGCTCCCCCTCAGCGTCAAAACACCGCTCCCCACCTTGGCAATTCCTCCCACATTCGAGGCATCGATGTTCCCGGACCACACCACCTCGCCAGACCCCGTGTCGACGCGAACCGCAGAAGTGCTGTTCCGGATTCGCTCCGAAACGTCCTCCGTGTTCCCCGAGAGATAACGCAGCGCCCCCCCTCGGAACGCCAGAGCCCCAGAGGTCCCCAGAGCCCCAGCTGAAAATCCGAGCGTCCCCGATTCCAACACCGTCCCTCCCGAGTAGTCATTGGCACGAACCAAGTTCAGCACCCCCGTCCCCGACTGAATCACGCTCCCTGAACCCGTGATCCGATTCGAAACCGACACCTCCCCGGCCTGCCGGAACGCCAACGCCGCGTCGTTCTGAATGTCTCCGAGAACACTTCCCGATTGCACTCCATTGCCGATTTGCAAAGTGCCCCCCTGAATGCTGGTTCCACCGCCGTACGCTTGGTTCCCCGCAAGAACCACCGTCCCTGCTCCCGTCTTCACAAGCGCTCCGCCCCCCGCAAGGACTGCGGAAATGCTGCCCGACTGCACATCGTAACCCGAAGTACTCTGCAGGCTCCCGCCGCCGACCGAATCCACAAGGCTTCCACCACGGAGCACCCATTGAACGGTTTCACGGAGACCATTCAGATCCATCATCCCACCGCTCAAGGTCACCGTCCGCGTATCGGCGATTTGGTGACTCCTCAGCAGGCGCAGGGTGCCTCCTGAAACCTCAACATTCCCGGCCCACGCATGGGTATTTGCCAGGGAGTTGTTCAGCTCCAGAACCCCGCCGGCGACCCGCAGCGTGCCCGACGCAAGGTTGTAGCCGGACAACACCAACCGGCTGGCTCCCAGCTTGGTCAGTGAAAGGCCTCCGTAGACCCCGGAATTGACCCCGGGAACCACCGTAAATCCGTCTTGGAATGTTCCGCTGAAAGTGTCCGTCATCGCCGGGGTGTCCGTGGGATTACTCCCGACGCTCAGCACGTTGCGCGATTCGCTCGCGGACCATCCGCCGCCTGAAGCGAGCAGCGCCGGGGTATTGGTCACCACCCCACTCCCCGAGAGCCGATTGATCGCCTGGTCGAATCCGCCCAAATCAAGAACCCCGGGCACGTCAATCCCTCCGATCGTCGCCCGCCCCAAGGTCACGTTCCCCCGACCAGCGCCGCTGGGCAACGCATTGGCCGACGCCAACCTTAATACCCCCGAGGAAATCGTTGTGTCCCCCGTGTACACGTTGGCCCCGCCTAAAATCTGTAATCCCGCCCCCACCTTCGACAGGGCCAAATCCCCCGAAATCACGCCCCGAAAATCATTGAGTCCACTGGATGCAACCCCAGCCAGGGAGGCTC
>JBANFR010000034.1:0-27440 GCA_037975925.1 Verrucomicrobiota bacterium
GAACCGGTCGTCACCTTCCTACGCTGCCATCTCGCCAACCCAGCGGAAGCCCGGGAACTCGCTCACACCTTCTTCGCCGAAATTCTCGCAGGCACCACCCTCCAGGCCGCCAACCCCGCCCTCGGAAAATTCCGCTCCTATCTCCTCGGTGCACTCAAACACTTCCTCTCCCGCCATCGCCAAGCCGCCCAACGCCTCAAACGCGGCAGCGATCAAGAATGGCTCCCCCTCGAGACCGAGGCGCTCAACACCCCCGCTACCCATCAACGTTCCCCGGAAGCGGAGTTCGACCGCCAATGGGCCATCACCGTCCTCGCTCGCGGACTCGAGCGCCTTCAATCCGAGTGTGAACAGGAAGGGAACGGCGCCTTTTTCCATCGAATCAAACCGCTCCTCACCGGCGATCTTCCCCACGGAGAACAAAGCCCCCTCGCCGAAGCTTCCGAGATGAAAACCGAAGCCTTTCGCATGGCCGTGCACCGCCTCCGCAAACGCCTCCGGGCCTGCGTTAAAGCCGAGATCGCACAAACCCTCGAATCCCCGGATCAGGTGCAGCGCGAGATGGAATCTCTCCTCGCGGCACTCTCCCGTTGAGAAATTCGGAGAGGTTTCCACACAAACGCGGCAGGACCACAACCTCAACTCTCGCCGTCAGACGTCACTTCAGTTGCTGCAGCAACACGCTCGCAGCCCAAGCGCCTGACTCTGCCGCTCCATCCGTATACGGCATGCTCATGTAGTCGCCCGCCAAGACAATCGAGGGCGGCATTGTGGCGCATCGCGCACGGTAACACGCCAAGTCAGATGCCCGCCCAACGCATGAACGAGGCTCCGCCATAGGCCACCGATAAACACGGGTATCCACAAGATGTTCGGCTAGGGACGGCAGGAGGTTTGCGACGGAATCCATGGCAACTGCAACGATTTCCGCGTCCGAGGCCGACATCATTTGTTCGGCGTGATCGTTCGCCAGCATCAGGTTCAGTAGATCGCCTCCCATGGCTGGATTCCGATTCTTGTTGTTTTCAATTCCCACCGCTGCGACGCACCGACGCTCTCTCCGTGGAATCAGCACGCCGTAGACCTCTCTTAATCGGTCCGGGAGCCGAAAACCGGTGTCCGTGATGCACGCGATGTTGATGCTTGCGCTGTAGGATGTGGAGAGCAGACGACCCACGAGTTCATCGACTGGGTCAACGACCATGGCTTTGGCCACAGGCGCCGGGACTGCGACAATCGCATGATCTGCCGTCAGCGTTCCGGAAGAAGTTTCCACCCAGACTTTCCCCTCGCGAATGGCGATCGAGCGCACCGCAGTTTCCAGCGTGAGATTCAGACCGCAGGCCAGCGCCTCCGGAAAACTTCCGAGCCCCCCCTCGAGCGATACAATCTTTGCACGCCTCATCCCGAAAGCCGTCAGTGCAAGTGCAAGCGCTTTGGATGTCTCCTCGGGGCTTTGAAAGTAGAAGCCCTGCAGCATGGGCTCGTACACATACTCGGTGACCTCGGGCGCCAACTCACGGTCAGACCACATCGCGGTGCTCTCGGTATCGAAGTCAGCCCATTGGCTGTAGTCGCTCAAGGAGCGGTGACGCAACCGCCTTGCCAGGCGTGCTGTCTCCCAGCCGAGCTTGATCCACGCGGGCACACTCAAAAGACCCGAGGTCAGCGGGTCGAGCAGGCTACCCGCGCGCATCACACAAACCGTCCCATTTCGCACTACCGCACTGCGTCTGGAGACATGGCGGACGAGTGCTTTGATACCGAGCTCTTGCAACAACCCGGGAATGACCGAGTAGCCCGTCGACATGAATTGAGCACCCCGGTCCACCACATGCCCGCTCACCACATCGCTCGTCATCCGTCCACCGACACGACTGTTCGATTCGATCACCCGGGTGGTGATGTGGTGCCGCTTCAGGAAATGAGCCGCCGTGAGTCCTGCAATGCCTCCGCCAACGACGATGAGCTTGGAGTGCTCGTGCACGTTCATGGGCATTCACTACCGTTTCGGAAACGTCAGGCCAAGCGGCTCGCACGCTTTCGGCCAAGCCCGCAGGGGATACCGCATAATGAATCCCCCGCACCCTCCACCTCACACTTCACTTCGCACTCCCCGAAACAATTCCTCCTCAAACGCTGCTAAGGTTCCAGGGGGGCTGTGCTGTTCTTTGGTGTGATGTCTTCCCCCGACTCCCATCTGGCCCGCGTCCAGCAGCTATTCCTGGAACATCAGCCAGCCCTGCGCTGCTACGTCCTGTCGATCGTGCGCGACTTTGCGCTCGCTCAAGACGTGGTCCAGGAAACATTCCTCGCCGTTTCACGGAAAGCAGCGGACTTCGACCTGAGCACCCACTTTCTCGCGTGGTCCTGCACCATCGCACGCTTTGAGGCCCTCCAGGCCCTCCGCCGAGCGAACCGTCCGGCCCTCTCCGAGGAGACACTCGAACTCCTCGCGGCCAGCGAAAACGCGCCCGCACCGGACTACCGTTCCGAGTGGCTTCAACGCTGCATGGGACGGCTGACTCCCACTCTCCAGAAAATGATGCGCCTGCGCTACGAAGACGCACTCAAACCTGGCGAGATCGCAAAACTCATCGGCTGGACCCCCAATGCCGTCTGCGTTGCCACCTCCAGAGCTCGCACCGAAATCCGCCGCTGTATCGAAACCCACCAACATCAGGAGGCCACTCCATGAACGCGGAACGCCTTGAGCATCTGCTCCGTCAGTATTTCGACGCCGAAATCACCCATGCCGAGACCGCTGAGCTGGACCTCGCCCTTCAAACCCGCCCCGAAGTGCGTGCCCGCTTCTGGAGGGAAGCGCATCTCCAGGGCTCCCTCCGCGAGTGGGGCCTCGAAGGACGCGGCCTGCGCGAACTGCACCTGCTCCAGCCGGCTTCCCATTCTCCGATCTCGCAGCGCGAAAAATCCCGCTGGCTTTCGTGGCGTCCCCTCACGGCCGCGGCCGCGGGCCTTGTGTTCGGCATTTTCTGCGCCTCCGTGGCTTGGGCCGTCAGCGCCCCGCGCCTTCTTCCCACTCTCGCAAAAGCAGTCCCCATCGGTGACCCCGGATTCGAAGGCCCCGCCGCTCGCGTGGGGTCCGGCTTTCCCTCCCAGTTCGGCGTCTGGAGCGGCGATCCGGCGACCACAGTGGCCGCCCCCAACCTTGAAGCTCGGCAGGGCAAACAACTCCTCCAATTCCTTCAAGCCGACCGCGAACCTGCTCTACCCAACTGGGGTGCCCATTCCTGCGACGTCTATCAACTGGTTGATTTGCGCCCCCTGAAGCAGGCGGCTTGGGCCGCAGAAACGAGTTTGGAACTCTCATCCCGCTTCCTCGACACCCGCAGCGCCCCCGGCGAACGAATCTCTTTCCGCTGCCGGCTCCATGTGTTTTCGGGCGACCCGCAAACCATCTCCGCCGTGTGGCCCCTCTCGGAACGGGAGGCGCTGGCCTCAGGCTCCGGAGTCTCCGAGAGCCTTGGCGGACCCAATGCCACCGTCCACCAACTGAGCACCCGGATCCTCCTGCCCCCAAAGGCCGACTTCGCACTGATCCAACTCATTGCCCACAAGCCCACCAACCCGGCCGGCACCGTGGCCACTTTCGGCTCCCAGTACGCCGACGACGTTCAACTGACCCTCTACACCCCATCCACCTCAGCACCCCGACTCTCCCGCAGGTAAAAACCAGCTCCTCCCGATGAACTCCCGCCGCCATTTCCTCCGTAGCTCCACCGCGCTCATCGCCCTGCCCTTTCTCGAGTCCCTCGGCTTCCGCGCCTTCTCCAATCCGAAAATCAGCGCACCTCCCAAACGCCTCGTCTTCCTGAGCTTCGGCTGGGGCGTTACCCAAGAAACTTGGTTCCCCGATATCCAAAAGACAGGCGCCAACTGGGACCTCTCGGAGGGACTGAGACCCCTCGCCCGCCACCATAAAGACCTCACCGTGGTCCAGGGTTGCTCCAATCGCTTCAGCAACGAAGCGCACTGGGGCAGTACCTTCTGGCTCACCGGCGCCAACCGCTACGCCGAACCCGGCCAAAGCTTCCACAACAGTATCAGCGCCGACCAAGTCGCCGCCGCCCACCTCGGACAAGACACCCGCTTCGCCTCCCTCCAACTCAACACCCCCGATGCCCAAAACTCCGGGCACGGCCCCGGCCTCTCCCTTGCTTGGGATCTCCGGGGAAAACCCGTCTCCGGCCTCGAAAACCCAGTGTCGGTCTTTCACCGACTCTTCTCCAACGACACGGTGCCACTCAGCGAAAGACAGGCCATGCTCGCCGAGAAACGCAGCGTTCTCGACGCCGTCCGCGACGACGCCCGGCGCGTCGGCACAGGCCTCAACCGCACCGATACCGACAAGCTGGAGGAATACCTCCAGAGCATCCGCGACATCGAGACCCGGCTCAGCAAGGACGAACAATGGCTCTCCGTTCCCAAGGCCTCACCTCCCGTGTCCGAACCCAAACCAGGCCTCGCGGGCAAGGAGGAGATCCGCGTCATGTACGATCTCATCGTCGCTGCGCTGCAAACCGATTCGACGCGCGTGCTCACCTACCGCCAGCCCGTGGGCACGCTCCTCCAGAGCCTCGACCTCAAGATCGGCCCGCATGACATGAGCCACTACAGCCCGGGCGAGCGCATGGAGGCCTCCCAAAAAAGGGACGCCACCCAAAGCGAACTCCTCGCCGGACTTCTCGACAAACTCAAGGCCGCCCGGGAAGCCGATGGCTCCTCTCTCTTCGACCACGTCGCCCTCGCCTACGGCAGCAACATCCGCAGCATCCATTACCTCGATAATTGCCCCACCCTTCTCACCGGCGGCGGCGCCCACCTCAAACTCGGGCAGCACCTTGTCCTCCCCAAGGACACCCCGCTCGCCAACGTCTGGCTCACCCTCCTCCACGGCCTCGGGGTCCCCGCCGAGCGCCACGGCGACAGCACCGGCGTGATCCAGCAACTCCAAGCCTGAGTTCCCGACCACGCCTCGCACCGAGTTCGCCCACAGCCCGCTTTCCCCCCCCCTTTCGCCCTTTTTCCATGAAAATGCTTACCGCCCTGCTGCTGCTCCTGCTGGGGATTTCCCGCACTCAAGCCGCCCCACCGGCGGTCCTCGAAGAAAAACACCGCGCCTTCCTCCAGACCTACTGCACTGAGTGTCACCGCGCGGACAAAACCAAGGGCAAGGTCCGATTGGATGACATCTCCTTCACGCTCGATTCCGTGCAAAGAGCCGATCTCTGGCAAAAAGTCCTCAACGCCATCAATTCGGGCGAAATGCCCCCCGAGGACAAAAAACAGCCCGACCGCGCGCTCAAGACCGAGTTTCTGGGCGCCCTTTCAGAGACGCTTGTGGTGGCGCGCAATTCCCTCAGTGACGTGCAGGGCAACATCACCATGCGCCGCCTCAACCGTCGCGAATACCGCAACACGCTCCGCGACCTGCTCGGCGTGGAGATCGATGTGCGCGAACTCCCCGCCGACGGCGGTGCAGGCACCTTCGATACCGTGGGCGCCTCCCTGTTCCTGTCCAGCGACCAGCTCGAACAATACCTCACCCTCGGCCGCAGAGCCCTGGACGAACATTTCGCCCGGACCGCGCCACGATCCGCGCAGACCTTCAAGGCCCACGTCGAACCCGAGAAGGATGCGAACCGTCGGCTCAGCGATCTGAAGGGGCGGCTCGAGAAGCGTTTTGAGAACTTTCAGAAATGGTCGGAAGCCATCGATGCCTTTGCGGCAAAACCGGAGAACGAGGCCGCAACCGCTTCACTCGAGAAGGGATTCAACGGTTGGCGCCGACCGATCGCCTACTATCGAACCGTGGCCGCCCTGCCGGGGGCACCTTCCCCAAAGGATTTCGGGTTCAGTGACGTCAGTTCCGCCCTCTTCAATGGAGCGGATACTTTCTATCACAATCACCGCAGTTTAGGCGACTACCTCCAAATGCCGCACACGGATTCCGGTGCTTATTTGGGGATGTTTGTACCAAACCCCAAGGAGCTTATCGCGGCGAATGCCTCCTGGCCCGCCGGGCGTTACATCCTGCGCATTCGGGCGGCTGCCGTTGAGGGATCCGCGCCCCATCGGCGGTTCCTTGAAATTGGTCAACCCGACCCCAGCGACCGCTCCGGTCTGATGGATGATTCCGGCACCATCTCCGTGCTCAACTCCGTCCAGATCCACGGCACCATCTCAGAGCCACAACTCATCGAAATCCCGGTTGAAATCACCCTCAATGGGTCCCGCCGGTTTGTCCTCCGGGAAAAACGCCCCAACACGATTGAAGGCGCCTACGAAATCTGGAGAGAGCACTTCGCCAAGGAAAAGACCGGCCCTAAACCCGCCATCTGGATTGATTGGATCGAACTGGAAGGACCGATTCCACAAGCCCCCAATGTGGCCGCCAGCACAGCTCCCGCCGTTCACCGCTTTGACCCGGAAACCGTCGCCAATCCGCAGCTTGAGAAACAGCTCCAACAACTCGACACGCGTCAGGAACGTTTCACCCGCTGGCAGGCGGAGGTCGATCGCGCCGCAGCCGCTCCCGAAAATCAGGAAATCCTCGCGGAGCTAAAGAAAAAGGATCCGATCCTGAATACGCCTGGGAGCGCACGGCTGTACTACCACGCCGATGCACTGCGAGGAGCGCCGAACCCGAAGGACTTTGCTCTGGGTGACGCCTCGACAGCCGCATTTGGCAACCAAATGTACGGCAAAATTGCGCCCTATCTACGGAACTACCTCGCTCTCCCAGCCCGAAACCAGGGCGCCTATCTGACTATCCAAGAGGCTTATGCACGCATGGACGTCCCCATTCCAGCATCTCTGGCTCCCGGCAACTACCGTCTCCGGATGCGCGCTGGAACCGTGGATGGAACGGCGGCGGAACGCCATTTCATCGAGATCGGAGAACCAGACGAGGGGCCCAATTCCGTTCAATGGAACCTCAAATCCATCTCCAGCACCCATCAGGTCACGGGTACCGTAGCTCACCCAGAAATCCTCGAGATACCAATCCAGGTGCTCGCAACCGCTCCACTCGCCCTTTCGATCCGCGAAAGGCAACCCGCCGTTTACGACGCAGCGAGCGCATTCTACTTCGAGCAGAAACGCAAGAACGGGTACGGCCCCGACCCAGCCATCTGGATTGACTACGTCGAACTCGTGGGCCCCCTGGCGAATCCGGACACGTCCCTGCGCCCCCTTATCGACCCTCAAACCGCCGGCCTCCCTGAGCCCGAACGCGCCCGCGCCGCGCTCGCGCAGTTCACCCAGCGCGCCTTCCGGGGCCACACGCCGGACCCGTCCTTCCTTGAAAAACTTCAGGCCCTCTACGAATCCCGGCGCAACGCGGGCGACCCCTTCGAACTCGCCCTCCGCAAACCGCTGAGCGTCGTCCTCGCCTCACCCGGTTTCCTCTACCTCTCCGAACCTGGCGAAGAAAAAAAACCACGGGACCTCTCCACCGTCGAACTCGCCTCCCGACTTTCCTACTTCCTTTGGAGCGCACCGCCCGACGCCGCACTCCTTGCCGCTCATCTGGCCGACCCCGCCGAGCGCGTTCGGCAAGTCCACCGTCTCATCGCCAGCCCAAAGGCGGACGAATTTGTCCGCGGCTTTGTCCACCAGTGGCTCGGCATGGAACGGCTCGATTTTTTCCAATTCGACACCAAACAGTTCCGCGATTTCGACGAGAGCACCAAGGCCGCTGCACGCCGCGAGGTCTATGAAACTTTCGCCCATCTCCTCCGAGAAAAGGGCAGCCTTACCCGACTCCTCAAGAGTGACGAAATTTACGTCAACGGCATGCTCGCCACCTACTACGGCGTCGAGGGCGTGAGCGGCGACGTCTTCCAGAAGGTGCGCCTACCCGATGGCTCGCCTCGGGGCGGGCTCCTCGGCATGGCGGCCATCCTCGCCATGGGCAGCAACGGCGAACGCACCAGCCCCGTGGAACGCGGCGCCTGGGTCCTGCGCAAACTCCTCCACGCCCCGCCACCGCCCGCCCCCCCCAACGTGCCCCAAATCAACCGGCTCGAAAAGCAGCTCCTCACCACGCGCCAGCGCCTTGGTGCCCACCAGGAAGAACCTCAGTGCCTCCAATGCCACCGCAAAATCGATCCCATCGGTTTCGGACTCGAAAACTTCAACGCCGCAGGAAAATGGCGTACGGACGAGACCTACGAAAAAAAGGGAGTGGGCAAAAAGACGTGGCCCATCGATGCGAGCGGTCAATTCCACAATGGCCCCGCTTTCAGGGACTACTTTGAACTTCGCGACCACATCGCCGCTCGCCCCGAACCGTTCGCCCGCGGATTCAGCGAGGCCTTGATCGAGTACGCCCTCGGGCGGCCCTACGGTTTTACGGATGCCCCGCTCGCCGACAGCATCGTCACCAAGGCAGAGCAAGCCGGGTATGCGCTGAGCGAGTTTTTGGTGGCACTGGTCACCAGCCGCGACTTTGGAAGTAAGTAAAACCCACCCGCCACTGCCTGAGCTGCGACAGCGAGAAGGGAGGCAACCGACTCGACTCCCTCCAAGAAATCCACGTGCTATCGCCGCTGAACGGGGCGGCGCCGCGGTTCTGCAGGGTAAAGGGTGACCGGATGCTCGACGATGCCGGCCGGCCGTCGTGCTTTGGGTTTGCTGCCGCCAATTTCCGCCTGCATTTCTTGAGCCAGGACGAGGAGGCGCTCGACGATGTTGGGATTCTGAGCAGCGACATCGGTGGTTTCGCCGAGGTCGTGCTCAAGGTGATAAAGCCTTGGCTGCTTGGATGCTGCGTCGGGCATTGCGGGTTGCCCCATGCTTTGCACCTGGGGTGCGATGGCGAGTTTCCACGGGCCCTGACGGACTGCTTGGACCTCGTAGTGTCCGAAGTAGTAATGGGTTTCCCGGGCCGCCGCGGAGGTTTGCCCCAGAAGCAGCGGAGAAATGTCCTTCCCATCAATCACCGGATCGGAGGGAACCGTGCCCCCGGCAAGAGCCACCGCAGTGGGTAATAAATCGATGGTCCCAGTGATCGCATCACATTGTGAACCTGCGGGGATTTTACCGGGCCACCACGCCAACGTGGGCACTCGCACGCCACCCTCCCATGTGCTGCCTTTCCCACCGCGCAGCGGCAAGGCGCTTCCTGCATCGTGTTGTTTCACCAACCAGGGGCCGTTGTCGCTGGTGAAAATCACAAGCGTCCGCTGATCCAATTTGAGCTCCCGGAGGGTTTCCAGAATCCGGCCAGTGCTCCAGTCGACCTCCTCCACCCAATCCCCGAAAGCGCCGTTGTTCGAATTTCCACGAAAAGAAACTCCAGGAGCAATCGGCGTGTGAACCGCAGTGTGGGGAAGGTACAAGAGGAAAGGACTTTCCTGATGTGCTCGAATGAAACGGAGCGCTTCTTCGGTGTACCGCTCCACGATCCGGCTTTGTTCGGAGTCCGTGAGCAGTTCTTCGACAGCCTCATCCCTGACGAGCGGCACCACGGGCTCGTTTTTTGCCAACGCTTTGAGCTGCATGTCGTTGGAGTAGGGAAGCCCAAGGTAGTGGTCGAAGCCCTGCCGGGTAGGCAAAAATTCGGGTTGATCGCCCACATGCCATTTGCCCACGCACAGGGTCGCATAACCGTGCTCTTTGAGTCGTTCGGCGATGGTAAATTCCGCCGGGTTGAGTCCATAGCTGGACCCAGGGCCGTACACGCCTGGAACGGAAATTCTCGCGCCGTAACATCCAGTGAGTAGTTGCGCTCGTGAAACTGAGCAGACCGGAGCCGCGTAGAAACTCGTGAGTTTCATCCCTTCCTTCGCCATCCGATCCAGGTTCGGTGTTTTTTGTCGGGTCGCCCCAAACGGGCCGATATCCGCGTAACCGAGGTCATCGACAAAAATAATGATCACATTCGGTTTGGGGGAATTTGCAGCAAGAGCACCCGTTGGCGAAAAAAGACAGAGGGTGGCCAAACAGGAGAAGGCGAGAAGTTTCATGAAAGGAATCCCCGATAAAATCAGGCATTGGGAAGAACCCCAACGGAGTCGTTGAGTTGCGCGGCATCGGATCAAAGATTGGCTCTTGATCGAAGATTGGGGACGTCGGGTTTAAAAACCGAGGATGTGCCGAACCCGTGATGAGGCACGATCGAGGGCTTCCACCGGAAGATGCAACGGATCCAACGCGCGCCGTAGGGCTTCCGTAATTCTGGAAACTACCGTCCGCGTGTCATCGCCGCTTGCGGCTAAA
Organism: Verrucomicrobiota bacterium; assembly: GCA_037975925.1. Classification (GTDB taxonomy): domain Bacteria; phylum Verrucomicrobiota; class Verrucomicrobiia; order Chthoniobacterales; family Chthoniobacteraceae; genus Chth-196. The sequence continues at coordinate 10,246 of JBANFR010000034.1, forward strand.
GGCTCCCCCCAAAGCCCACAACCCAATCCACCAAAACCCTTAAAAATTAAACCAACCCCCTCCCCAACCTTTGGCGTAGACCCGTAGTTACACGCCTTTGAAGAGCTTAAAAAAGTGGAGCGGGTGAAGGGAATCGAACCCTCGTATGCAGCTTGGGAAGCTGATCTATGATTTTCAGCATAGGTTACTTACGGAGGCATCCACGAAATCATCCACGCTTTCTCTCCCTTGAAGCCCTGCAAATCACGGTACTGCGAAAATGCACTTTTTTAACAGCGCGGGATGCAGTTCCAGCGGTTTGGTCTGCGATTTTAACCGATCGGAAAGGCCAAGATCTACCGCGCCGGGCGGGAACCGCAATCAGGTGCCGCTGGAAATCCTCCGACAACAGCCCGGCGAAAAACGGTCTGTAGGCCGCCCGTTAAAATCGTTCTTCGCAGAGAGGGATACCGACAGCCGTACGCCGTCGCTCATCACGAGCTCAGGGCAGTTCGGCCAATTCTCCGGAGAGCGGAGCGGTCAGAAACGCAAGTAAAGTCAGAACCACCCGCCGTGTGCGGACAAGACCAGCGGCGGATTCCTCATCTGCGAAGGCCGCCCCGTCGAGCACCGCTGCACCTCCCCAGCAAACTATCTCCGGAGCCGCATTTGCGCCGTCGCATTCCATCTCTTTCCGCCACCCCCGGTCACCTCGACATTCAGGACCCCAGCAACCGACTCAGACACACTCGAACCGAAAGGCTTCGGAGTAATCACCAGTTGGTAGGACTTCGCCCTGCTCGTCCCGGGAGGCACAAGAACCGACACTTCAAAAGCGGGATGGGAAGACGTTGCTCGAATTTCGGCCGGCGAAACTTCTCCAAGCAATTCCAGAGTGACGGTTCTGGACGAGCTCAATTCGCCCGCGCCCCACGAGATCAATGCCGGAACGAGCTTCACCGGCTCTGGAATCTGCACACTCATCGTCAGCACGATTGTCGGCTCCTTTAAGTCATCGGTATGAACGACGAGGTATTTTTCGTGGAGACCGGTCCGGTCTCCAAAAGCAAACGTCGCCTTAATCACTCCTTGCCCGCCGGGCGGCACTACCTGCTTGCTTGCCTCACCAAAGGTACAGTTACAGCACGAGGTGATCGCCAAAATGCTAACCGCAGACGTTCCTGAATTTTTGTAAGCAAACGTGGTGGCCGCACTCGTTTCACCGGCCAGCGGAGCGAGCTTCCGCTCTTGCTCCCCCCATTCCAACGCCGCCAGGCACTCTACACCCCAACAAATGCAGAAAAGAAAAGCCACCAGCACCCTGTTCATAAAAGCAAAGAAAACCCTCCCAAGAACCTCCTCATGCGGAATGTCCTCCCCAACGTTTCGGAAGCCTCCCAAGGCGACAGCCAACAAGACGACCGGTTGGTTTACACCCATTGGAGCGGTCCCTCTCGGGAACTTTAAAAAATCATCACACATGGCGAGTTCCTCTCAATGGGCTTTCAGAGGTCAAGCCTACCTCCATTCCATTCATTGAAATCCACCCCGTTCTCCCTCTCCACCAGCTTCACCCGCTGCCCGACCCCATTGTAACTCCATTCACTCCGCCGATTCCCCACACTCACCGCCACCAACCGATCCAACCCGTCCCACTCGTATCGCCTCACTCCATCCTCAATCACATTTCCATTCCCATCGTATTTCAGTACTTGCCCAACGGACCCACCTCCCACCTGCAACTGGTACTTCTGCGTCGTGGTCCGGTTCGAACGATCCGTCGCCTCAATCGTCACCGTGTTCTGGCTCCCGGCACTCACCTCAACCTGGGCCGAAAAACGGTTCTCCGCACCCACCTGCGCTGCCATTCCATTCACCCGCACGGTCGCAGGCTTATTCGTCGTCCCCACAATCGGCACCCTTCCCACCCCACGGCTCCGCGAAAGGAGTTGGTTAAGCGCATTCACCGTATCCTGAGTGGGGAAGGCGTCCACAGTTTCACCCACACGATTCCATCCACCGTCATACGTGTACGCAACCACTTTCTGCACCGTGCGATTCGCATCCGCAGTCCGCTGCGTGACAGAACTCAGCTGGTCAGCGGCATCATAGCCCAGTTCATAGTCCACGGCCGTATTGCTTCCGCTTTGCTGGGGCCATTTAGCAATTTGCCCGAGCGCCGTCTCATAGACGTAATCGATCAACGGGTTTTCTGCACAAAGGGCCTGTCCCCCATGTCCCTTTCCTTAACATTAACGTAGCGATCGTTCGGGGTGTCATCCATAGGCACTAGCGAAAACGATGGCCGACCTTTAGGACGCTCCTCCCAGCTTGTTATTCGATAATCCCCGACAAGGATAGGGCCTGAGTCGCCAGTCTTGCCGTTAGGAGATCGAATATGTTGATAAGCCGAATTATTTTGAGCGCACCCTGATCCAGATGCCATAATCCAAGAAGCGCTGTTCTTTGGATTAGCAGAGTCGGTCACCTTAAGGTTGAAATCGCCAACATAATAATTCGCCTCAGCATGCAACCCCAGCGGGTCTATCGCCTTTATAGGGTTATTGCCAACAATAACCCCATACGCACTTTTGCCACTTAAACCCTTCTCGCCCGATATACTTACCCCATCCCGAACGGGTGAACAACAATAAGCGATGCTCGAACTTTGACGACCACGACTCCGAGACACAGCCCACCCACTCCGGGAGCAAGAACGTTCCAAGCGATGCGGAAACCGAAGCTCTGGGAAAAGTTTCAAGGCGAATAGGGAAAAAGGGGTTCTATCTGGAGTAAACCTAGATTTTATCTAAATATCCGATTTAAACAGTCTGCTCGGTCTCATTCAGATGGAGGTCTAACACCCAAGTAGCGTTTACAACGATCAGCAAAACTTTCAAAAGGGATGTCAAAAACTCCCAAAAAGGCGTCAACGTTCTTTCGCTTGAGCGATCGAATTCGCCTCGATAGCATTTCCTTATCGGTCGCAATCATCTGCCTGAAGTTGAAAGAGTGTTCGCCGTCGAGGTCGTTTGTCACAAGTACCAAAATCGTCACTCTAAACTTATCATCGTCCGAAAGATGCGGGTAGGATAACGTGATCGGGTCATTGTTCCCTGTTGACTCAATCGCCAACCCATCCAGCAAATCGAGCGCATACTGGTAATGCAGTCCGGCACCTAAAGCGAAAGCCTCTGCCGCCTTTCCAACCTTCGGCTCATACCCCTTAACTCCTGCAAAAGACAAGGGGATCACTATAGCTGGCACAACCAAAGTGAATAGCGTCTTTTTCATGGTATAACCCTTAACGTTCCAAGGCGAGGCCCTGTCCATATATCAGCTGGTCTATTGTTATTAGGAGAAACAACCGTAGCGACAGGACCAGGTTTGGTTCTCTTGAGTAGATCAGCCAACTTTAGTTGATTGTTAGGAGCCATTACAGGGCATCCATCAGATCCTTTTCGCTCACCATCTGTCTCAATGTGGCTTCGGAACGCACCGCGCCCAGTACCTTCATCCCACTTATCGTTGCCAGGTTTGGAATCAACAGGGTCTAGAACGAAAGCGGGAAATCCGACCATCCCGCCCGGCCTCTCGTAAATATTGTATAGTCCGGGAGGGATGGGACCTTCACCACGCTTTCCTACGTCCATAATTTTGTTATTTCCTGTACTTACAGGAGCGGAGAACTTTTTACCGCCATCTATATCGTACCCTGACATTGTTCCCTCTGAAATTGAGAGATTGAGTGCCATCTCCAACCCCAGCGGATCCACGCTGTTCACTGGGTTATTGCCCACATACGCATATAGATTCACCCCTCCAGCTTCCTCCAGCGGGTCTCTGGATAGCCAGACGGCAACACCTACAACTATCGAAGAACATCAATCGAATTCATTATGCCTTTAATTTGACGTTGCTCAAATTTCCAATGCTGAAAAATTATTGCGCATTCATACCCCCCTTCACCTCTCGGACCTAAAAAATCGACAACAACATAACCGTCACTTGCAATTTCCACTTTAAGTCTTCCCGGAATCTGCGGATTAACAATCCCATCTAGAGCTCGACCCGGAACAACTAACTCGCGATTTTCCACCTTAACCACAATAGACACAATGACATTATTACTCAAATCTTTCTCCGGGGAGTAGAAGAGGCCATAAAATGGAAACCTCCCAGATTCCACATCTTTTTTTAACGAGGAATACAAACAAGCCCTTAATTCCATTTCAAAAGAATACGGAACTTTTTTACCAAGACCATCAACCAACTGACCTTGGTAAATCACCTTACTTGTCTCAATGGAAAATAACGGAATCGCACTTGTCTCTTTTTTTTCATACCACACCTCCTCGCTTTTTCCAAAACTCGAAGACAAAGCATCTAAGATGATCAGTAAAACCACCAAGCTAAAAGTCTTCATGGAATCGGATCTCGGCTATAGTTATTAAATACTGGCCAAGGATGACTATTTGGAGCTGGCAGCTTGCCTACCTTTGGCAATGAAGGCAATTCGCTCACCTCATGTATATTAACACGCGTGCCACCATTTTTTAAATTTCTATCCATTATATCCCAAATGCGATTCGCCCACTCCATTGATGCAGTCTGACAGCCTGTTGAGCCTCCGTATGGATGCATTCTTACCGTTGGATTCCATCCTTCAGCCGGACTTCCAACAGAACGCCCCGAACCCGTAATCGACGGAGTTCCATTTACGAACGCTTCCTTCGGATTTTTGGGATTTTCATTGTTCTTCGGTCTGAGTGCATAGGATCCCACGGGAGGCCCACCTTCCCCCGGTTGATAGTCAGTGCCTATTAGATTTCCCTTATTATTAAAACTAGCATTCCCAATGTAGCCACCTATGACTTTACCGTTTTCCGTTACCATTACCACAGTCGAAGAGTAGCGATCCTTTCTGTAAATATCAATATCAGCATCCAATCCGAGCGGATCCGCGCTGTTTATCGGGTTATTGCCCACATACCCATACAGGTTAATCCCCCCTGCTTCTTCGATGGGGTCTCTGGATAGCCAGCGGCCCAAATCCGCGTCGTAGGCACGGTACAGCGTCAGATTCAGCCCGCTCACAGCGTGGTAAAAATGCCCAGTGTACCCATACGCTGACTCCACTCCCTCCCCCCCAACCAAACTCCGCCGTCCGTACGCGTCGTACTCGTTGCGCCCACGCACATTCCCGGCCCCATCCACCACCTCACGCACCGTTCCCAAGTGATCCCGCGTGTAATAGTACCGGTTCCCCCCAATCACCTCTCCCTCCCCGTAGAAACGCCTCACCACCCGGTTCTGCCCATCCCGCTCCTGCGAGGGCTGCGCTCCTCCAGGCTCCCAGACATAACGCCGCTCACTGACCACCACCCCGTTCTCCCTCTCCACCAGCTTCACCCGCTGCCCGACCCCATTGTAACTCCATTCACTCCGCCGATTCCCCACACTCACCGCCACCAACCGATCCAACCCGTCCCACTCGTATCGCCTCACTCCATCCTCAATCACATTTCCATTCCCATCGTATTTCAGTACTTGCCCAACGGACCCACCTCCCACCTGCAACTGGTACTTCTGCGTCGTGGTCCGGTTCGAACGATCCGTCGCCTCAATCGTCACCGTGTTCTGGCTCCCGGCACTCACCTCAACCTGGGCCGAAAAACGGTTCTCCGCACCCACCTGCGCTGCCATTCCATTCACCCGCACGGTCGCAGGCTTATTCGTCGTCCCCACAATCGGCACCCTTCCCACCCCACGGCTCCGCGAAAGGAGTTGGTTGAGCGCATTCACCGTATCCTGAGTGGGGGAGGCGTCCACGGTTTCACCCACCCGATTCCATCCCCCGTCATACGCGTACGCAAACACTTTCTGCACCGTGCGATTCGCATCCGCAGCCCGCTGCGTGACGGAACTCAGCTGACCAGCGGCATCATACCCCAGCTCATAGTCCACGGCCGTATTGCTTCCGCTTTGCTGGGTCCATTTAGCAATTTGCCCGAGCGCCGTCTCATAGACGTAATCGAACTTGGAAAGAGTCCTCCCGAGGGGATCTTTATGCCAAATCTGGCTCAATCGCTGATCCCCCGTGTTACCGGTCCAGGTGAAACTGGAGCTCTGTCCATTCGGATACTGCACGCTGCTTAATAAGGCCGCTACGGGATGGGCATAGGTATAGCTGAAATTGACGAAGGGGGCAGTATTGGCATCTCCAAAGGAGCTGGTTTTGGAACGAAGGCGATTAAAGTCATCGTAGTAAAAATAGGTCGAATCCCCCCCTGCTCCACCCATGGTGGCACCGATGGTTGCTCCGAATATCCTACCAAGAGCATCATACCCGTAGGTGACGTAGCTATCGGTCCAAGGGCTGTAAAAGCTGGAAAGCTGCCCGGCGGCATCATACTTATAAGTGCTCCTACCGTAATCATCCGTCATTTCGACTCGGCGGTTGATGGCATCGTAACCATACGTGACGCCGGCTATCCCATCCCCGCTCATCTGCAAAAGGTTTCCCTGCGTGTCGTACCAAAGCGTCACCCGCTGCCCCTTGGGGTTGGTCTTCGTTAGCCCCCGACCACTTACCGTGTTCCAGTATTCGTACCGCATTGAAGAGCCGTCCGCATACGTTTTTTGCTGGATGCGTCCCCGGGGATCCCATTGCCAGCGGGTGACGTTGCGATTGGGATCCTGAAGTTCCACGAGTCGCCCGAGTCCGTCGTAAACAAAGAAGGTGGTGCGACCGGAAGGATCCACGCAAGAGGTAGTATTTCCCAAAGGATCATAGATGAATTGAGTGGATCGTCCGGCGCGATCCTGCACGCGTTCGATCAGACAGCAGCCCCATTGATTTTCCGTAAAGGTGCCGTCTGGAAACAGGGTCCTGAGGGGCTTATTGCTTTCGTTATAGGTATACCCGAGGGTATATCCGGAAGCATTGGTGCTCGTCGCAGTGCGCCCGACGGAATCATAGGTCCATGCGGAGAGGGGTTGTCCTTTGCAGCTCACCGAGGAGAGGCGATCTTTGTTTCCACTGGAAGCATCGGAGATGTATTGGAAATCGAGTTTCTGTGCGACTCCGGTACCGTAGGCCGAGGTGATGCTGGTAAGATAGTAATCATGGAGCGCGCCATCGCTCCCCGTACGGGTATCATAGGTGTACTTCTTGATTCTGCCGAGCGCATCGGTTTCCTGGACGACATTGCGGTCGAAATCGTATTGACGATTCAAGACGGTCTGATTGAGAGCATCAGTGATTGTGAGGAGATCCCAGCCATTAGAAGCGTAGGTCAGTCTCGTAGTATGACCGAGGCTATCGGTAATGCTGGTCACGCTGCCAACGCTATTGTAAGTAGTGGTGGTGGTGCCCATTCCAGAGGCCACCATTTTTCCCGGCGCACGCTGAGGGGTGAAATCGTCGTAGGAGATCGCATCGCCATTGGCGTATGTCACACTGGAGACAACGCCCTGGCCTCCGACCAGCCTGTAGGTGAGGTTGGTTTTAGGCTGGCTCTGGTCTCCTGAGGGTTGGGCCACGGACTGGTACTGCACTTTGTCGCGGTACCAGCCTTTTTGGTAAAAGCCCGAATAATAGTACTCTTCCTTTTGGCCGAGCGGGTCGGTGATGGTGATCCGGAAGTTATCCCACATGACCCCACCGAAGGGGGGGTATCGATAATCGGGATACTTGAAGACCTGACTCCCATTGTCGTCGTTACGAATCCCATCGGCTGGTTCGATGAAAAAAGTCCAGCGTCCCGTGGGTTTGGTGATCGCGCTCAACAGGTACTGCTGCGTTGCGGCGGGGTATTTTGAGGGATCGATAGATTTACCGTAACTGGCGTCGTATTCGTACCCATAAACGATTCCTCCCATGTCTTTTTGGGCAATCAGAGCGCCACTCGCGTTGTAGGTGAATGTGGCAGTCCGTCCGAAGGGATCAGTGATACGGCTGACGTAACCGTCGGAGTTGTAGAGAAAAACCCATTCCCGATTCTGGTAGTCGGTGATTTTTGTGATCTGCCCTGCGCTGCTGTAGGACAGATTCAGGGCGATCCCGTGTCGATCGGTGATCGAGAGCAGGAGCGAGGAGGCGCTGCTCATATTGGCCGGGACGCCGTACCGGTAAACGGTACCATCGGGCAGCTCGAGTGAGAAAGAATAGGGTCCGGTTTTCCGGAGGATATCCACGGCACCATCGGCCGCCGTGTAGGTGGGATAAGGTCCACTGGGATTGGGATTGGGCAGAAAGCTCTGCCGCCGTCCGCCTGGCATGACCAGGAGGACGGTACCCGCCCCGCCTTGGGCGGGCGATTCCATCGCGTAGGAGGCATAATCGAAGGTCCACTTGTTTCCAAAAGGCCGGACTTGGTTCAGCGAATCCTGGCTGTTGTAGGTGATGCGCATTTTGACATCGGGGCCCAAGGGTTCTGAGAACCACATGGGGGTGTCCGTGACCGCCAAATTCATGTTGATGGGATTGATGCTCCACACCGGCATTCCCAAGCCGTCTCCGCATGAGCGACAATCTCCGGTGAGCAATTCGGGCCGCTGGCCGCAGGGGCCGAGGTCGGATTCGTATTTGGGCAAGCCACAGCACCCTCCGTAATTGTCCCGGAGTTCCGCAGCGGAAGCCAGACGGGCACCCTTGGGGACATCACCAAAGAGAACGGCGAGCCCCGACCATTGGGCGGCGAACTGCGGGCGGCTCAATTCGGTGACCCGTTTCAAGCGGGGATCGAACACGCGGAGATCCCCATTTTCAGTAAGACCGCAGAGAACAACGAAATGCCGGTCGGTGTAATGAGCCACCAATGGCATGGGGGCCCTTTCGAGCTCCGTAAAGCGCATCCGGACCCCTTTGGCTTCGGTGAGTCCGGTGTCACTTGCGAAGGCGCAGAGTTCGCCGACCGAGAAGCCTTTCTCGGATGGAGCCTCCTTGGTCCTGGCTTGCCGGCTCTGGTCCTGGGCGCCGCGTGCCTGCCACACGTAAGCGATACATTCCTTGCCGCAATCGCGCAGAGCAACCTCATCGGCTTTCATCAGGCTGAGCTGGTGCAGCCAGTGCAACCCGTAGGTCTTCCGTTCCCAATTCTGGTCTGTCTGGACCAAATCCCGAAAACCGGCGCTGGCCCCTTCCAGGTCTCCCTGTTCCATTGCCAGAACGGCACGCCGAAGCAGGGCTTTCTGATAGATATCACTCCCCTTGGGCTGGTGATTGAGGATCCATTCAAAGCTGAATTTCGCTTCCTCCCAGCTCCCGCTAAACTGTGCCTGACACCCCAAATGCAATTCGGCCTCACCCGCCCATGGGCTTTCCTGATGCGTTGCCCGGTGTTTGCGGAAAAGTTTCGCCGCATTGGGATAGTGATGAAGATTCCATTCCTGGATCGCTTCTCCAAAGAGCTGGTTGTCCGCCTCCTGTTTCTTGCGCTTTTCGGGATGCTTTATTTTCCGGTGATCAGCTGAAAAGGAGGGGCTTAAGCGGCTTCCCAATTGTCCGGCCTGACACAGTTCCTCCTCAGTGGGAGTCCTGCTCAAATCGAGGTTTTTCAATGAAATGCGGTCCCCGTGCGGTTTGACCTGCGGGTGTTCCGCTGCGTGAAATTCCGTCGGTGGAGGAAGCGCTGCGAGTGCCTTTTTTGCTTTCTCGTTTGCGATCAGGGCCTCGATGCGCGCGGCATGGGATTTTGGACCGCCGGGGAGGCTCCCTTCCGGGTTCTGGCGCAATTGCGCAAACCCAGTCCCTCCGAAGGGGAGCACGAAAACACTGCACAAAAGGAGGGTGAGCAAAAAACAGCAAACCTGACGGACCTTGGAAAAGGCTCGTGAGGTTGCTTTTTGCAAAACATTCTTCATTTGGAAAAAGGGGTGGTCTTTCACAATTACCGCAATGGAATCAGCCCGGTTTTGGGGGACAGAATGGTGATTTGGGGGGGATTCGGATCTTGGTCGCCGGTTCCGAAAGAAATAGTGCGCCCACTGCTGTCCCAGAAAGTGCCATCCCCCCGGAGGCCCAAGGCGAAGTTACCGGCCGCCAAGGTTTGGATCCCGGCGGCGGCGGAAATTGGAACGGGGAGGTTTCGCTGGGTACGCGATCCATCACCCAGCTGCCCAACGTCGTTCGCCCCCCAAGCCCATACCGTGCCGTCACGTTTGAGGGCAAAAGATGAGAAGCGTCCGGCAGCGATGGCGATGACGCCCTGCAAAAGGCCGCTCACGGGGCGTGGGACGGCGGCGTTTGCACCGGCGCTGCCGATTTGACCAAACGTGTTATCACCACAGGCCCAGACACTTCCATCCGCCTTGAGCATAAGCGCATGCGAGTCCCCTGCAGCCAGGGCGACCACGTCCCGAATCGAGCCCATCATACTCGGCCGATGCGCTTTTTCCCATCGCCCATTGCCCAACTGCCCGATATCGCCCGCGCCCCAGGCCCAGACGTTTCCGTCCGCTTTGAGCGCGAGGGTAAAATCTGCGCCGCAGGCAACTGCTTTGACTCCGCTGAGCCCCGCAACTGCGACCGGGGTAAACTGCGACCGCAGGGTGCCGGTCCCCAGCTGGCCAGCGTCGTTTCGGCCCCAGGCATAGACCGAGCCATCCTGCTTGAGCGCCACACTGTGGCCCACACCGGCAGCAACGCTGGAAACCTCCTGAAGACCGCCGACAAGGACCGGTTCGAAGCGGTTCACCACCGTGCCATCGCCCAATTGCCCGGAATCGTTTGCTCCCCAGCTGCAGACTCCCCCGCCCCCAGTGACCGCCAATCCATGATAGCCACCGGCCGCCATCGCAGTGACACGGCCCAATTTGGAGAGCATTGCCGGCACCCAGGAATCGGCGCCGGCGCCATTGCCCAGTTGACCCATTTCATTTTGGCCCCAACTCCACAGGGTCGAGTCTGGCTTGAGCAGGAGGTGATAATGGAGCCCACTAGCAACCTGGGCCCCGATGACATACTGCGCGTTTTTGGTTTCGCTTGGCGCCAACCCGCTCCCAAAAGCACTGGCCCTGACGATCGTGGTAGAATTGACCGCAAGGGCCGATCCCGTGCGCAGGAGCGTTCCCGTCGTATTCGTAGGCTCCGAGCCATCGGTTGTGTAACGCACTTCCGCTGCCACAGAAGCGCTGCGCATCTTCACCGATTGCGGCTGCAAATACGAACCGCCATCCACCAGAAATACCGGCACCAGCGCCCGCGCCGCCGGCAAGATGCCTACCACGCTCACAGGCGTGGTTCTGGAAACATTCGTAGAATCCGCCAGTTGCCCAAAATCATTGCTGCCGACCGCTCGGACACCGCCATCCTTCTGCAATGCAAACGAGGAATTCCCCGCCGCCAACCCGGCGCTGTTCAAAAACCCGGTGATTTCAACTGGTGTCGCCTGCCGCGCTGGGGAGCCGGGAACCGCGAGCTGCCCGGCATCCGCACGGCCCCACCCCCAAACGCTACCGTCCGAGCGCTGGACCAGTGTGTGAAATCGTCCCGCGGCGATTGCTTTAACGCTCCCTCCAATCCCGTTGGCCTGGACGGGCAGAGCGTAGGTCTGCGTTCCGCCCCCGGTGACTTGTCCATCGCGATTGTTTCCCCAGACCCAAACGCTTCCGTCTCCCTTGAGCGCCACCCCATGTTGCCAACCTGCAGAGATTGCCACGACGTCGGACAGGCCACTCACTTGCGCAGGCACGACAGAGGACGCCAAGTTGCCACCTCCCAACTGCCCCGCCTCGCCTCTGCCCCAAGCCCACACGGTTCCGTCGTTTCTAAGCGCTAAAGTGAACTCGCCACCTGCCGCAATCGAGGTCACCCCGCCGAGGCTGGAGACGCGCGCGGGGGCATTCGGAATGACGTAGACACCGTTGACGAGCTGGCTTGGGCCGTTTTTGCCCCACGCCCAAACACTCCCGTCCCCACACAAAGCGACGCTGTGCGCATCTCCCGCCGCAACCGCGACCACATCGCTCACCCCTGGAACCGATACCGGCAAGTCTCGGTCGAGAATAGTTCCGTCTCCAAGCTGTCCGTAAGTGTTTTTTCCCCATGCAAACACACGGCCGTCGCTCAGGGCTGCCACCGAGTGTTTCTCTCCCGCGGCGATCGCGTTGACGGAGGACAAACCCGGAACCTGAGCTGCCGACCACCGGTCCGAGCCTTTTCCAAGACCTGTCTGGCTGAAGTCGTTCCTCCCCCAAGCCCACAGCGTTCCATCGGTTTGCAAAAGGAAGGCATGATCCGCTCCCGAGACCACCTGATTGCCGATGGTGTAAAGGGCGCTTTGAACCGCAGAGAGGGGAGCTCCCGTACCGCGAATGAACGCTTGCGCGCGCAAAAGCTGAGAGGAGGAAACGCTGAGCGTCTCTCCCGCCACGAGTTCTCGAGAAGCGCTCGACGGCAACGATCCGTCCGTTGTGTAGACCACCCGTGCACCGGGATTCGAAGACCGCACACGGACGTTTTGCGGCTGAAGGTAGGCTCCGGGCGGCGGATCAAAAACCAAGGAGGCATCCGAGGGGGTAATTCTGAATCCGGTGGCAGCCGGGGAGGCCGTTAATTTGGACACGGTAGTGCCATCTCCCAGTTCGCCGAGGGTATTGGAACCGAATCCCGAGACCGAACCATCGGATTTCATGATTAGCGTGGTTCCGGAACCGGCAGAAATGCCGACGGCATCGCTCACTCCGACCACCGCACTCGGGAGCGTTTTCGGTGCGAGGTTTCCGCTGCCCAACTGGCCCTGATCATTTTTTCCCCAAGTCCACACCGCTCCTGATTGGGCAATCGCCACGCTGTGCTTGCGCCCTGCGTAAATGGCTTTGATTTTGTCTGTCACACTCCCAACGCTCACTCTCGTGGGAATGGTAACCAAACCGACACTCTGCCCGGCGGCCTGGAGCGAGTCGTTATTTCCCCAGGCCCAGACGGCTCCATCGGAGGTGAGTGCGAGAGCGTGGGACTCACCTGCGGCAATCGCAATCACATCCGGCGCAATATTCAAAGGGGCCGGATTCGCAACCAAAGGAATCACCACGGGGTCCGGCGACACTTGCGCGTAGGTGTTGTCACCCCAGGCCCAAACCGTTCCGTCCCTCTTTAGAGCAAGGGAAAAATTGCCACCGGCTGCGACAGCGATCACTTGATCGAGGACGCTCCCCCTCGCGTCAAACACTGGGACAGGCGTGAAACTCCGGGTTGGGGGAGAGGCGTCCCACCATTGGCCGCCGAGTTGCCCTGCCGAGTTACTACCAAAGCTCCACACAGTACCGTCGGGTTTCAGCACGAGATTGTGGGCTGCACCCGCAGCCACCCCGATGGCGCCGTAAAGGTCTCCCTTTAAGTTACCGAGAAGGGTGCTAGCGGAGAGGGGAAACGGGGTGGGGTTGTTATCGGCCCCGACCCCCCGTTCGCCCAATTGCGACGAGCTGTTGCTTCCCCAGGTAAATACGCGCCCATCGGACTGAACGGCTATGCTGTGAGACTGGCCTGCAGCCGCTGCAATCACTCCTCGGAGAGTGGAAACCCGGACGGGGCTGGACTGATTGGTAGCGCCCCCTTGCTGGCCAATTCCCAACTGACCCGAAGCGTTGCTTCCCCAGCTCCACAGGGAACCAGCGGGCTCCAAAGCGAGCGAATGATCCCATCCGCTCATCAATTGGGATCCGATCGAGTAAAGTGCTCCTTTGATGCCACTATCCGCAGTCACATTTCCGTCTTGCGAGAATGCCTTGGCGCGAAAAACGGTGCTCGCACTGAACTGGATGGAGCCGCCGTTTGAGATCAGGGGAGATGCCGTTGTTGGCTCGGACCCATCGATGGTGTAGCGGATGCCAGCACTGGGATCGGCATAACTCACGGTCGCCAATTGAGATGCGAGTGATTTTCCCCCATCGAAGCTCAGAACGGGGCGCACGGGAAAAGCCAGCACCATGGCAGGAGAGGCATTTTGAGCGAAGGTACCGACTCCCAGCTGTCCCCGGAGATTGTAACCAAAGGAATAAATGGAACCATTGCTCTTCACGGCCAAGGTATGCGATCCACATGCCACACTGACGGTGTTTGGCAGAGCGGTCACAGTGACAGGCGAGGTCACCGGCGAACTGGAAGGGATCAAGGTTCCATTGCCTAGCTGCCCATGGTCGCCAGTTCCCCACGTGAGTAGGGTACCGTCGGATTTTACGACGGCGGTGTGAGTATCGCCGCAGGCAATCGAAACGATGTTTTGCAGATAAGGCCCTGCTGCCGGGCAACCCACTCGAACTTTCGTTTTGGAACCATCCACAAAAAACTTCAATCCATTTCCCAACTGACCATCGGAGTTATCGCCCCATCCCCAAACCGATCCGTCTGTCTTGAGAAGCATCACATACGTTCCTCCACTCGAGACCTTGCTGACATTCAAAAACGGCCCCGCATTAGAAGCATCGGTTACCTGCCCAGCATACCCCGTGGCTCCGGGCTGCCCTGCAGCTCCAACCGGTCTCCCTAAAATCCCAGTGCCGTACTGTCCACTTCGAAATCCCCACGACCAACAGGTGCCATCGGATCTCAGCGCAATCGTCACGGTTTTGCATGCGGAAACTGAGACAATATTATTGAGGGTATCCGAGGCACTCGTTCGCACTCGAGTGGGGGTCATCACTGCGCGGGTTGCGGAAGTGCTCGGTCCAATTCCCAGCTGCGAGCCATCATTCTTACCCCATGCCCAAACACTGCCGTCCGCAAGAGCTGCGACACTGAAGAAATCGCCGCATGCGACCGAAACGGCAGCTGACGAATTCCCCGGGATAATCACCTGGATGGGGACATCAACATATTTTCCCCCAGGACCTGCGCAGAGTTGCCCATGCCCATCCACTCCTGCACCCCAGATGGTGCCGTCCTCTTTGATTGCCAGCCAATGATCGTCACTACAGGCAGCATCGATCACATTTTCCATCCCCGGGATCGCCTGCGGATAAAGCAGGTCTAAACTCGAAGACGACGCTACAAAATAAGTACGCATACTATTTCCCCAGCGCCACAAAGTCTTGTCGGGCATAATTGCCAAACTCTGATTCTTGGAGGCGATCACGCGCGGGGTCACGACGGTTGCCCGAGGAAACCCATTCACCTCGGACGATGGGCCGCCGAGCTGAAATCCATCTGACGCATAGACGATATAATAATAGCGCTTTCCGTTAATAACGGACGCATCAATCAGGGCCGTAGTCCCATTGACAGTATTACCCGCAAAGTCGCTGTATCCCTGACCGGGAGTTGTCGAACGCTTAACTCTGTATGAAGTCGCTCCCGGCACGGGATTCCAGCTAATAGTCACACTTCCCTTGCCAGGGATTGCGCTGACGAATGTTGGGGCAGCGAGGGGCGCAGCGGAGCGTGCGGAAAAACCCAAACTTCCGGCCTTGCCCGCCATCGCCGAAATCGAACTCACCACTCCCGATGACGACGGATAAATGAAATAGGCCGACGCTCTGCCCGAGGAATCGGTTCGGACTGAGATTTTTGACGCAACCAGCGCGCCGCTAGCCCTCGACGAGGCAAGGCCGCCACCTTGACTGGATGTCAACGTGAAGGTAACTGGCGCATTCCCCAGCGCAACATTAGCACTATTTCTAACAAGGACAGTAAGGGGCAGCGCAGTCCACTCCCCCGGCTTACCCACCTGACCATCGCCAGAATCCAAGCTCAGAACCGGAACCTTTCCGTTAAAATAATCCGTCGGATCCGTTCCGTTGAGATACTCCCTTCGATTACTGACGCCATCCCCATCTGAATCCTCGTCAAGATTTGCAAAAAGGCTGCGAACATACTTGAGTTCCCACCAATCTGGGATGTTGTTTTGATTGGCATCCACATTGGGGGCGGCTTTTGTGAGATCAAACGAGAAAAGCGCTTTGGCTTGCCCGATATTTGCAAACAGATAATTATCCGAGGGCAGATTAGTCCACGGATATACCTTCCTGAATCCCAGCTCAATCAATCGATCATAATATACTTTTGCAACTGCCTTCAACTGACCCAGGTTGACCGTGGCATAGTTATCAGTAGCCCCCCCTGACTTGGCTATCCGATTATTGAATGCATCCACGGTTGTCCACGTGTTGATCAGTGCCGTCACATCTGGTCCCGCGCCGCCTGGAAGACGGAGCTCCATTTCAAGGAAAGCGGCCAAGGCAAATTTCTTCAGTTGCCCTTGGTTAATGAGACCAAAGTCATCTGCCGCCAACGTGCCTGAGGTTACTCCTCGCTCCTGCCACCATGCAGGCGGAGCTGCAAGTGCGGAGAGTTTACCTACCAGTAAAACGCTCAGGAAAATTTTACTCCACGCAACGCGTAAAATCCCAAGAAGCATCTGATTGCAACTCATACTGAGATTTCTTGGGCCCTTTTTACGGCCTTTGTCCGCTGGTGAACTCCCCCATCAGGACGTCCCCGGCCGGAACAATCCGTAGCGTGGCAACTCCGGGGGGACCTTGCGGCCCGACTGCTCCTTGTGGGCCGGTGGCACCGGTGAGCCCCTGCGGACCCTGCGGACCCTGCGGACCCTGCGGACCCTGCGGACCCTGCGGACCCGTCGCTCCCGCAAGCCCGGGCGAGCCCTGGGGACCGGTAGGGCCGGTCGGTCCCGATGGTCCCGTGGCTCCGGTCGCCCCTCGCAAACTCACCGGAGTTCCCCAACCGGCTGCAGTCTTCGGCCCATAATACGCACTGCCCTGCGTGTCCAAGTACAGGTCTCCGACCGCACCCAACGTCGCTCCGGGCGCACCATTACCGCTCAACCACGTCCGACCGTTCAAGCCAGCTGGACCCTGTGGTCCAGTCGCTCCGGCACCCCCAGTTAGCCCAATCGGGCCCTGCAGACCCTCCGGCCCTGCCACCCCTGCATCGCCTTTTGGCCCCTGCGGCCCAATCGCTCCGGTCAACCCAACTGGCCCTTGCAGACCTTGGGGCCCAGTCGGTCCTGCCACCCCAGTATCACCTTTTGGCCCTTGCGGCCCAGTCAGCCCCGCAGGTCCAGCCGCTCCCACCAAACTCACTCCATTTCCCCAGCCCGCCGCAGTCTTCGGACCGTAATACGCGCTCAATGCCGTATCCAAATAAAAATCCCCCTCCGCTCCAAGCGCTCCATCAGGTGCTCCAACACCCCCATACCACTTCGTCCCATTCACCCCATCAGCTCCGGTCAATCCCACCGGCCCTTGCGGACCGG
>JBANFR010000035.1:0-26756 GCA_037975925.1 Verrucomicrobiota bacterium
ACGCATTCATCGCCGCCACCAGTTTTCCCACCTTTCCGATGACGGCCAAACTCGCCTTCCTCCTCTTCGGCCCCATGGTCGACCTCAAACTCGCCTGGCTCTACGGACTCATCTTCCGGCGCCGCACTGTGCTTTGGCTGAGCCTCGGTCTGTTTGCTTTCATCGGCCTCCTCTGCTGGCGCCTCCAAGGAATCAGTTTTTAACCCCCTCTCCCAATGACCTCCCTCTTCAATCGTTGGATCCCCTCGGTAACCCTCGGCGTCTGGAGTGCCGTTCTCCTCGGCACCTATTTTACGGGTCGCGTCGCCGCATTTTTACACCCCACTTTCCGCCCCGGCGTTCTGATCGCAGGAGCAATCCTCGCCCTGCTTGCAATCCTCATTGCCTCACGCCCCACCCCTCCCGAGTGCTGCTCGGATGCCACCTGCACCCACCCCCTTGCCCGTTCTCGGGGCGGACGCTGGCTCACCTTCCTGATCCTTATCCTCCCTGTCAGCACCGCGGCATGGCTCTCCCCCGAGTCCTTCAGTAAAAAACTGGTCGAAAATCGCGGAATCACCACCGATGCCGCCTCGCTCGGCCTCAAACGTCCCTTCAGCCCTCCCACCCCCGCTCCAACAGCTACTGCCTCATCCGAAATTTCCCCTGCCCCCGAACCAACCCCCACGCCTGCTTCCCCCTCGGCCCCCACCGCGCCCACCTCCCAAATCACCCTCCCCACCGCCCAAACCGGTCCCAACCCCCAGTCCTTGCCCGACTACATGCAGAGGACACCGGAGGGACACATCGCTGCGGAAATCATGGACCTGCTGTACTCAGTCCAGGACAGCGAATTGCGAAAAGATTTTGAGGGGAAAACCATTCAGCTCATCGCCCAAACCATGCCCGCAAAAAATGCGGATGCCGGCCCGCCCCGCTTCAAGGCAGTGCGGATGTTCATGACCTGCTGTGCCGCAGACGCCCGCCCGGTGGCCACCCTCGTGCAGACAGCAATTGCTCCCGACGTGCCCGAAATGACTTGGGTAAAAATTATCGGCAAAGCGACTTTTCCCGTCGAAAATGGAAAACGCATTTCGCTCGTGGAGGCCACGTCCGTCCAACCGACCAAGCCGCCAGAAGAATCCATGCTCTTTCAATAAAACCCTCTCATGCTCCCGGAAATCCAACGCCTGCTCATCCTTCAGGAAAGAGACACCAAAGCGCGAACGCTCAAAAACGAGCTCAAAAAGATTCCGGCGGACCGAAAAGCGTTGGAACTCAAATTGTCCAACCTGCAAGCCGAGGCCAGCGACGCCAGACAGAAGCAGAGAGCCGCCGAATTAGAGCAATCGCGCCTGGAAACGGAGATTCGGAGCCGCCGCGATCAGATCGCGAAATACGAGGTCCAAAAACTTCAAACGCGCAAAAACGAGGAATACCAGGCGCTCTCGCATTCGATTGATCACGTGCGCAAAGAAATTTCGGGAATCGAGGACCGCCAAATTGAGCTGATGGAAGCCTTGGAGGCGCTCAAACCGCAGGTGGCTTCGGCAGACTTGGCAGCAGCGAAAGCAGCCGAACAAGTCCGGGGGCAGCTCCAGGATTTGGACACCAAATCGGCCAACCTCACCGCACAGCTCTCCCAGCTCGAGACCAACCGCCCCCAACTCACCGCAGATCTCGATGAAGATTTGCTGGATACCTACCAGCGCCTCTGGACGACCCGCGGAGAGGCCGTTGTTGGACTTCGCAACGAGGTCTGCAGCGGCTGCCACATGAAAGTCACCGCTTCCACCGTGGCGTCCACTCGCGCCTCAAAAAGCATCGTCCACTGCGAGCAGTGCGGGCGGATTCTGTACCCTGATTGGGCGTAAGCCCCCCCGGGAAGCTCTTCCCCAGAACCCCGCGGGCAGCCCCCAAGCTCCCCGGTGAACCGGAGCGTTCATGCACGTGGAGCCCTGGGAACCGGCGAGTTTCCCCAGAGTGCCGGCACCCACGGGTGCCCATCAAAAAAGCCAGCCCCCCTTTCCCAACCGCTCACTTCCAATCCCGAGGAGTCTGCCTCTCATGCGCATCGATATTCTCTCCCTTTTCCCGCAGATCGCCACCGCATCGCTCGGCGAAAGTATTCTGGGAAAAGCTCAAACGCGTGGACTCGCAGCCGTCCACTCCCACAACATTCGAGACTGGGCACGCGATAAACACCGCGTCACCGACGATGCCCCCTACGGTGGCGGACAGGGCATGGTCCTGAAATGTGAGCCCATTGCCGAGGCCATTACCGAGCTCCGATCCGAACACTCCCGGGTCATTTATCTCTCACCCAGCGGTCCCACATTCCGCCACTCGACGGCGCAGCGACTCGCTTCCGAGTGTCGGCATCTCATCCTGCTGTGTGGCCATTACGAGGGAGTCGACCAACGTGTGCTGGATCGCTACGTGGACGAGGAAATCTCGATCGGCGACTATGTCCTCACCAACGGCGTGATCGCCGCAGTGGTGGTCGTGGACGCTGTCGTTCGGCTGATCCCAGGGGTCTTAGGGGACGAGACCTCGGCGACCGACGATTCATTCGCCACCGGTTTGCTCGAATTCCCGCAATACACCCGCCCAGTCGAATTCCAGGGGGCGCGGGTTCCGGAAATTCTTCTTTCGGGCAACCACGCCGCCATCGAGCGCTGGAGAAGAGATCAGGCACTCGCGAGAACGCAGCGGCGCCGACCCGACCTGCTCTCGCCACCTGACCCGAGATTCAGCGCCTAGGCGTCTGTCGGACTTCGGTTTTTCTTTCGGAAGAGGGTACGCCGCAGAGAGGCACTGCATGGCGCAACGTTGGGCGAGCGTCGATTGGAACTCATCGACGTCTGCATGACCGAACGCTTCAGTTTCTGTGACAGTCAAAAATAGCACCCATAGCGAAGTGACCAACGCTATCGGGCAGCCGACCTTCACCCCGATCACGACACCGTCTGTACTTTCCGATACCACCACCGTCCTTTGATCGCGGAAGCATTCCTCTCCGTGTTTCTCATGGCACGCAAACTCACACGTGTCAGACTCGGAACTGACAGACCCCGCTGCGCGCCAGGCTGTTCGAGAGCACGGGCATCACGAAACGATCACTCATGCCGATGTTCAGCCGAGCCGGGCGCGCCTCCCGGATGCGGAGGGGGATGCGCTTTTTAAAAAGACTGAAGCATCAGAACCATCACCGGACCCCGGCCGATCTTGCCCCACATGAAGAACCAGGGTGCAAGATTCGATAGCCAACCGCTTCAAGAGCCGGGCGGGCAAGGCCTCTCATAAACTACGCAGGGAGACGGTGGAACCGGTGTTCGGGATCATGAAGGAGGCCCTCGGATTTCGACGTTTCGTGCTAAGGAAACCCGATAAAGTGAGTTTGACGCAGGCGTGGGCGATCATTGCACACAACACCACACGCCTACTCCCACTAAAAAATGGCTCCAACCAGCTGAGGTTACCCCGAAGGACGCAGAGTTCCGCCCCTCCTCTGATCCGAACGCCCGTACCGTTTTCTCCATCAACCCCGGGCTAGGGCGAAAAAGTCCGCCTCCCTCGCCTCCCTCGCCTCCCTCGCCTCCCTCGAAATGCCTCGATCCACCCAAGAGAGACCGGGGGCAGTCCGGGCGGCTCCTAGATCGCCTCCTCGATCCTCGGAAGCCCTCCACGGAAGCGTTTCCACTTGTGGATGGCCCATGCACTAAAGTCTTTACGGAACCGCTCGGGACTGAAACGCGAGGCATGCTTCGCGAGTACCTCCTTCTCAAAAGGAATCTCATCCGCCTCCCGCAATGCTCCAAGCAGCGATTCCGGCGTTTGCTCCATGAATAACACACCGGTTTTTCGGTGCAGCACCGTTTCACAGGCTCCGCCTTTGCCAAAGGCGATTACGGGAGTTCCCATCGCTTGGGCCTCTACCGGGACAATTCCGAAGTCTTCCTCCGCTGCAAAAATCAGAGCCTTCGCGCGGTGAAGATGATCCAAAACAACCTCGCGTGATTGACGACCCAGAAGGGACACATTTTTGGGCAGCGATTTTTCGAGGGCCGCCCGCTCGGGCCCATCGCCGATCACCACCAAGTCCAGGTGAGGGCTCCGCCGAAAGCATTCAACGATCAGGTCCACCCGTTTGTAAGGAACCAGTCGTCCCAGACTCAGATAAAAGGGAGAAGTCTGTGCTGCCACCCCCCTCGGGAGGCCCGCCGGAGGAGCCTCCACCGGTGGGTAAATCACCCGCGACCGTCGTCGATAGACCTTCCAAATCCGGCGGGCCACAAAGCGTGAATTGGTCGCAAAAGCATCGACCCCATTCGATGTCCGAGAGTCCCAAAGCCGGACGTAATGAAGAAGCGCTCTGGCAAGGAATCCCCGCAATCCATCCGCGCTTCCACTCTGGAGCAGGTACTGCTCCTGCATATCCCACGCGTAACGAATCGGAGAATGACAATAACACAGGTGCAGCTGATCCGGACCCGTGATGACCCCCTTTGCAACGGCGTAGGAACTCGAAATCACGATCGGGTAACGGGCGAGGTCAATATGCTCCACCGCTAATGGCATCAGAGGCAGGTAGGAACGGTACAAGCGGCGCACCGCGGGCAGTTTCTGGAGAAAAGTCGTCTGGACGTGTTTCCCCCTCAGGAATCCGCGTTCGGACTCAGGAATAAAGTCAATCAAGCTGTAGAGATCCGCTTTGGGAAACACTCTCAGCATTTCCCCGAGGACCTTCTCCGCTCCCCCAACCTCGGGCAGCCAATCGTGAATAATCGCCACCTTTTCGGGAAGCTCCGCCTCGTTTACGGGCGCTGAGTGGCTCCCCTGCTCTTCCAAAGTTTCGCTCTGTTTCACCGAACCCTCCTCCCTTCAATTCTTCCGACCCCTCCCCCAACGGGCTGGATCCGGCGGCCGGCGTCACCGGGTCCCTGAAATTTCTCAGCGGCCAGTCCATGCGACCGCCAAGCCGTCCTCCAACCAAGGCCATTTTCTCCGCTCCCAAGTCCGATCCGAAGCGCATTCAGCCCAGATCTTCTCAATCTCATCGGTGGCGCGTTCCGCACGAAAATGTTTCAACGCATGAGCTCTGCCCTCAACAGACAAGGCACTTCGGCGTTCTCGATCCAGCAGGAGACGTTCGATGGCCTCGCTCAGGCGGACGCTGTCGCCCATGGGATAAATTTCACCAACGCGGCCTCCATCGAGCAGTTCCGGGACGCCCCCCCCGTCGCTAGCAACCACCGGCACCCCTGCCGCCATGGCCTCCAAAACCACATTCGGGCAGGGATCAGCCAAAGTGCTGGCGTGCACGCAGACATCCCAAGTCCGGATTCGATCCAATACGTCGGTGACAAATCCTGAAAAGGTGACGCACCCTCCCAGACCCAAGAGCTGAACCTGACGCTCAAGACCCCTTGCGTACTCTTCCTCCCCAAAAAGAGCGCCACCGACGATTTCGAATTCGATGGGGTATCCCTTGGCACGCAAGTCTGCCGCTGCCTCCAGAAAGATGTGTTGTCCCTTCCAAGGGCTCAACCGCCCCGGAATTCCAATCCTCCAACGACACTGAGAATCCCCGGGCTCGGCCGGGCGTTCGAAGGCGGGAGCTTCCAGTCCGTCGTACACCACCCTCGCATTGAGCGGGTTTCCGTTTTTTCCGCGGAGAGTGCGCGCCACCGCATTTGAGACACAGATAACCCTCGACGGGATGTGCCTCGCAAGGAAACGCAGGGCAAACACGGCAGCTCGGGGAAAGGAGGCATCCTCGATCGAGTCCCGGACATGCCAAAGAACAGGGATACGAAGGAAACGTGCGGCAAGGCCTCCGAGAATGTGAGCCTTCATGGAGTTCGTGTGTACGAGATCCACCGCTCTCTCCTTTAAAAAGGACGCCATCTGAGAGGCATACCGGATGAGTGCCGTCCAGCGTCGAATCGACGCCAGTCCCCCTTCAGAGAGGGCAGCCCTTCGCGTTGAGCAAAGCACGGGGGGCATGGGCAGCACGTAAGTTTCCACCCCTCGATGGCGGAGAGCCTCCACCGCCGGACCATTCTCTCCGAAGATCAGAACAGGCACCCAGTGGGTTTGATCCATGGAGAGCACCAAGCGTTTGAGCGCCAGCTCCGCGCCTCCCCACTGAGCGGTGTGATTCACCAAAGCAACGGTTTTCGGGCGTGTCATTTCCGGACAGTTTCCACGTTTTCAGCAAACTCGAGCCGCGATCCCGAAGGTTCCAGCTCCCGATAAATGTCCCGCATCTGGCACGCGATAGATTCCCATCCGTACTGGAGTTCGACCTGCGCTCTCCCCTTCCGCGCGAGTTGAATTCTGAGCTGCGGCTCCTCGTACAGATGCTCCAAGGCGCGGAGAAGCGCCGAAGTGTCCCCCTCCTCGAACAGGATGCCCGCTTCACCGATCACCTCGGGGATGGCACCGGAGTTCGCTCCGATTACGGGAATTTCGCAGGCCTGTGCCTCCACCAAAACGCGCCCAAACTGCTCTTTCCACCGCGCGGTGGTATGACTGGGGAGCACAAGCACATCGAGGGCGCTCAAAAACTCAGGCAGCTTTT
This sequence comes from Verrucomicrobiota bacterium, assembly GCA_037975925.1. Lineage (GTDB taxonomy): Bacteria > Verrucomicrobiota > Verrucomicrobiia > Chthoniobacterales > Chthoniobacteraceae > Chth-196. The sequence continues at coordinate 6,566 of JBANFR010000035.1, forward strand.
CCCTGGGAAGAGCCCCTACCCACCGATTTCGGCTGCCGTTTTGCTGCAAGGACTCCCGCAACGGACCGTCTCCGCTGACCCACAGGGAGACATCCTGCGGCATTCGTTCCACCGCCCGCACAAGGTCAAGCAGTCCCTTTTCAGGGACCAAACGTCCGGCATACCCCACCGCAAAGCCGTGAATTCCAAAGATTTTTCGGCAAGCGTCCCGGTCGCGCGGGCGGAACAATTCAAGGTCCACGCCATTGCCCACCACTCTGGCTGGTCCCCGATAACCCTTTGATCGTGCCACGCGGATAGCCTCGCTATTTCTGGCGACCAAGAAATCGGCTTTGCGGAAAGTGTATGAGCGAAACCACTCGAAGGGAGGCGGCAGGGTCCGATTGATATTTTGCTCCGTCTCGGAGATTAACCTCGCATCGGGCAATAATTTATCTCTGAGCCAGCAGATTTCGACGCTCAACAGGCTCCACGGTTCCTCCCAGATATCAATGATGTCCGGGCGAAACTCGCACAGCGTGCGAGGCAGGTCGGGATACCACTGGAGATACCATTTGGCGGGTCCGGCCCAGGGCAGAACCACTTTCTCCACATGAAACCGGTAGCGATTACTGACCGGGGCGATGGGAAAACGCCAACGCACCTCCGCCTCTCGGTAACGCTCCGGAGTGATCGCTTCCAGGTGTAAATCCCCCAGACCCGCCAGTGCCGCTGCTTTGGCCTGCCCCTCGCTTGGAACCTGAAACTGGTGCCCCACCAAGAGGACCCTCAACGGGCGCCTCAAACGGGGCGCCGAGCCAAGGCTACCCCCCTCACCCTCCCAAACCGTCTCGGCAGGAACCGGTCCGTCCAAAGAGCCCTCCCTCCCCTTGTTCCGCTCAGGCGACTCCTCCAGTGGAGAGCACCCGCTCTCACTGACGACACGGGCACGTGCCCGCGCAGACCTTGGATGGGACTGCGTCGGCATCTCCGCACCCGCAACAACTCCACGACGGCTTCGCAGCGAGCCCGGTGCATTTCCTGCCTCGCGGTGGCGGGCATTTGCGCCGTTTTGAGTTCCAGAGTTGTCAGCCGCCGCTCTTTTTTTTGTTCCGATCCCCTCGTCCCGTTCGCGCCCTCGCTCAGGCCCCGGCCCCTTGGCCTCCTGCACCTGCCTTTGATCCGTCTCCATGCCGTCCCCCCCTTTTGCCATACACTCTCTTCTTCGGATTTGGAGGAGCGCACGGGGGCAGAAAACTGGGGAGCGATGCAAAATTCGCCCAAAGAACGGAAAGGGACGGCCCCGAATTCGGAGCCGTCCCAGCCAAGACAAGAGGACGCTGGATTGCGGAATCAGGCCTGGGGAGCGTCCGAGTCACGATACTCCCGGTCGCGCAGAAGCCCGGGCATCGGAACCGGGTAACGCCCCTCTTTATCCGCACGCAAAGGCGCCTCGGATTGGTTGGTAAGCCGATCCAGGCCGGGGGCGAACTCCTGTTTGTTTTGGAGATAGTCTTCCCACGTCACCTCCTGGCCGGTGTGGGCAGCGAAACGTCCCATGGAGGTCACCATGCTTGCCTCGGCACCACGCTGGACTTCGTTATACGGCTGATCTTTTTGAATGGCTTCGACCAAATCCGCCCACTCCATCTTGTAGGGATCTGGGGCCTTTGAGTCGGGGAATGCCGCCCACGTCTCATCGGCGGGTTTGATGAGTTGCCCCTTGTAGATGCGGCCGGCCTTGCCCAAGTGGTGACCACCAAGAGAGATGGTCGCCAGTCCCTTGGTACCGTGGGCAATGCTGGAAAACTCATCTTTCACGCCTCCCATGTGCCGTCCGTACATGAAGAACTTTGTGCCGTCGGCAAAAGTGTACTCTACGGAATAGGAGTCAAAATTCTGGTCAATTTTGTCCTCACGGTAATGGCGGCCACCGAGGGCGTGGCATTTCACGGGCCATGCGTCCTTCATCCAGCAACATTCATCGATTTGGTGGATGTAGAAGTCGCTGAACAATCCGCCCGAGAGCCACAGGAAGCTGTGGAAGCGGGAAATTTCAAAAAAGAGCTCGTTTTTGCCACTTGCCAAAGCGTCTGCACGCATCTGAGGGGTCGTGAAGGCGGATCCCCCGGGAGGGTGCATTCGGTAGGCTCGCAGAGCGAGAACATCGCCAATGGCACCGCTGCGGATTTGGTCGTAAAGGGCGCGCCTGCCCCGGCAGTGACGAACCATGAGGCCCACCCCGACCTTCAGGTTTTTCTTCTTGGCCTCCTCCCCCAGCTCAATCATCCGCCTACCGGTGGGCACATCGACGCATATGGGTTTTTCCATGAAGACATGAACCCCCTTTTCAATGGCGTACTTAAAGTGCACCCAGCGGAAAGCGGGAGGTGTCGCGAGAATCACCACGTCCCCCGGTCTGAGCGAATCAATGGCGTGCTTGTAAGCATCAACGCCCAAGAATTTTCGATCATCAGGCACCTGAACCTGGGAAGCGAACCGGCGGGTGAGGTTGCCGAAACTGGAGTTGAGCTTGCTCTCAAATACGTCGGCAATCGCTACGAGCTTCATATGCGGCCCCTGCACGAGCGCATCCATGGCGGCACCCGTACCGCGTCCTCCGCTTCCCACGAGAGCCACTCGGATTTCAGCCGAGTCGGCACCGTGAACGGTGGGCAGGCTGACTCCGATGAGCGCGGAGGCGGAGACGGCTTGAGCGGTGGTTTTAACGAATTGACGGCGAGAAAGGGACGAATCGGAGGAGGACATAGACATAAAAGAAGAGAGAGGAGAGTGACCGCCAGGGAGCGGAACCTTTGCGAGAAAATCCCCCTTACTGGGTTTCCTTTGAGGAAAATACGGAGGAGCGAACACCGAGGGACAAGGGAATCGCTTCCTATTCAAAACAATTTTGCGAGTCGGCGGAAAGAGGTCGGCACCGGCCACGCGATGGGACGATTTGGACAAAAAAAACCCCTCGGTGCGCAAAGCACGAGGGGTTGTGAGTGAGCGCGGCGGCCTTCTAGCTCCGAGAACTGCCGGCTTTCACAATTTCCGCAAACCCGCGCGGGTCTAGGCTGGCTCCCCCGACCAAAGCACCGTCGATATCGGGTTGGTGGAGCAATTCAGAGGCATTTTGGGGTTTAACGCTCCCCCCGTACTGAATTCGGACTTTGTCAGCGGTGGCCTGGTCCCACCCCTTCGCAATCTGTTTGCGAATGAAGGAATGGGCTTCTTGGGCCTGCTCTGGGGAGGCTGTCCTTCCTGTGCCAATTGCCCAAACAGGTTCGTAAGCGATGACGATGTGAGACATGTCGTGAGCGGAGACTGAGGCGAGGCTCCCAGAAATTTGTCTCTCCAAAACGGTTTCGACGAGACCGCCATCTCTCTCCGCCAAAGTTTCGCCGATGCAAACGATGGGGCGCAGGGAGGCTTCCAGAGCGGCACGGACCTTTTTGTTCACGATTTCATCCGACTCCGCGAACAGCGTTCGACGCTCACTGTGGCCGAGAACCACGTAGCGCACGTAAAGTTCCCGCAGCATTTGGGCGGAGATTTCGCCGGTGAAGGCGCCATTCTTTTCCCAATGCATATTTTGTGCGCCCACCTTGGCCTGCTGTCCCTTGCTCAAGCGCTCCGAGACCTTCGAAAGCGCAGTGAAGGCGGGAACAATCACCACCTCCACGGCCGATTCGGTTCCGAGTTCAGTTAAGAAAGCGTCTAGAAAGGCGTCTGCCTCACTGACGGTCATGTTCATCTTCCAGTTGGCAGCAACGATCTTTTTACGCATGGGGTGGAAAGGTTGGGCAAGGGAACGCCCCACGCTGAACGTGGGGCTGAGAGGAGGGACAGCCTATTTTTCTGAGAGAGCAGCCACGCCGGGGAGGATTTTCCCTTCAATGAGCTCAAGAGAGGCACCACCGCCCGTGGAGCAGAAGGACATCTTTTCTCCGAGTCCAAACTGTTTCACTGCGGTAACCGAATCGCCACCGCCTATGATGGTCACCCCCGGGCAGGCTGCAACGGCCTCGGCGATTGAGCGGGTACCGGAGGCAAACGGGGCCAACTCAAAAATTCCGACCGGGCCATTCCAGAGCACGGTTTTCGCGCCGGCGATTTCGGTGCGGTACATTGCGATGGTCTCCGGTCCGATATCCACAGCCTCCCAACCTTCGGAAACTCCCTTTTCGGGAGAAACCAACCCAGTAGGCCGAGGCTGTGCGGTGGCGCTGATTTCCTGAGTTTCTAAGTTATCAATCGGAAGCAGGAACCGCACACCCTTCTGCTTGGCCAGAGCGAGGATTTCATGGGCCAAGTCCACCTTGTCTGCCTCCACGCGGCTTTTGCCCGTGGGAATTCCGAGGGCGCGGAAGAATGTGTAGGCCATGGCTCCCCCAATGAGGAAGGTGTCAGCCTTCTCCATGAGAGCCTTGATCACACCAATTTTGTCGGAAACCTTCGATCCCCCGAGAATCACCACGAAGGGATGAGCAGGAGCGGTGAGCTCGCCCTGAAGATATTGCAATTCCTTCTCCATCAACAACCCCATCGCCGCCTGTGGAAGGCATGAGGCGATACCTGCCGTTGATGCATGAGCGCGGTGGGCGGCCCCGAATGCATCATTGACGTACACGTCCCCAAGAGCAGCGAGAGCCTTCGAAAAAGTGGGATCATTGGCCTCCTCCTCGGCATGAAAACGAACATTCTCGAGCAAGAGAACGTCGCCGTCCTTCATACCGGCAACCAACTTCGCCGGCACCTCGCCAATCACCTCGGGTGAGAAGAGAACGGGCGCCGCGATCAACTTCGCGAGATGTTCCGCCACAGGACGCAGGGTGTACTTGAGATTCACCGCACCTTTCGGGCGTCCAAAATGCGCCATGAGAATCACCTTTGCCCCCGCGGAGCGGAGCAATTCGATGGTCGGGAGGCTCTCCTGGATCCGGGTGTCGTTGGTGATGCGCGTGAGCCCGTCTTTTTCTTCGGTGGGCACATTGAAGTCGACGCGCAGGAGCACGCGTTTACCGCTGAGTGAGAGATCGCGAACAGAGAGCTTGGCCATAGCAACTTAAGGCAAAAGGTTGAAGAAGGTCAGGAAAAAAACGCGGGCTGCAGCAGGGAAGGCTGAAGGCCCGCGTCCATTCCAACGGGTCGAATGTTTACCGGGAGGCGATGTAGCGGAGGAGGTCCACGCAGCGGTTGGAATAACCCCACTCGTTATCGTACCAGCTGATCAGTTTGAAGAAGTTCGCATTCAGCTCAATCCCCGAGCCTGCGTCAAAAATCGAGGAGCTCCGATCATGGATAAAATCAGAGGAAACCACCTCGTCCTCGGTGTACGCGAGGATTCCCTTCAGGTAGGTCTCGGAGGCACGCTTCATGGCTGCGCAGATCTCCTTGTAGCTGGTGGCCTTCTCGGTCTTCACGGTCAAGTCCACCACCGAAACGGTGGGAGTTGGGACGCGGAAAGACATGCCCGTGAGTTTTCCTTTCACCTCGGGAATCGCGAGGCCGACAGCCTTTGCGGCGCCGGTAGCGCTCGGGATGATGTTGATCGCAGCGGAACGTCCGCCCTTCCAATCCTTGCGAGAGGGGCCATCAACCGTTTTCTGAGTCGCGGTGTAGGAATGCACCGTGGTCATCAGACCCTCGGCCACGCCAAAGCCTTCCTTCAAGAGGACATGGACCACCGGAGCGAGACAGTTGGTCGTGCAGCTCGCATTCGAAATGATGTGGTGGTTGGCGGCGTCGTACTTCTCATGATTTACGCCCATGACGACCGTGATGTCTTCGCCTTTGCCCGGCGCTGAGATGATCACCTTTTTCGCCCCGGCGGTGATATGCCCCTTCGCCTTCTCCGCCTCAGTAAACAACCCAGTGGACTCGATCACGATATCGACTCCCAACTCCTTCCATGGGAGCGCCGTGGGCCCCTCTTTCACTGCCAAGCACTTGATGTGATGACCGTCCACAACCAAGACATCGTCCTCGGCAACGGCGGGCGAACTCTTGGTGCTGTAGACTTCACCCTGAAATTTACCCTGGGTGGAGTCGTACTTCACCAGATAGGCCAGATTGTCTGCGGGAACCAAATCGTTCACTGCCACGACCTGCACTTCTTTGCCAAGGAGGCCTTGGTCGCAAATCGCACGAAACACGAGGCGACCGATGCGCCCGAAGCCATTGATACCGATTTTAATCATGAGAGAATTGGGGTGTTGGTTGATGGGATACCCGCTAAAAGCGCGAACTAAACAGACCGCGACCGTCCATCGTCAATGCAACAAGCGTCCCTGTGGTCAATCTTCCGGCGTTCACAGGCTGACGGAAGGCCCCAAGGTCTTGTCGGGAAGTTTCCGCCGGACCTTCGAGACAGAAAGGCTGCAATTCCACGTCCCGTGGCGGACTGCACCCCGTCCCAGCCCAACCAGAGCCAAACGAGGGAGGCCAACCCGGTGTGTCAAAGCCTGTTCCGGCCGACGGCATCCAAGATGACTCCCGAAATATCTTCAAAGGAATGAACCTCACGGCTCTTATCCCTTGCAGGAAATGTTTCCCCCCATTTTCCTCCCCCGCTATTCCCGCCATCCCCGCCATTTCGGGGTCCCCAGCCACCTCCTCCATTCCCTTATTCCAGATCCCGCCTCCCAACTCATCCCTCGTCTTCTCATGAAAAAAACGTTCCTCTCTCAGATCTCTCCGAGCCTCGTCGGCGCTCTGGTCGTGTTTTCTTCCGTCGCGGCCTGTGCTGCTGAGGACTTTCTCACCTTCGAGCCGAAACCCGGACCTGGCGCCGGAAAACATGTGGTTCTCCTCGCGGGCGACGAAGAATATCGCTCAGAGGAAGCTTTGCCGATGCTGGCCAAGATCCTCAGTCAACGTCACGGATTCAAATGCACCGTTCTTTTCTCAGTCGACGCTGACGGCACCATCAATCCCGACAATGGGAAGAGTTTGTCGCACCCGGAAGCTTTGGACTCTGCGGACGCGATGATTTTGTCACTTCGGTTTCGGAACTGGCCAGAGGAGGCGCTTGCAAAGTTTGAGAAGGCGTACTTGGCGGGCAAACCGATCATCGGGTTGCGCACGAGCACTCACGCCTTCAGCGGGAACCGTCTCTCGAAATTTGGGAAGGACGTGCTGGGCGAGCGCTGGGTCAGTCACTGGGGGCGGCACAAATCCGAGGCGACGAGAGGGATCGTTGAGCCATCGGCTTCGGGAGAGGCCGTGCTTCGGGGGGTAGCGGACGTGTTCGGAACGACCGACGTTTACGAGGCGTATCCGCCTCAAGACGCGACGATTTTGCTGCGCGGGCAGGTGCTCGCAGGAATGACGCCCAACTCCGCTCCGGCCGCCTACGCCAAGAAGCGAGCGACCGACAAAGCAGAGCAGGATGTCAATACGCCCATGATGCCGGTGGCGTGGACGCGTCTGCACAAAAACGAGGCAGGCCAGACCAACCGCGTGCTTTGCACCACCATGGGATCGGCGACGGATCTCGAAAACGAGGGGCTCCGGCGTCTTGTGGTGAATGGGGTGTACTGGGGTGTCGGACTGGAAGTGCCTAGCAAGGCGGATGTTCAATTCGTAGACGAATACCAGCCCGGCTTCTACGGGTTCAAAGGTTACCGCAAAGGGCTGCGGGCTTCGGATTTTGGCTTGGGCAAGGTAGTTCCAGGAACACCTCATCCGGCGCCGGCGGCGAAATAAGCAGCCGCAGGGATTTGGATTCTCAAGCGGTCCCCGCCCACCAACCCCCTTTCTTTGAAAGAAAGGGGGTTTTTATTTCCAAGAACCCACAGTGGGCTCGGCATTTGCGGTGCTTTCTGCTAGGGATAACCCTCAGAACAAGGGCCCCCATGGGCTGAAGAGCCCCTGAATTACCACCCCCAATCCACCCAGATTATGGCTACTATCGCAGTCATCGGCACACTCGACACGAAAGGGCGCGAACACCAATTCGTAGCGGATTTTATCAGCCAAAGCGGGCATCAGGCGCACCTGATTGACGTGGGGACCGGAGGAGAACCCCAAGTGATTCCTTACATGTCCCGGGAGGCGGTGGCGCAAATGGGCGGGATGGACCCGGGATTATTCGAGCAGGGTCGCGAGGCGGCTGAAGCCGCGATGAGTCAGGCGGCCTCCAAGGTATTACTCAGCCTGATGGAACAAAAAAAAATCCACGGGATTATTTCGCTCGGAGGCGGGGGGGGAACAGCCATTGCCACGGCTGCGATGCGGGCGCTTCCACTGGGGTTTCCCAAGGTCATGGTGTCGACTTTAGCCGGAGGCAACACCTCAAAGTTTTTGGGAAGCAAGGATATCGTGATGATTCCCTGCATTGTGGACCTTGAAGGTTTGAACCGGATCACCCGTCCAATTCTGGCGGGGGCAGCGGGAGCGATTTGCGGCATGGTGGATGCGGCCTCCCTCATCGAGGGTGAAGAACAACGTCCCCTCGTGGTCGTCAGTGTTAATCCGCACACCATCAAAGGGGCGGAGTGCGCGAAACACGCCTTGGAAAAAGCCGGCTACGAAGTGGCTCTTTTTGGAGCAACGGGCCCGGGGAGCGTCGCGATGGAGTCACTCATCCTCGGCGGCCATGCGGTGGGTGTCTTGGAATTGACAACGGCTGAGTGGGCGGAAGCGGTCCTTGGGGAGGGCGGGAGCAAGCCTCTCACCCGGCTTGAAGCGGTCGCCAAGGCGGGGATCCCGGCGGTATTGGTCCCCGGCGGAGTGGATTCCGTGACTTTCCGGACGCCTCCCGCGATTCCTGCGAAATACGCAGGTCGTAAACTGCACGAGCTCGATGCACACCAGGTTGCTCTCAGAACGAGTACGGCGGAATGCGCCGAAATCGGTCGGCGGTTGGCGGAAAAGGCGAGTTTACTGGCGGCTGGGGCAAGCGTGTTGCTGCCCACGGAAGGGGTCAGCAACTTGGGCGCCCCCGGGGGTCCCTTGTGCGATCCGGAGGCGGATCAGGCCCTATTTGTAGCGTTGAAGAACCACCTGAGCTCGCACATTGCGGTGAGGCAAGTACCCGGCAATATCAATCACCCGGGTTTCGCAGAGGCCTGCGTCGGAGCGCTCCTTCAGCGCATTCCAGCCAAGGCCTGAGAGCAAGGGATACCCCACTGCCGTCCCCCTACGGTCCCCCTACCGGGCAAAGCTTTGCGCCTGCCACGCGGACAGTTTTTAGGTGGCCCAGATAAACTCGACCGGTTTCTCGACCTCCGGATGAAGACTGGCGTGCACCGGACAACTGAGGGCGGCTTTCTCCAAGAGGGCTCGATGGGGATGCTCAGCAGGCAATGGGAAAACGATTCGCGTGCTCAGGCGGGAAATCCGGCGCACGGGTAAAGCGGCCATCTCTTTAGTCACCTGAATTTCCAAACCGCGAAGGTCGACAGAATGATTCCGGGCGACGATGCCCATGACGGTGGCCATGCAGGTGCCTAGCGCCGTGGCGACCAGGTCCGTGGGTGAGAAAGCCTCCCCCCGCCCGTGATTGTCGGTGGGAGCATCCGTGTGAAGGTGACTTTGGGAGGGAACATGCACGGCTTCACAACGCAGATCCCCTTGGTACTTGATATCGATTCGAATCATGGCAGCGCCTTTCCATGCACGGAAACCGCCACGAGTCAAAGGCCCGATCCCAAGTGCGCGCCGACCGCGCTTACGGAATCGCGTAAATTGCACCCCCAATTCGCCCCCCCTAGATTGCGGGAATGCCCAATTCCTCCCCTGTACGGTTCCTTTCTCGGCGTTCTTTTCTCAAACAGACCGTGGCTGCCGGGATGGCTTCCGCCCGATGGAATGCGCGGGGCGCGAGCACCAGTCCACGCTTGGGTCACGGGGCGTTTTGTTACCGGGTGGTCCCGGGTTGGGGCGTGCTCGACCCCTCGACGCCGGTGCAAAATTGCCACGGCATTGTGTGCGACCGGGAGGGGCACCTCATTCTCCTCACCGATCACACTGCCAACAACGTCATCGTGTATGACAAAGCAGGAAAGCTCGTGGGCAAATGGGGGAATGCATTCCCCGGGGCCCATGGACTTTCGCTGGTAACGGAAGGCACTCGCGAGGTCCTGTTTATTACGTGTCTCAAAACCCATCGGGTCGTCAAAACCACCCTCAGTGGCGAAATTTTGGAGGAGTGGCGGTGGCCCGAGGCGACCGGCAAATACGCCAAGGAGAGCGATTTTCGCCCTTCCTGGACCCTCCATCATCCAGACGGAAGCTTCTTCATTCTGGATGGTTATGGGCGCGACTACATCACTCATCACGGACCGGATGGGCGATTTCTGAAAATTTTTGGAGGTGCGGAGGGGGGCATTCGCCACTGGGGGCCGCACGGCGGATTGTGCGAGTCGACTCAGGGTACAAGCACCTTGTGGATCGCGATGAGCGATCAGCAGCATCTTTTGCAGCTTTCAGTCGATGGCCAGGAACTGGCACGGATTGAGATGCCGGGAGGGAACCCCCGCCAAATTCGCAAACGCGGGGATCACTATTTCGTCGCTCACCTCGGGGACCGCTGGCCCCAGGAGCGCGACTCGCGAGGCTTTGTTTCGGTCGTGGATTCCGCGGGAAGAGTAGTTTCAAACGTGGGCGGCGTAGCTCCGGAATACACCAACGAGGGCAAACTGCTCACGATGGCCCACGAGGGCGAGGTGTTCTTCCATCCGCACGACTTGGTGATTGATGCAGAGGAAAGCGTCTATGTGGCCCAGTTCGCATCCCAGAACACGTATCCGATCAAACTGGAGCGAGTGTGAGGCGAGGCAGCAGACGCGTCGTCAGAGAGAAGCCGGTAGAGGCTCTTTGTCAAAAAAGAGCCTCCCGAAAGTCAGCGAGAGGGGGCTGGAGGATTTTTCTCGTCCGTCCACCCGTAACCATTGGCCCAGTTTTTGAGCTTGTAGGCGGTGCTTTTGGAAAAGAGCCCGAAACGATGGAAGGCGTCTGGCACTGATCGCAGCTCCTCTCCCGGCTTGGACCAGCGGGCTGCGCGTTTTTCCTCATCAGAGAGAACAAGCTCCGGGCTTCTTTCGAGAACGAGCGCGTTGTCTGCGGCGATTTTGAGGGTGCCAATGCGCTGGCTTGGACCACTGAAGAGTTCCACGGACCAAGTGGGTAAGCCTGCCTGGTTCGCTGCCGTGAGGTTGTAATTGAGCCGATCGAAGCTCGCCCCGGCTCGGATGGCTTCGGCGTTCGCGACGGAAAAGACGCCATCGGAGTCGAGTTGGAGCGCACTGAGATTCAGCCGGGCGCCCGTGGTTCGCGAGACGGGTCGGCGCTGACTCACGACGCGCCCTTTTTGCACCTCGACCTCGGTAAGACCGCCCCTGGCACCGGTGTCCTCGACAGTAATCTTCCACACCAGCGGTTGGGGGCGTCCTGCCTGGCCGGAGACCTCCACCACGCGGCTTTGAGCATCCTTGCCCAGCGCGGCGCAAGCCACCTTCAGGGCGCTGTAAGCCGTCTCCGCCGCGTTGGCGTTAATGGCCCCCAAACACAGCACAACTCCCCCGCACAGAATCGAAATTCTCATAAGCTTAGAGCCCGCACTGTAACAGACTCCCAATAGACACCAAGCGCCACCCCGGTTCGCGGAGGAATTTCATCAAAAAAGGCGCACTCTCCCCGCGAAGGAATCGCGCGCAAGCGTCCGCAGATTGCAATGCCTCACAGCCTCCGCTAGACCGAGGTGCACATGTTTCCTTTCACCCCCCGGTACGTCCATCAGGCGCGCCTGTACCTGCGCGAAGCCTCGAAACTTCTGGCTTATCGAAAAGACATCGTCTCGTCCCAGATCGTCGAGGAAGTCGATTCGGCCATCCGTTCCTTGAAGGAGAGCGTCCGCACCCGCGACCGGGCTGATGTGGAGGCCAAAATGGCCGCGCTGGATCAGGTGTGTGGAAAGCTACAACCGCCGCTCCGGGAGGGGGGCCTGAAGGAAAACGTGGAGGTGTTCATCGTCGCCATCAGCATTGCTCTCGGTGTGCGCACCTATTTCGTACAACCTTTCACGATCCCCACGGGTTCGATGCAACCGACTCTCAACGGGATCATCACGGAAATCACCGCGCAACCTCCCCCGAATCCGGTGGTCCGGATCTTCGATTTTTTCGCTCGAGGCCGCTCCTACTTCAGCGTGGTGGCCGAGCGAGACGAGACCATCCAGTCAGTGGACGAAAGGCATTATTTCGGGATTCCCCTCGGTCTCTTCACGTATTCGGCGATTCGGACCAATCAGGGAGTCTACAAGGTCCGAGTGCCTGTGACCTCGCTGCATCAGGACTCGCGTTGCGTCGTCGGGCGCTCCTTCAAGAAGGGGGAGATCATCACGCGGGGCCACTCGAACACCGGCGACCACGTCCTCGTGAACAAGTTTAGCTACCACTTCGTGCGTCCAAAGCGCGGTGATGTGTTTGTCTTCAACACGGGCGGAATCCCTACCCAGGAAAATGTCTTCCGCCCGGGAAGCCCCTCTCAGTTTTACATCAAGCGCCTTGCTGCTACGCCCGGGGACGAAGTCCGCATCGAGGCACCCAACCTCTATCTGAACGGTTCACTGGCCGGGCACCCCGCTTTCACGAGGGTGATGTCGGGCAATTTGGAGCACCCCAAGGACGGCTATCAGGGGTACTCCAACCAGGCGAATTTCCCCCACCTCTCGACTCCCAAATCCACGTACAACGTCCCCGCCGGTGCCTTCTTCGCCCTCGGGGACAACTCCTACCACTCGTCCGACTCGCGTCATTGGGGGTCCGTTCCAGAACGGAACGTGATGGGGTGCGGTTGGATGGTTTATTGGCCGTTTTCGCGTCATTGGGGACCGGTCCGCTGATCTCCGCCTTTCGTCCTTCCCCCTCACTCACTCCGTTTTATTGCTATGGCCCGCCGTGCTCGCTCCGCATTTCCTCTCGGTAAAACCCTCGCCGGTCTCGGAGGCTTTGTGGCCTTGATGGTCGGGGGTTACCTCACCCTCGGAAAAGGCGACTCCTTCCGGACCACCTCGCCTTTTCCGATCAAGGATTACTTGGAAAACGCCAACAGCCTGCGGGGTAACACGTACCGACTGGAGGCGATGGTGGACAAAACGCTCGAGTTCTCGCGCGAATCCGGTCGCCTCTTCTCCATCGAAGCCGCAGGAGGCGATATGTTGCCCCTCCTGGTCCCCCCCGCCCTCAGCGGCACAAACATCGAACGCGGACAAAAACTCGTCTTCAAGGTTCAGGTCAGCGAAAGCGGTCTCGTGACGGCCTCCGAGGTCCGCAAACCCTAGTTTTTCCCCTCTCTGTCCAATCCCTCCCCCTTCGGACTTTTTTCTATGCGGCGCCTTCCTATTTCTCTTCGCGGACTGACGGCACTCTGTCTCGCCCTGCCGATGGGCGCGCCTGTCTCGGCCCAAACGCCTGACTCGCCCGCTCCTCTCACGCCCGCAGACCCATCCTCCGGCGCCCCGAAGGCCCCACGCCCAGGGGCAACTCCCGGGCCCGATGCGGCTCCCGCCGCCCCAAATACCCTTCCACAGTCTCCACTTCAGGGTCTTGGCGTGCCTCCTGCGAACTCCCCCCTCGCACCTGGTGGTGGAGGCACCAACAACGCACCCGCCGCAGCCGACCCTGCCAATGCCGGCCCGGGCGCGCTCTTTGACAACCGCCTGCCCGGCATCGATCAAGCCACTGGAATGATCCGCTTCAACGGTCAAACTTGGGACGTGGCGAACAATCCGATCTTCGCCGCGAATTTCGAAACCTTTCTCAACGCCCCGGAGGAATTGGGTAAGGAGGAAGAGGAATACCGCGCCACGCTCAACCGGATTCTGGCGTTGATGGACCCGTCGGTCCTGACCCCTCAAAGCCTCACGGAAGCCTACCGCCTCCTCAACCGCGCCGCAGGCTATGTGGGTGACGGACGGCAATGCGACGCGCTCTCGAATGCGATCTACGCCGTGTGGCAGTCCAAGCGCAACCAGAGCCGGCTTGCCGAGGCCAATCAGATCCTGGAAGAGGAAAACAAGCTGCGGAACTCGCGCATTGCGGTGAAAGCGGGTGAAGCCAGCCGAAGCACCTCCGGAGCAAACTTGGGGAGCAGTTTTAACCCACAAATCAACGCACCCGTCGGCGACACGGGAGCTGCGCAAAATCCCAACAACCGCAACACCAACCAGCCCGCGCAGCCTAACCAGCCCCGGCAAACGCCACCCGCTCCATCCGGCGCTCCCCGCGAGGACTCCACTCGCCGTAACGAGGACGCCTCCAACCGCCGGGACGCAGCCATCGCCGGAGCTGGGATCGCGGCGGAGTTGCAGGACAAACTGAAAGCAACCGCTCAGATCAAAGCCAACGAGGCGCGGTCTCAAATTTCCGAGCTGAGTGCAAAAATCGAATACCAAACGGTGCTCGTGCAGCTCTTCCTCCAGCGCCGTTTTCACCACCTGCTGATTGGAACGCGCTTCTATCGGGCAATTTTCGTTAATGGTGACTCCAAGCTCAATCTCCCCGACAACCGTGTGACCCAATTGATCGGCAACGGAGGCACGCCGCCGACGGTCGCGAGCCTGGAATTGTTGGCAAACGAGGCGATGCGACGGGTTCAAAATGGAGTCAAGTCCTTCCACTCGTTTGTGGACTTGGGGGAGTTGGATTCGGCGAGTAAGCGCCTTGCTGAGGCGTACATCATTGGCGAGTTCATGCCCGAAATCCGGACCCTGCCATGGGAGCGCAAGCGTAAGGTGCTCGCTTACACGCAAAAGGCGAACATGCTCAAAGCGGCTCTGGAGACCAAGGACTACACCCTCGCATCGGAGTTGATCCACGGCCCGAATGGACTCAAAGCGATGGCCAAGGACTTCGATGCCACCAAGCCGAACGCTCTGATTGAGACCTCAAGGAACATGGCTCGATTGCATCTCGCGAAAGCAAGAAATGCCGCTCTCTCGGGCGACAAACCAGCCTTCGAGCTCGCCCTCGCCGAGGCTGGCAAAATCTGGCCAAACAACCCGGAGCTGATCGAAATCGCCACCAAAGCGTTTAATCAGGGGGATGTTCAGGCGCAGGCCTTGGTGGAGCTGGACCAGTTGATCGCCCAGAAAAATTTCAGGCGAATCGCCGAGGAGGCAGGGCGTTTTCTCGCAGCCACCCACCTCGCTCCGGCCGAAAAACAGGCCCAACTCAAGGCCATCCTCGAAGACTTTAAGTCGATCGAAGCCGCTCTGATGGGAGCCAAAGAGATGGACCGGCAGGGAAACCCGGCGGGAGCCTGGGAGGCCGTCGAAACGGTCGCGCAAAAATTCCCCGACGACCTTCAGTTGGCGCAGGCCCGGGCTCTTTACACGACCAAAGCGGCGGACTTTGTGCGCACCGTTCAGAACGCGCAGGAGCACGATCGCCGCTCTCAGGCTGCCACGAGCCTCGCTTGGTTTCTCAAGGCGCAACGGATTTATCCGAAGAGCCAAATGGCCGAAGAAGCCATTCAACGCCTCAAAGTGCGCCTGCTCTCCCAGAGCAACTGAAGCAACTGAATGCCGCAAGAGGCTCGGTGAAGATCGCCCGGGCTGTTTGTGTCCGCATCCATCCCCTCCCCCCGGGCAGTCATACTTTTCGTGGATAACCCGGGACGCATCGGCATCCGCCGAACGCGGGCCGCTCCGCCGCGGGATGCGGCGGGGCACCGTCCAATCCGGCTCACCCCTTCCGCTTCTTCTCTTTTTTCGGCGTCGATAGCTTGATCGCGGCCAACTCTGACTCGCCCAGCTTCCCGTCGTTGTTGATATCAAGCAACCGCAGGGCGGTGTCTCCCCCCTCGAAAGCTTTGATGAGGGCCGCCTTTTCGTCCTCCTCCAAGATCCCATTCTCGTTCACGTCAAACCGCGCGCATCCATAGGTTCCAGCGGATTTCACTTCCCGTTTGGGTTTGGCCTCGGCGGATTGGGGCATTCCCAACCACGCGGTAAAGACGGCGATCACAGACACACACGGGACCCAGCGGACATTCAAAGACTTTGGTTTCATCGGATTGTGGATTTTGAGATTCGGTCAACACGCTCTCTCGGGGGACGGGCCCCTGTGTCATTGAACCCCGGAAACAGAGGAATGACTCGTTTTGACTGCTCAGAAGCAGCTGGGTAGCGGCCACATGGATTTTGCAAAGGAAGGCGGCCCTTCCTGCGAAAACGAGTGGGACTGGACAGCGGGTTTGGGAGGCGCCGTAGGAAGCGTTGGACACGGATGCGAGGAAGCATTGACCGAAAAACCCAGTATTCCGTATACAGCACTCAAAAAAAACACCGAGTGATGCCTTCCCGATCTATTCCCCGCTCCCCCATTCCCGACCCGCTCGCCTCCCAGCCATCCCCCAGCTTCGCCATCTCCCGGCTCACCGTCGCAGAACAGGTCCTCGCCGAAATCCGCCGCCGCATCCTCCACGGCGAAATCCCCGAGCAACTCCCACTCCCGGAAACCCCCTTCGCCGAATCTCTGGGCGTCAGCCGCGTCCCCGTCCGCGAAGCCCTCCTTGCGCTCGAGCATGAAGGTCTCCTCCAGCCCGGCCCCCGGAACACCCTGAGGGTCCGTCCACTCACTGCGACCGATTGGCGACAGATCACGGGCGTACGCCTGCGCCTGGAACCGCTCGCCGCCGAACTGGCCGCCGCGTCTCCAGCACCCAATGCCATCCGCGAAATGCGGCAGAACATCGCCGCATTCGACGCCGCCGAATCGCCCGAAGAACTCGCCCAACTCGACGTCCAATTTCACGCGTTGCTCTGCGCTGCCGCGCAGCAACCGTGGCTCCAAGCCGCATGGACCCCCCTGCGCTCGCCTTTTGAAGCCCTCCTCGTCCGCAGTTTCCGCGCCTACGTCGCCGCCACCAGCCTCCCGGAGTCCAAGACCTCCACCGCCGATCACTCGCGCATCGTGGACGCCATCGAATCCGGTAACGCACCGCTCGCAGCCCGCCTGGTCTCCCAGCACATCCAACGCTGGGAGGAATGGAACGCAGCCTGAGCCGGCGCCAGGCCCCGCCTCTGCGCTCCCCTCCGATTCCCCCCAACTTTCCCCTCCCATGCTCCCAGCCGCCCTCCCCTTCCCCATCTCTGGAATCGCCGACGAAGCCGCCGACGACATTCACGGCCAAATCGCCGCCCAGCTCAAACTGGGCTGGTCCCACATCGAACTCCGTCTCATCGACGGAAAATCCGCCTCCACCCCGCTCCTTTCGGACGCGGAGTTTGAGGACGCCGCCGAGGCCATCACAAAAGCAGGCCTGCGCGTCACTGCGTTCTCCTCCGCGATTGGAAATTGGAGTCGGCCGATCACCGGAGATTTCGAGCAGGATCTCACAGACCTGCGCGTGCTCATTCCACGGATGAAACGCGTCGGCGCACGCGTCGTGCGGACCATGAGCTGGGTGCGCGGCGACGCCTCTCTCGAACATTGGCGGGACGAAGCCGTGCACCGCTACCAGGTCATGGCCCGCATCGCCGCAGACGCAGACATCCTCTTGCTCCATGAAAACTGCGAGGGCTGGGCCGGCCTCACCGCAGAAAACACCTGCGAATTCATCGAACGCGTCGGACACCCCAACGTCGGCGTCCTCTTCGACATCGGGAACACCGCCGCTTACGGACAAGACAGTTGGGCGTTTTACCAAAAAATCCGGCCCCTTATTCGCTACGTTCACATCAAGGATTGCCGACGCAATCCGGCTGGCGGCAAAAGCGACGCCTTCACTCTGCCGGGAGAAGGGGATGCCTGCCTGCGCGAGATTCTGACCGACCTCTGGACCACGGGGTACAACGCCGGGGTCTCCATCGAACCCCACGTGGCTAGCATCATCCACCTCGGTGCCCCGCAAGCCTCCGCGCAAGTGCGCATGGACGCCTACCTTCAATACGGACGCACGCTGGAAGGCCTCCTGAGCTCCCTGACCCCCAAGACGTGATTGGGCCCTCGGCCAAAGTGAGCCATGAAACCATCTCCCCAGCCCGACCTGTTTGACCTCCAAGTCAACGGCTTCGGCGGTGTCGATTTCCAATCGCCTATTCAGCTCCCTGATCTGCGGCACGCCTGCCTCGCACTCCGCGACTGCGGCATGAAGCGCATCCTCGCAACTTTGATCACCGACCATCCCGAGGCCATCCTGCAAAAGCTTCGCGCCTTCGAATCGTTCCGAAAGCAGGACCCCCTGATCGCCCAGACCATTGTCGGCTATCACCTCGAAGGCCCCTACCTCAGCGCCGAACCGGGCTACCGGGGTGCTCACCCCGCGGACGCGATGAAGGACCCCGATTGGTCCGAGTTCGCCCGCCAGCAGGAGGCCGCCCAGGGGGGCATTCGGCTCGTCACCCTCGCCCCTGAGCGCTCCGGATCTGCGGAGTTTATCGCCCGGGCCACCGCCTCCGGTGTGCGCATTTCGCTCGGGCACACCAATGCCTCCGAAACCCAAATCGACGAGGCGATTGCCGCCGGTGCCACCTTGTGCACCCACCTCGGGAACGGTTGCCCCGCCCACCTGCACCGGCACGACAACGTCATCCACCGTCTCCTCGCCCGCGACGAACTGACCGCATGCCTCATTCCCGACGGCATCCATCTCCCCCCGACGGTGCTGAAAAATCTTTTTCGAGCCAAACCTGCCGGAAAAGTCATTCTCACCACCGATGCCATGGCCGCTGCGGGTGCCGGCCCCGGGGCATACCGCATCGGTTCCATTGCAGTGGACGTAGGCGAGGATCGAATCGTACGGATGCCGGGCAGCCCGTATTTCGCGGGCAGGGCACTCGCGCTGCACGAGGGGGTCGCGAACGCCGCAAACTGGCTGCACCTGCCGCTTGCCGAGACGATCCCCATGGCCTCCACCATCCCCGCACAAGCGCTCGGTTTCGACACTCCATGAATAGCGTTTCTCCCCCTCCCGCCCGGCCTGGTTGCCCCACTCTCTCCATTCACCCCGATCGCTCCTCTTTGGGAAAGGCTGCCGCAGCCCACGTGGTCGCTCTCCTTTCAGGCATCCTGCATCGAGCCGGGTCCGCCCGCGTGATTTTTGCCTGTGCCCCTTCGCAGGACGACTTTCTCGACGCTTTGATCACCCTTTCCGAGCCGACCCTCGACTGGAGAAAAATCACGGTATTTCACATGGACGAATACGTCGGGCTGAGCGCGACCCATCCCGCCAGTTTCCGTCACTATTTGCAAAAGCGTCTGCTATCCCGAATCAAAGTCGGGCAATTCCATCCGATCCATGGGGAGTGCCCTGACCCGGAGGCGGAGTGTCGGCGCTACGGCGCTCTCATCGACGTCGCACCGATCGACCTGATTTGCCTCGGGATCGGAGAAAACGGACATCTGGCATTCAACGACCCGCCGGTGGCCAATTTTTCCGACAGGGCTTCCGTGAAACCCGTGGAGTTGGATCCTGTGTGTCGGCAGCAACAAGTCCATGATGGGTGTTTTTCTTCCCTCGAGGAGGTACCGAAGCGGGCCCTGACGCTGACTCTCCCGGTGTTCCAAAAGGCAACACACCTCAGTGTTGTCGTACCCGGCGCCCGGAAAGCGGATGCGGTGTTTGCGACCGGCTGTGGCCCCGTGCACACCGACTGTCCCGCGTCGCTGCTGCGAACCCGGGCGGATGCCACGCTATTTCTCGACGCCGATTCCGCGGCAAAACTGGCGCGTTAAGCGTCGTTGGCGAAAAAGGCCGTGAGAGACAGTTTCCCCGATCCCGGACAGCGGGACGCCCGCCAGCATCCCTTCGGGATGCGTGGATTTTTGGCGGTGGGGTCCCGGGGGTCGCGCGGTGCGCGACCACCCGGCTAATGGCCGGGAACCCTCCGGGTTCCCCGATCCTCGCCCGAAGGTTACGCAGGTTACGCAGGTTACGCAGGTTACGTAGGTTACGTGGGGTACGTGGTTCACGTGGGTTACGGGGCATGGATGCGAACCCGTACGGTTCGCGGCGATTAGCCGGTGCGTCGCGCCCTGCACGACCACCGGAAACCTATGCACAAACGGATGTATCCCGGCGGGGATGCCGGGGGTTCTCGAGGGGATTCGATGCGGCAGGTGCCCTCGTCGGTGCAGGCTCGGCGCTGCTCGAACGGTTGCCAGCATCCCTCCGGGATGCATGCTTTTGTGAACGTTGGGTCCCGGGGGTCGCGCGGTGCGCGACCGCCCGGCTAATGGCCGGGAACCCTCCGGGTTCCCCG
>JBANFR010000036.1:0-26322 GCA_037975925.1 Verrucomicrobiota bacterium
TGGGGCGGTCCACCGATTCGCGACCCAAAACACGCACTATCTTCCCGGGAGCATCGATCCGGTACACGCCCTCCACCAATTCCCCCGACCCGTCGCGGATCTCCATCGTGTCGCGGGAACCGTAACGTGGATCGGTGAAAAAGACGCGCCCGGCGGAGTCCACACTCAAGTCATTGGGGGAATTGAATTTCTTCCCCTCAAAAGTCTCGGCGAGCACGGTCACCGACCCGTCCTTTTCCGTGCGAGTCACGCGCCGATTCCCGGCCTCGCATGCAAGAAGCCGCCCCTGGGCGTCGATGAGCAACCCATTCGCGCCGCGGACCGGGTTCCGGAAGTCCCGGGAAGGCCGCCCCGGCAACACTTTGGAAATCCGACTATCGCCGACGTAGTAGAGAGTTCCCGAAGAGGCATCCCAGGCAGGACCCTCCCCCGCAAAGCGCGCCTCCATCAACTGCTTCGGCTTCGCTCCGGCGTCTCTGGGCGATCCGGGATGCACCGCGCAACCAGAGCCCCACACACCGCTCAGGACCGCCAGGAAAGTCGCAGCCACTTTGGCAGGCGAG
This sequence comes from Verrucomicrobiota bacterium, assembly GCA_037975925.1. Classification (GTDB taxonomy): domain Bacteria; phylum Verrucomicrobiota; class Verrucomicrobiia; order Chthoniobacterales; family Chthoniobacteraceae; genus Chth-196. Next base: position 564 of record JBANFR010000036.1, read on the forward strand.
ACGGCGGCTCGAGGGCCTTGTATCGACACTGAATTCTGTATTTCAGGAGGTTGTGAGGATTTCAAAAAGGAAGACTGCTTTTGCAATGGGAGAGAAAGGGCCATTTCAAGGGGATCCATTCCCCCACTTTTCACGGGTGCGCATCTGAGGCAAGCCCGCGACATCGCAACTCCGGAAGGCCCCTTTTTCCTCCCACAACCTTTCCCCACTGCCCCCCCGAAGGACGGAACGTGGGAATCAGAGCACTCCGCACACCGAGAGCGCCCCGAGCGGCTCCGGCACATTAGTATCAAACAACGCTCCCACCCGCGCAGCAGCGCCCCCCCCTTTATGCCATTAATGTTCGCAGACGACTCCGCCCCCCGTCAGAGTCTCCGCTCCCTCAGCCAAAGCGTGAGGAGCTCCGTCCGCACTTCCCACCACACCATGAAAATTGCGCGTCTGAACCGTCTCTTCCACCCCAAGTCCAACCGCTGCTTCGATGTGGCCGTCGACCACGGCTTCTTCAACCAACCCGGCTTCCTCCAGGGCATCGAATCGATGCCCGCCACGGTGCGCGCCCTCGTTGAAGCCAATCCGGACGCCATCCAGCTCACCGTCGGGCAGGCCCGCCACCTCCAGTCCATTCCCGGCAAACACAAACCCGCCCTCGTTTTGCGCACGGACACCGCCAACGTCTACGGCAAGGAACTGCCCGCCACCCGGTTCAGCACAATCATCGACGAGCCCATCCTCCAGGCCGTCCGCCTCGACGCCGCCTGTGTCTGCGTCAATCTCTTCCAAATCCCAGGAGCACCCGACGTTCACGCGCAATGCGTCTCGAACATCATGCGCCTCAAAACGCAGGCCGATCACTACGGAATGCCCATGATGATCGAACCCCTCGTGTTCCGCCCGAACTCCGAAAAGGGCGGCTACGAGGTCGATGGGGACCTTGAAAAAATCACCCACCTCGTTCGGCAGGCGGTCGAACTGGGAGCAGACGTCCTCAAGGCCGATCCCACCGAAGACGTCAGCGTCTATCACCGGGTGGTGGCCACGGCCGGTGGCATCCCCGTTCTGGTGCGTGGCGGCGGCAGGGTCAGCGACGAAGAAATTCTGCGGCGGACCGTGGCCCTGATCGGCCAGGGGGTCAGCGGGATTGTTTACGGCCGGAACATCATCCAGCACCCCAACCCTGTCGGTATCACGAGGGCTCTCATGGCTGTGGTTCACGACGGTGCCACCGCCGAGGAAGCCGCGACATTGATCCGCTCCTAAGCCCATGCCGCTCCCCGCTTCAGTCCTGGGTGCCCTGGAGGCCGCCGTCGGCGCCCAAAGCCTGCTCACCCGGCCGGAGGACCTCGTTCCCTACAGTTTTGATGGGACTGCCGCGCTCAAGACTCAGCCCGGAGCGGTGGTATTTCCGAAAACGACGCAGGCTGTCGCCGAATGCGTTCAGATTGCGCGCACCCACCGACTGCCGGTCATCACCCGCGGCTCGGGGACAGGACTCAGCGGTGGAAGCGTCCCGACCGGGTCCGATTGCCTGGTCATTTGCCTGGTGGAAATGAACGCCATCCTGCACGTGGACCCGAGCAACCTGACCCTCCGGGCCCAACCCGGCGTGATCACCCAAAAAATCGCCGATGCCGCCGCAGCCCACGGGTTGTTTTACCCGCCGGACCCGGGCTCGCTGCGCATCAGCACCATCGGAGGCAACGTCGCGGAAAACTCCGGCGGCCTCCGCGGCCTCAAATACGGCGTGACGAGGGATTACGTCATGGGACTGGAAGTGGTCATGGCCGATGCAAGCATCGTCCGCCTCGGGAACGCCTGCGTGAAAGATGTCGCCGGGTACTCGATGAAGGATCTCTTTATCGGATCAGAGGGGACTTTGGGGATCGTCACCGAAGTCCTGCTCAAACTGCTCCCCCGCCCGAGCGCGCGCCGCACCATGCTGGCGGTCTTCGACAAAATGGAGGATGCCGCAGAGACCGTCTCGGCGATCATTGCGGAGCACATCATTCCCTGCACCCTGGAGTTCCTGGACCGGATGACGGTGCGTTGCGTGGAAGACTACGCCAAAATCGGGCTCCCGACCGATTGCGGAGCCGTTTTGCTCATGGAAACCGATGGTCACCCGGCGGCGGTGGCCGAGGAGGCTGACAAGATGGCGGCTCTGGCAAAAAAGAAGGGGGCGCGATCCGTCAGCGTGGCCCAAACCGAAGCGGAGGCGCTGCGTCTTGCGGCCGCCCGGCGAAACGCCTTTTCGGCGCTGGCGCGGGTCAAGCCGACGACCATTCTCGAAGACATCACAGTGCCGCGCACGGCTCTGGCCGGGATGGTGGCCTACATCGCCGAGACCGCCGAAAAGCTGCGGCTCCAGGTGGGCACCTTTGGGCACATGGGCGACGGCAACCTGCATCCCACCTTCCTCACCGACGAACGCGACGCAGACGAAATGGCCCGGGTACATCAGGCGCTGGATCAGATTGTCGACCGGACCCTGGAGTTGGGAGGCACGATCACAGGCGAACACGGCGTGGGTCTGGCGAAGAAGCCCTGGCTGCGCAAACAACTCGGGGAAGCCAGCTACGGCCTCCTGCGCCAGATCAAGGCGGCGCTCGACCCCTTGAACCTGCTTAATCCCGGCAAAATTTTCGATTAAACCACCGTGGCTTCTCCCCTTCACCAGATCGACTACGCGGTCCTTCAGCAGTGCATGCACTGCGGCATGTGCCTGCCGACCTGCCCCACCTACGACGCCACCCGCCGGGAACGCCACAGCCCACGCGGACGCATCGCCCTCATGCGCTCGGTGGCCGATGGCGAACTCGTCCCAGGCCCGGAATTTGCGAAAGAGATGAGCTATTGCCTCGGCTGTCTCGCCTGCCAGACCGCCTGCCCCGCCGGGGTCCAATACGACGCCCTCCTCGAAACGGCCCGGGCCGAAGTCGAAAGCTCGGGCGTCGCCCAAAACGCCCAACGCGACTTTTGGAGAACACTCACGCTGCGCGGATTGTTCATGAATCCGTCTCTCCTGCGCCTTGCGGGCCGTCTCTTACGGCTCTTCCAGCGCAGCGGCCTCCAGGCGCTCTTCCGCTCGAGCGGTCTCACACGGCTCCTTCCCGCCGATCTGCGCAGGCTCGAACCCCAAACGCCCACCGTCGCCCCTTCCTTTTCAGACGCCCTCATCGCTCCGGTTGAGAACCCTCCCCAAGGCGCCGCTCGCCACAAAGTCGCCCTCCTCACCGGCTGCGTCCAGGACCTGGTCTTTTCAGCCATCAACCGCGACACCGCCGACGTGCTCCTCGCCAATGGCAACACCGTTGTCACCCCACCCCAGCAGGGTTGTTGCGGCTCCCTCCACTCCCACAACGGCGAACCCCAACTCGCCGCCGCCCTTGCGCGTCGGATGATCGACCAGATCCCGCCCGCCGACTTCGACGCCATCATCACCAATGCGGGCGGCTGCGGCTCGCATCTCCGCCACTACGGCCGCCTCTTGGCAGACGACCCTCGGTATGCGGAACGCGCCCACCTCTGGGACTCCAAGGTCCGCGACATTCACGAGTGGCTCCTCGAATCCGGTTTCCGCACCCCGAAAGCCGCCCCGGCCGACACCCCATTCACTGTGACCTACCACGACTCGTGTCACCTCGCCCACGGCCAGAAGGTGACGCGTCAACCGAGGGAGTTGCTCGAGAAAATCCCGGGGGTGCGCCTGGTCGAGCTTCCCGAGGCCTCCTGGTGCTGCGGAAGCGCGGGCATCTACAACATCACCCAACCGGAACAGTCCCAGCAGCTGCTCGATCGAAAAATCAATCACATCCTCAAAACCGGCGCCCAAGTCGTCCTGCAGTCCAACCCGGGCTGCCACCTGCAAATCGCCCGCGGACTGCAAAAAACCAACCCCTCCATTCAAGTCCTGCAACCCGTCACCCTCCTCGCGCAAGCCTACCGCCGCGAATCCCCCTCTTCCCAATCACTATGAAAACAGTCTCCGTTGGAATCATCGGTGGCGGCCTCATGGGCCGCGAAATCGCCTCCGCCTTCGCCCGTTGGTGCGCTCTCACCGACGTGACCGTTCAGCCCCAGCTTGTGGCAGTCGCCGACCTCAACCCGGCCGCCACCGCCTGGTTTGAAAGAATCCCCTCCTGCAAACAGCGCACCGCCGATTACCACCAACTTCTCGCCAACCCCGACGTCGACGTCGTCTACGTCGCGCTGCCGCACCACCTCCACGAGACCGTCTACAAGGACGTTCTGGCAGCAGGCAAAGATCTGCTCGCCGAGAAACCCTTCGGGATCGACCTAGGCGCCGCACGCCGCATCCGGGACGCCGCACAGGCCAGCCAGCGTTTTGTGCGGTGCAGCTCCGAGATGCCCTTTTTCCCGGGCGCCCAACGGGCCTTTGCTCTGGCCGCCAGCGGCGCTCTCGGTCGCATCCTCGAGGTGGTGTCCGGCTTTCACCACAGTAGCGACCTGGATCCGACCAAGCCCGCGAACTGGAAACGCCTCAACCGCACCTGCGGCGAGGGCGGCGTCTTGAACGATCTCGGCATGCACGCCTGCCATGTCCCGCTGCGCCTCGGTTGGAAACCCGAGCGCCTCTTCGCCCAGCTTCTGCGCGGCTTCCCGCAACGCCCTGACGGCAAAGGCGGCATGGCCGAGTGCGACACTTGGGACAATGCCCTCTTGCACAGCTGGAGCCGGATTGGCTCCGAGGAAGTGCCCGTTCGCCTCGAAATGAAGCGCCTTGCGCCGGGCGCCACCAACACCTGGTTCCTCGAGGTTCTGGGCACCGAAGGCGGCGTCCGATTCAGCACCTCCGAACCCAAAACTCTCTGGGTATTCGAGCGCGGAAAGGAACAGTGGTGGAAACGCACCGACCTCGGATTCTCCACCCCCTTCCCGACCGTCACTGGCGGCATTTTTGAGCCCGGCTTCCCCGACGTCATCCTTCAAATGTGGGCCGCCTACCTGATGGAAAGGGAAGGCCAGCTCGGCAACCGCTTCGGCTGCGCGACCCCGGACGAGGCCGTGGCCTCCCACGAGATTTTTGCCGCCGCCCTTGAGTCGCACCGGACCCAGCGCATCGTCCCGGTTTCCGCCGAGGCCACTCCGGCCCCCTGAAGCCGGGCATGCAACGCCAACCGGCTCCCCTTCGAGTTCAGGTGAGCCGGAGCTTCTTTCTTTTGAAGTCGACCGGAATTCGCCTATGCCTAAAGGGTTGCCCGCTTTTTCTATGATCGCCTCGAAAGACTCCCTGTTTCCTCAGAGCTCCGAACCCCTTCCCAACTCACGCCGAGTCTACGTCTCAGGAGAGATCCACCCCCAAATCCAGGTGCCCATGCGGGAAATCTCCCTCGCAGACACCCGGCTCCCCGACGGCTCCATCGAACACAACCCCAGCGTCCGCGTTTACGACACGAGCGGCCCCTGGGGCGATCCCGCTTTCCAAGGCTCCGTCGAAGACGGCCTCCCCGCCCTCAGGGCTGACTGGATCCGCGCCCGGGGCGACGTCGAAGAGTACGAAGGACGCGCCCTTTCCGCCCGGGATGACGGCTACCTCTCCGAGGCGCACGCACGCGACGCCAAGCTGCGCGCCGGCAACACCACCGCCCTCCGCGCCCCCACCTCCGCCGGCCGACGCCCCCTGCGCGCAAGCGCTGGTCACCCCGTCACCCAGCTCTGGTACGCCAAACAAGGCATCATCACTCCCGAAATGGAGTTCATCGCCATCCGCGAAAACCAGGGTCTCGAGCGTCTGCGCGAAGAATCCTCCGCCGACGCCCCCCGCAATTCCCTCGCTCACCAGCACTCCGGGACCGCAGGACGCGCCGACGCCCCAGAGGTCTTCCGTCGTTTTCCCCAAAACCTCCCCAAGCGAATCACCCCGGAATTTGTCCGGGACGAAGTCGCCCGGGGCCGCGCCATTATTCCGGCCAACATCAACCACCCGGAACTCGAGCCGATGATCATCGGCCGCAATTTCCTGGTCAAAATCAACGCCAACATCGGCAACTCCGCCGTGGCCTCCAGCATCGAGGAGGAGGTCGAAAAGATGCGTTGGTCCACCAAGTGGGGCGCTGACACGGTGATGGATCTTTCCACCGGAAAAAACATCCACACCACCCGCGAGTGGATCATCCGCAATTCCGCCGTCCCGATTGGCACGGTTCCCATCTACCAGGCCCTCGAAAAGGTCAGCGGACGCGCCGAAGACCTGACATGGGAAATCTTCCGCGACACGCTGATCGAACAGGCTGAACAGGGCGTCGACTACTTCACCATTCACGCGGGAGTGCTCCTGCGCTTCATCCCGCTCACAGCAAAACGTGCCACCGGAATCGTCTCCCGCGGCGGTTCCATTATGGCCAAATGGTGCCTGGCCCATCACAAGGAAAACTTCCTCTACACCCACTGGGACGACATTTGCGACATCATGGCCGCCTATGACGTCAGCTTCTCCATCGGAGACGGCCTGCGCCCCGGATCGAATGCGGACGCCAATGACGCGGCGCAATTTGGCGAACTCGAGGCACAGGGCGAACTCACCCGGCGGGCGTGGGATCGCGGCGTGCAGGTGATGAATGAAGGACCGGGGCACGTGCCCATGCACCTCATTCATGAAAACATGATGAAGCAGCTCGAATGGTGTCACGAAGCCCCCTTCTACACCCTTGGACCGCTCACCACGGACATTGCCCCGGGGTACGACCACATCACCTCCGCCATCGGCGCGGCGATGATCGGTTGGTACGGGACGGCTATGCTCTGCTACGTCACCCCGAAGGAACACCTTGGTCTTCCGAACAAAAAGGACGTCAAGGATGGGGTGATTGCCTACAAGATTGCCGCGCACGCGGCGGATTTGGCGAAGGGGCATCCTGGCGCGCAGTATCGCGATAACGCGCTTTCGAAGGCGCGGTTTGAGTTTCGCTGGCATGACCAATTCAACCTGTCGCTGGATCCGGAGACCGCGCGGGAATTCCACGACGAGACGCTTCCGAGCGAGGGCGCTAAAGCGGCGCACTTCTGCTCGATGTGCGGTCCGCATTTTTGCTCGATGAAAATCACCGAGGACGTGCGTCGTTACGCCGAGGAGAAGGGCGTGAGCGAAGACGCGGCCTTGGCAGCAGGCATGGAAGCGAAGTCGCGGGAGTTTCTGGAAGCCGGCGCCGAAGTGTACCGCTAAGACGCGGAGCCCCGCCCGCCGCAAGGTTCTTTCCAAAGCCGCTGGGGCGGCGCCGCGTTCCGGGAAGCAAGTTCGCAGGGCCGTAAAACCGCGCCCCCGCAGGGCCACCATCCCTTCAGGATGGGGCTTCCTGACGGAAGCCCCGGGGGGCGCGCCGACCGCGACCACCCGGCTAATGGCCCCCAACCCTCCGGGTTGGAACGTTTCGTGTCCAACGCCGTTGTCGGCGCGATCCGAATCCCCAACCTGAGCGCCCACACGCCCACACGCCCACACGCCCACACGCCCACACGCCCACACGGCAACACGTCGTTAGTTCGCGAATCCGAACGTCCGTATCTTCGGGGGAGTGCGGTTTCAGATTGAGGCTCGGATTCGCGTTCGGGAACCGAGGTGTTTTGGGATCCCGAAATATCACGCTTCAAACAGGGTTTTTTAACCCGAAGGGTTAAAGGCCATTAGCCGGTGCGTCGCGCCTTGCGCGACCACCGGTACCCCGCCCCCCCCACACGAACAACCCCGGGAGGGGTTGCAGCGCCGCAACCCTCATTCCAACACCGCCGCCATCCCTTCAGGATGGGGCTTCCTGACGGAAGCACCGGTGGGCGCGCCGAGCGCGACCACCCGGCTCATGGCCATCAACCCTCCGGGTTGGGACGTTACCCGACGCCCGATGGCGCTCACTCATTACGCGCCCCCGAAAGCGCTCGTGTGGAATGCCGCTTCAGGCGCGACAATCGGCGCTCTCTCCCCACACAATCCCGCGCATGCTCCAGATCAGCCCCAGAAGGATTCTTTTTTTGTGCGGATGGTGGATCGCCTCCAACGCGGCTGCCGATGTCAAACTGGCCGGCCTTTTTGTGGATCACGCCATCCTGCAACGCGACAAACCAGTCCCCGTCTGGGGCTGGTCCGCTCCGGGCGATACCGTCGCCGTCGAGTTTGCCGGCCAAACCAAAAGCGCCACCACCGATCCCACCGGTCGCTGGAAAGTCACACTCGATCCCATGCCGACCTCCACCGAACCAAGGGAACTGGTCGCGCATTCCAAAACCCAAAACGACCAAACCAAAATCGCCGATGTCCTCGTCGGCGAAGTCTGGTTCGCCTCCGGCCAGTCCAACATGCACTGGACCTTCGCGCCCGGCCATTCCGTCCTCAACAACGAGGAGGAACTCGAATCCGCCCGCGATCCGCTCGTGCGCCAGTTTACCGTCACCAGGCGTCAGTCGCCCGAACCGCTCTCCTCCCTCGGCGGCGAATGGCGTCCTTGCACCCGTCCCAACCTGCTCAAGAACGGCCAATACGGCGATTCGGCGCTGGCCTACTTCTTTGCCCGCGAATTACGCCGCTCCCTCGACGTGCCCGTCGGCATCATCAACGCCTCCATGGGCGGCGTCTCCATCGAGAGCTGGACCAGCGAACCCGCTCAACTCGCCGAACCGGAACTACGGGCCATGGTGGAATCCAGAAAACCCATCCAAGCCGCCTACGAAAAGGAAATCGCCGCCTACAACGAAAAGATGGCCGAATGGAAACAGTCTGCGGCAGCCGCCAAGGCCAGCCAAACACCCCCGCCTGCCGAGCCCAAAAAGCCCAGAGACCCCCTGAACTACCACCGGCCAGCCGTTTACTTCAACGGCATGATCGCTCCGGTGATCCCATACGCGATCCGCGGTGCTCTCTGGTACCAGGGTGAGGCGAACTCGAGATCCATCGAATCCGGGCTCCTCTATCGCAAACAACTCCCGATCCTGATCGAAGACTGGCGGACCCACTGGGGAAAAGAGTTGCCGGTGGCGTGGGTGCAATTGCCCAACTACACGGCGGGCCCCGGCTGGCTTCTGGTTCGCGAGGCCATGCTCCTTTCGCTCTCCGTACCCCGCACCGGCATGGCGGTGGCGATCGATATTGGTGATCCGACCGACATTCACCCCAAAAACAAACAGGAAGTGGCGCGCCGCCTCTCCCTCTGGGCGCTCGGGGAAGTCTACGGCCGCAGTGTGCCCGCCACGAGCGGCCCACTGCCTGCAGGACACGAGGTGCGCGGAAACGCGATGGTCGTGAATTTCAAAAACGCCAACGGCGGTTTACAGGCCAAAAACGGCGAGCTCCGGGGATTCCAAATCGCAGGCGACGACCGCCAATGGAAACCGGCATCGGCCAAAATCGAGGGGGACAAGGTGATGATCTCCAGCTCCGAGGTCCCAACCCCTGCCGCCGTCCGCTACGCTTGGGAAAGCAATCCCGACTGCAACCTTTTCAACGGCGCCGGACTCCCCGCCTCACCGTTCCGGACCGATGACTGGCCGCTCGATTTGACGAAGGCAAAAGCGCGTTAGCCGCGTCGCAGCGCAATCGCGAGGGGCCGACGGGGGCGAGCTCCCATGGGTCATCCCCGGGCGTCCCGCCTCTCGTACGGACCTCGCATTTTTTCCCCGCAATTTTCCCCGCAACTCAGGCCTCAGGGCGGCGACCATGATCTCCCTCGATTTTTTGGGTACATCCTCCGCTTCTGAAAGGGAAAACGCTTTGGGAACCAGAGGCCTTTCCCCGCTAGACGGCATTCCCGTCTTCTTCGACGACGCCGGACGGATTGAACGCCAAACCATGGACGTCGGAGGGGTCGCTAAAACTGTCTAAGACCACAGGCTTTTGCCGCTTCCTCGGGCGAAACCGAATTTTCCACCAGCGATGCCAAAAAGGCGTCCTTTTCAGGCAACTCCGCGACCTTCGAAAGCCGCTCGGGATGCTCCAAACGCGAAAAAACGGCGCGTTTCACCTGGCGCATCGGCACCTGCTTCACGCTGTAGCCGCCGGGATCGTTGCTACTCCAGAAGGTGACCATGTCCTCCCCTTCCACCATTCCCCGCTCGATAAACACCACCGAGTGCCCCTTCTCCTGCGCACCGATCGAGTCATTCCAAAACAGCTTCAAAAAGTCGCCCGGACGAGCCTCCTTCCAATCCGTAAAACTCCGCCCCAGCCCCAGCTCGTGGAAAAGCCGCGCGGTCCCCGGACCATTCGCATTCCAGCGTCCCCACACGCCTTCTCCGTCGCCTTGGCCCTCCACCACCAACTTGCGCCACACCGCCGGCGTCAAGGTCAACCGTCCCGCCCGCTGCTGTTGCGCGAGCATAATGGTGAACACCAGGTAAGTCGCACCGGAACAAAAGGAAGGCTGCGCTGCAATCGACCTCAGCGCGGGCTTCCCGTCCTCCCAGGCCACCGCCGCCTCCAACGCGGCTTTTGCGTCCCCTCCCACCGAGTAACCGCCGCCGAGAGGCAACTTTTCAATCGCCGCCAAAACCGCCGCATTCCACACCGGCGCTCCGGGCGTCGCGTCCGTCTTCTTGGAAGTGGAGCCTTTTTTCCCCTCCGTCCCTTTTCCCTCCAAGATGCGACAACCAGTCAGAAAAAAAGCGGCCATCGCCACGAGCGTCGTGGTCGCGTACGCGGCCGGACGGAAACGAGTTTTCATATGCTTTTCACACCTGCGATATCCACCCACGAAGTGCAAGCGATCCGCCTCCCAAATTGCACATTGTCCGCCTCGTTCCGTTCCCTCTGGCACCCTAGCCTTGCCCCCTGACTTTATCTCCCGCCCTCATGACTCTGCGTTCTCTCCTTTTCGGTTTGATGGCCCTCCTCAGCGTTGGACCTCTCCCTGCCGCCCCCCGTTCGCTTCCCCCCATCGAAGTCTTCTTCTCCCCACGCGGCGGATGCACCGAGGCCGTGGAACGCGAAATCGCGCGCGCCAAAACCTCCATTTGGGTCCAAGCCTATTCGTTCACCTCCGCCCCGATCGCCGAAGCGCTCGTTCAGGCCGCCCGCCGTGGGGTTCAGGTCGGCGTCATCCTCGACAAAAGCAACCGCACCGGACGCTATTCCGCCGCAGACTTCCTTGCCCACGCTCGCATCCCCACGTGGATCGATTCCAAACACGCCATCGCGCACAACAAGGTCATCATCATCGATTCCGCGACGGTCATCACAGGCTCCTTCAACTTCACGCGGGCAGCCGAGGAGAATAACGCGGAAAACCTCCTCCTGGTCCGAAGTCCCGCTTTGGCCGCTCGTTACATCGAAAACTTCATGGATCACCGCAACCACAGCGAGCCCTATGCAGGACGCTGACCTCGCGCCCCCCACGAACTCTCTCTTGCGTCGCATTCTGGTGTCGGCCCTCCTCGCGACCCTGATCGGCCTCCTTTCGGGCTCCGCCAGCGCTCTTTTTTTGACGGCCCTCGACTGGGTCACCGCCCTGCGCTGGGCCCATCCCGGCCTCGTGTACGGGATGCCTCTGGCCGGCATTCTCACCCTGTACGTCTACCAGCGCTTCGGGGCCCAATCGGACCGGGGAAACGCCCTCATTTTGGAAAAAATCCACCTCCCCGGCGGTGGGGTTCCGCGCCGCATGGCCCCCCTCATCCTCGCGAGCACGCTGATCTCTCACCTATGCGGGGCATCCGTCGGGCGCGAGGGAACCGCCGTGCAAATGGGCGGCAGCCTCGCCAGTGCCGTCGCTCACGCCCTCCGTCTCGCCCCCAGCCGGCTCCCCCATTTGCTGATCGCTGGAATCGCGGGCGGCTTCGGCTCCGTGTTCGGCACGCCCCTTGCCGGCGCCATGTTCGCCATCGAGGTGCCCACCCGCGGCCGCTTGCAGGTGGCGGCCGCTTTTCCGGCGCTGATCGCCAGCTTCGTGGGCGACGCCACATGCCGGGCCTGGGGTGTTGCACACACCGCCTACCCGCTCCTCGAATCCGGCCACTCACTCCCACCCACCTCCCTCTCACTCCTTGCAAAAATCGGCCTCGCTGCCGTGCTTTTCGGCCTGGCCGGCGCAGCGTTCGTGAAACTCCATCACGCCACCCAGCGCTCTCTCCAAAAACACGTTGCCCTGAGTTGGCTTCGGCCCTGCATCGGGGCCGGAATAATCCTTCTCCTGTCCCATCTCCTCGGCAACCGCGATTACCTGGGCCTCAGCGTGGCAAGCCCCAACCCCGCCTCCGTGACCCTCCAAACCACCTTCTGCGCAGGAGGTGCCACCCCCTGGAGCTGGCTCTGGAAACTGCTCCTGACCGCCCTCTCGCTCGGCTCCGGATTCAAGGGTGGCGAAGTCACCCCCCTCTTCTTCATCGGAGCGGCCCTCGGCAACACACTCGCCACACTGCTCAACGCTCCCCTGCCCCTCCTGGCAGCCCTGGGCTTTCTCGCCGTCTTCTGTGGCAGCGCCCACACCCCGATCGCTGGTGCCCTCCTTGGGATCGAACTGTTTGGCACCGATGGCGCCCTCTTTTTCCTCATCGCCTGCCTGGTGTCTCATTGGAGCTGCGGCTCCACACCACTTTACAGCACGCAGCGGCGGGCCGAAGACACACCCCACCAGGCAGGGCGATAGCCGTTGGCGCCCACACCTTTCCCCTTGCCGCAATCCCCCCCTTCTCCTACGAATCGCCGTTCACCTCACAAATTTTATGGGCAAGCAGTACAACAAAATCGAAAAACGCCGTCGCCGCAACGCTTACATCGCTCGCAAAGCCGCTAAAGCCAAGGAGTTGGCTTCGAAGCCAAAAGCCCGTCGCTCAGCCAGGAAGACCGAGGCTGCCGCAAGCTAGTCCGTTTCATTCTCCCGGTTCAGGCCCCCTCGACGCGGCCTCTTCAGCACTACGTCCATGCGATACCTTCTCGTGGACGCCCACTCGGTTATCTTCGCTTGGCCAGAGCTTCTTGCGCTGCATCAACGCCGCAACGCTCTGGCCAGAGACGAACTCGTCAGACGCCTCACGCTCTACCAAGACGCCACCTCTTTCCGAGTCGTCGCCGTTTTCGACGGCAGGGGCGTCTCCGCCGCAGCCCACTCGGAGCCCGGCGGAATTCAGATCTTCTACTCGTCGTCCAAACAAACGGCGGACTCCATCATCGAGCGTCTCGTTGCCAAATACGCGCCGCACCATGATCTCACCGTGGTGACCAACGACCACCTCGAGCAACTCACCGTCTCCTCTTTCGGCGCCATCGCCGTCCCCGTCGAAACGCTCTTGGGTTGGATGGACGAATCCGATCGGCTCGTCTCCAAACAGCTCCGCTCCCAGCGCCGCAAAAACTCCCTTCCGGGCCCAGGAATCCGTTGGGATGCCGCCGGCGGAAAAAGCCCGGGCCCCAGCTAGGTCAGGTGCACACCGTACCTAGCCAGCGTCCGGATTAATTCCGAATGCGCAGACGCCTTGTAATGATGCGTATGCAGGCCCTCGGCCCGGGCCCCCTCGATGTTCGCCGCCAGATCATCGATGAACAACGTTTGGTCGGGGTTCACTCCAAACTGCGATACCGCGTGACGGTAAATTTCGGCATCCGGCTTCATGAGCCCCACCTCATGCGAGTACACCGCACCCTGAAATTTTTCGAAAACCGTATATTCCCGCAGGAAATACTCCGCATGTAACCCGTTGGTATTGGACAACAAATACAATGGCAACCTTCCGCTCAGCTGTCTGACCAAAGCGTGGGTCTCCTCCACCGGATCAAAGATCTCCTGCCACGCCGCCACCAACTCCCCCCGATCCCCTTCAAAACCAATCAATCCACAGGCTTCTTCCACAAAAACATCATTCGAGACGCGCCCGCTCTCAAAAGCCTGCTTGAGCGGCTCCAAAAGCCCCGGGATCAACACCTCCTCCGCCTCGCAGTAGGGCGCAATCCGCCGCATCGTCCGGTCAAAATCAAAGTGCAACAACACATTCCCAATATCAAAAATGATGGCCTCCAGCCGCATACCTCACTTTGTGCTCAAACCGGGCGCACACCAAAAGCCTCATTTGCCTCGCGCTCGGGTAATGTCGGCCTGGAAAGAATCCACCGAACCGTCTGCGTAGAAGCATCGGGTCGCCCCAATCTCTTGGTGTGATCGTGCATCCGGGTCCACCCTTCGCAAGTGCCCGCCAAGAGGCTGCGCAAACACTGAATCACTGATTCGTTGGTCGGGCAGTGGACGCCGCACCCGTTCTGCACCAGCAACCTCGCGTTACCTTCCTCCTGGCCTGGAAGAATTTGTGTGACAAGCATGGGCAGGTGCGCAGCAAGAGCTTCCTGAACCGTCGCTCCCCCCGCTTTGCCAATGAGCAAATGGTGCTCCCGCATCAGTGCAGGAACATCCCCAACCCAGCCCAGCACCCGAAGCGGGCGCCCGCAGCCCTGCCCCACACGCTCCAGCCATCGCCCCAGCTCCGCATCCCGCCCCACCGTGACCGTCAATTCCACCTCGCCCTCACGCAAAATGCGCTCCACCAAAGCGAGCGCGCGCAAACGCTGACCGTTTACCATCAGGAGCACCTTCGGTTTCTGGCCCGGCCCCGGAGGCGCAACCCTCCCAGACTCGGACGCAAACCTTGGCGAAACCGGAAACCCAGTGACCACGATTTGCTCGCGACACACACCGGCCCCGAGCAACACGTCTGCCGTGTCCTCGTTCGGCAGCAACAAGGCGTCTGATTCGCATCGATACCACAACGAATTCACCGAAATCGAATCTGTCACCACCGTGAAAAGACGCGGCTTCGGAACCCCGGCACGCCGGGCCGCGCCAGCGAGAAAATACCCATAAATCGGAAACACAGACACCACCACCGACGGCTTCCACTGGTCCAGAGCCCACTGCAGCTGCCTCTCCAAGGGGCGCAGAAATTTCAGCCCGAGCGTTGGAAACGACACCAGGTCCACCCACCCATACAAGAGCGACCACACCCAGGGAGCCTGGTTCACCATCCGCACATAGTTTCGCCGCGTCCACTCGTACCACTTGCCAAAAGCCGGGCCGAAAGGATCCAAAACCTCCGCGCGCACGCCCTCCGCATCAAACGCCTCCTTCAAACCACGCGCCGCAGCGTTGTGGCCCTCCCCAAAAGCCGCCGTGAGAATCAAAACCGTGCGCATGCCCATGCACCACAATCGGCTCCGGGCCACGGCTCAAGCGGCAACTGTGTAACAATCACACGAATGCCCCAGCGCCACCCGAAGGCCCGCCCCAAACGGCCCCTCACGTTCACGGGAAAAAACAGCATTGCCGGCCCATTTGACGCCTCAGTTGGGAAAGATAGGACGCCCTCGAAATCTCCACGGCGCCAAACTGCGAGAGATGCGGCGTCACCCACTGCAAGTCGAGTAAACCAAACCCCCGCTCCCTCAGACGATCCACCAGCGCGACCAAAGCCACCTTGGAGGCATCCGTGACGTCGTGAAACATCGACTCCCCAAAAAACGCCCCTCCCATCGCCACCCCGTACAATCCACCCGCCAACCGCCCCTCAAACCAAGCCTCCACGGAGTGCCCGAGCCCCCGCTCGTGGAGCGCGCAGTACGTTTCAAGGATACAGCCGTCGATCCACGTCTCCTCCCTCCGGGCACACCCCTCCATCACCTCCCGAAAAGCGGTGTTGATGCGGATCTCAAAGTGCCCCCGCTTCAGCACCCGACGCAGCCCGTGCGGCACGTGAAACCCGTCCAGAGGCAGGACACCGCGCGGATTGGGCGAAAACCACAGCATGCTGCCATCCTCCTGCGCCATCGGGAAAACCCCCTCCCGATACGCCTCCAACAAGAGATCCAGCGGAATCATCCCCCGCAACATGCACCAAACCAGACCCCGGAGAAAGCCCGCACGCGACCTTCCCCTCCTTCACACCGCCAAAAAGCGAGTTCCCGCTTTCGAAATTCGACTTCCACGAAAGACCCTCCTAAAAAGCGAAAATGAGAGCTGTTTTTCTTTTTCTCGGCGCCGCAGGACTCCTCTTCAGTCTGTCCGGTTGTGAGACCGAGTTGCCCCCCCACGAACCTTCAGTAGGCGCCAAACTTCAGCGCGGGATCCGCGGAGAAGGCTCTCTTTACATCCCGGGCCGCGAAAGTTCCTCCGTCTCTAACACCCCTTCCGGTCGCTAATTGCCCATGTCCACCCAACCCACCCACAGCCGCCTGCTCATCCTCGATTTCGGGTCTCAATACACCCAGGTCATCGCTCGCCGGATTCGGGAATGCGAAGTCTATTCACAGATCATTCCGTTCAATACGCCAGCCAAGGAGATCAAAAAGCTCGCCCCCAAAGGCATCATCCTCTCCGGCGGCCCCGCCAGCGTGTACGGAAAAGACGCCCCCCAACCCGACCCCGCCCTCTTTAAACTCGGCATTCCCATGCTGGGCATCTGCTACGGAATGCAACTCATGGGCCACCACCTGGGCGGCAAAGTCGAGCATTCGGAGCGCCGCGAATACGGGATGGGAAAACTCGATATCACGCAAAATTGCCCGCTCCTCAAGAGCTTGGGAAAACAAATCGATATCTGGAACTCCCACGGAGACAAACTTACGAAACTCCCCAAGGGCTTCCGGACCATCGCTCAAACCGACAACAGCCCCTTCGCTGCCATCGAAGATCCATCCAGAAACTTCTACGGCCTCCAATTCCACCCCGAAGTGGTGCATACCCCCAAGGGCCGCGAAATTCTCCAAAACTTCGTCTTCGAAGTGTGCCGATTCCAGCGCGACTGGACCATGGGGTCCTTCATCGAGGAAGTCTGCGAACGCATCCGCCAGCAAGTCGGCAAGGAGCACGTCATCCTCGGGCTCAGCGGCGGGGTCGATTCCAGCGTGGCCGCGGCGCTCATTCACCGGGCCATCGGAGACCAACTGACCTGCGTTTTTGTGAACAATGGTCTCCTCCGCGCCAATGAAGCCGAGGCGGTCCAAAAGCTCTTCGGCGACAATTTCAAAATGCGCCTGAAAACGGTGAACGCCTCCAATGACTTCCTCTCCAAACTCAAGGGTGTCACCGATCCCGAGAAAAAACGCCGCATCATCGGCCGGGAATTCATCAAGGTCTTCGAAAATGCCGTCACCGGCCTTGCCAAAAGCGGGAAACGCGGCGCGGACGCCCCCCGATTCAAATTCCTTGCCCAGGGTACCTTGTATCCCGATGTCATCGAAAGCGTGGCCATCGCGGGCAACCCGGCGGCCCTCATCAAGAGCCACCACAACGTCGGCGGTCTTCCGAAAAAGATGAAATTCGAACTCCTGGAACCCCTCCGGGAGCTCTTCAAGGACGAGGTTCGAGAGGTCGGAACCCAACTGGGACTCCCAAAGGAAGTCGTTCAAAGACAGCCATTTCCCGGACCAGGGCTCGCCGTCCGCATCCTCGGTGACGTCACCAAGGAGCGGCTGCGGATCCTGCGTGATGCCGACGCCATCGTGGTCGCCGAAATGAAGGCGAGCGATTGGTATTACAAAATCTGGCAAAGTTTTGCCGTGCTCCTCCCCGTCCGCTCCGTGGGCGTCATGGGCGACGAACGGACTTACGAAAACACGATCGCACTCCGCATCGTGGAGAGTCAGGACGGCATGACCGCCGACTGGGTACGGATGCCCTACGACGTGCTCGCGCGCATCTCCTCGCGCATCATCAACGAGGTCAAAGGCGTGAATCGGGTCGTTTACGATATTTCGTCGAAACCTCCGGCCACGATCGAGTGGGAGTAAAGGGAGACTCAGATCGCCCTCCGCCCCGAGCCTGACCGGAAAACAAAAAGGGCCCCCGCCGCAAGCGAGGGCCCTTTTTTATTCGGAAAACGAGCTCCGGAGGCTAGATCCTCTCGGCAATCTGAACCGCGTTTAAAGCAGCCCCCTTCAGGAGCTGATCTCCAGCAACCCAGAAGGCCAGCCCGTTCTCCAAGGCACAATCCAAACGAATACGCCCCACTTCGCAGTCATCCTGCTCCGCACAGTTCAGGGGCATTGGATACGCACACCGAGTTGGGTCGTCCACAAGCCGCAGACCGGGCGCGAGGGAGAGCACTTCCCTCGCCTTCTCGACAGAAACAGGCCGCTCAAACTCGGCATTCACCGCCACAGAATGCGCGCGGTACACTGGAACGCGCACGCAGGTCACCGATGCCTTGAAGCTGGGATGATGCATGATGCGACGGCCCTCATTTTGCATCTTCATCTCCTCGCGCGTGTAACCGCTCTCGAGGAAACTATCGACGTGGGGAAGCACGTTGAAGGCGATCTGGTGCGGGTAGACCTTCTTCTCGAGAGGTTTGCCGGAAGCGAGAGCCTCCACCTGCTGGCGCAACTCCTCAATAGCTTGGGCGCCGGTGCCTGAAACCGCCTGGTAGCTGGCGGCAAAAAGACGCTTCACCCCAAACGCCTGATGCAAAGGCCACAGCGCCATCAACGTAATCGCCGTCGTGCAATTGGGATTGGCGATAATTCCGCGGCTCGCGGCGATGTCGGCCCCATTGACCTCGGGAACCACCAAAGGAACGTGGTCCTCCATCCGGAAGGCGCTCGAGTTGTCCACCACCACCGCGCCCGACTGCACCGCCAACGGCGCGTAATGCTTCGAAATTGACCCCCCAGCGCTAAAGAGCGCCACGTCCACCCCTCCAAACGAGTCGTCCCGAAGCTCCTGGACCTCCACGTCTTCCCCCAGAAATGGGAGCTTCTTCCCCACAGAACGAGCCGAGGCAAGAAGCGTCAATTTTCCCACAGGAAACTTCCGCCTCTCGAGGACCTTCACCATCTCCACCCCCACCGCGCCCGTGGCGCCGACGATAGCAACATGCAATTTCCGACTCATAAAAAGGGGCCAGACCTTATACCCTCCTCCGGCCGATGCAAATCCGCGTTCATATTCCCTCGCAAACCCTCGACCTCCTCGATTCGGAGGGACAACTCCTCGAAACCTTCCCCGTTTCCACCTCCAAATTCGGTACCGGCTTCGAACCCGGAAGCAACCGGACACCCACGGGCCACTTTGAAGTCGCCGCCAAAATTGGAGACGCGGCTCCCGAGCGCGCCATTTTTGTCGGCCGCCTCCCCACCGGCGAGCTCGGCGTCGAGGGCGAAGGCGGCGACCACGTCCAAACTCGCATTCTCTGGCTGGCAGGACAGGACCCCGAAAACCAAAACACCCAGTCCCGCTACATCTACATCCATGGAACGAACTGGGAGAGCCTCATCGGCACCCCCGCAAGCCACGGCTGCGTCCGCATGCGCAACCCCGATGTCATCCGACTTTTTGATCAGGTGACCGAGGGAACTCCGGTCCGAATTGAAGAGTGACGCACCTGCGCACAAGAAATGAGACTTTCCGCAAAAAAGCGTTGTCTCAAACGGTCATTCCCGTAGACAAACCTCCAATGCCCCTGCGGGCGTCTAACATTATACCAACTATGAAAACCATTTCTCTCCTCACCCTCGTGGCAGTTGCGATCAGCTTTGGCGCTTGCGCTAAGGAAAAAACCGCTCCCACCAAGCCAGCCGTTTCCAAGAACGTGAAGGGCTTCAAGAAGTAGTTCTTTGCCATTCTGATCAGTCCCCGGACTGATTTCAAAAACCAGATCTCCCGCTTCGCCGGGAATCTGGTTTTTTTTTTGCCAAACCAGCTCGCTCCACGACACGGCCCGACCCTCGGCATGACCGATTTTTCAGAGAGCAACGCCCCCCTGGGTCTCCCGAGACCAGAGTTCCTCAAAAACTTCACCCGCCAGATCCGCAACCTTTTGAACCCCCATTCCCCCGGCTCCTTCCCTCTCCAAACTCGTCATTTCCACGCCCTCTAAACCGCATGGGGTGATGTGCAAAAATCCCGCTAAATCTCCGCACACGTTCAGCGCGAAACCGTGCATGCTGATCCACCGGCGCACCCCCACCCCGATCGAAGCCAACTTCCTTGGCCCGACCCAAACCCCGGTCAACCCCTCGCGGACCGTTGCCTGGACTCCGAGCCGACTCGCCAACTCCACCAAACCCGCCTCGAGAGCACGCAAATGCCGGTGCAAATCCTGTCCCCGCTTCCGGAGATCCCACACTGCATACCCCACAAGCTGCCCCGGTCCATGATAGGTCGCCTTCCCGCCACGGTTTGTTTGAACCACCGGATGCGGAAGCGACTCCACCACCCTCAGACTACTCTGATCCGGCAAACGTCCAATCGTGTACACCGGCTCATGCTCGAGCAGCAACAGATGGTCCGAACCCTCGGTTGAATCCACACGCTCCGCCACCAAACGCTCCTGAATCTCCAACCCCTCCGCATACGTGATCCGCCCCAACCACCTCACATTCAGATTCTGGACCAATTTCATATCGCCTCCAGTTGCCCCAACCCCAACCGGGCCGCATCCGCTGCCTGAAAATGGGTGAGCCCGACCGCCAGGGCATCCGCTGCATCGGAGGACGGCGTCTCACTCAATCCCAAGAGCGCCCTCACCATAAAGGCCACCTGCCCCTTCTGCGCGCCGCCCCGCCCCACCACCGCTTGCTTAATCCGCTTCGGCGGATACTCAAAAATGCCCAAGCCGCGCCTTGCAGCAGCCAGGACTGCCGCGCCGCGCGCGCCCCCCAACAAAATCGCCGTCTGGTGACTCTGCACAAAAATCACCGACTCAAAGGCCGCCACCGTAGGCCCATACTCGTCAATCAGCTCTTCCATCCGCGAGTGAATCGCAAGCAAACACCCGCTTTGTCGGAGCGCAGGCGGATTCTTCACCACGCCCCATGCAAGCGCACGGCAGCCCCCCCCCGGGCCCGATCGTTCCAACACGGCATAACCTGTCCCTCGCAAAGAAGGATCCACGGCCAGAACGCGTTCGAGAGAAGATGCACAGACACTCACACCGTTCAGTCAACCCCGACAACCCGTAGCGCGCAACCCGCATCCCGCCGTTCATAAGGGTTCCCACCGAAAGCTGCCTCATTTGGGAACCGACACTTTTCAAACCCGACTTCGGCTTTACAGTACGTCGCGAAATGAAAGTGATCGCAGTGGCCAATCAAAAAGGTGGAGTCGGAAAAACCACCACCGCCGTAAACTTGGCGGCCGCACTGGCCGAACTCGGCAAACGAGTCCTCCTGGTGGACCTCGACCCGCAAGCCAACGCGACCAGTGCCCTCGGCCACGAACCCATCGACGACCACAGCGTGTACGGCGCCCTTCTTGGAAGCGGGACCCTCGCGGACGCCATCGTCCCGACCCGCCGCGACCACCTCTGGCTTATTCCAGGGGATCTCCATCTCGCTGGGGCCGAGGTCGAGGTCGCTCGCCTCGACGACCACCTCACCCGACTCCGCGACGCCTTTGCTGATCTCAAACGAGCGGCTCCCTTTGACTTTGTTTTTTTGGATTGCCCCCCCTCCCTTGGCATCCTGATGACCAACGCCCTCGCCGCCGCCGACGAACTTTTGGTCCCCATCCAGTGCGAATATTTCGCCCTTGAAGGCCTCTCCAAGATCCACGGCATCGTCGGCCAAATTCGCGACTGCGGAGCAAACCCCGATCTCCGCATTGGTGGAATCCTCATGACCATGTTCATGCGCAACAACCTCGCTCAACAGGTCATTGCCGAGGTGCAAAAACATTTCGGCGAATCCATTTTCCGCACCATCATCCCGCGCACCGTGCGGCTTGGAGAGGCTCCCAGCCACGGAAAAACCATCCTCGAATACGAATCCAACGGCCTCGGAGCGACCGCCTACCGTGCCTTAGCCAAAGAATTCCTCAAAAAGCAGAGCCCTTCCTAAGAAGGTTTCTGCGGAGAAAACCTCTCCACCCGCTTCGTAGAGCCCATCCCCTCCACTTCGACAAAAAAAGAGGCGCCCCAGTGCTTAGGGCGCCCCTTTTTTTTGCAGGCTTTCCGAATTTTCAGCCCGGCTCGAGTGCCGGATCAGGGATGCAGTTTGACAGGCTGTCCACGGAGCATCGCTGCGTGCTCGGCATCCGAACACGGTGCGTTCAGAGGCACGTTCACCGGGTTCTGATTCTCGTGGACCAGTCCGTTCGCCAACAAATAGCGCTCCACTTCCTCACCCGAAATATCCGGAAGCATCACCCCGTTAACCTCCACGCAAGGACTCAGCGGCTGTCCACTCTTCTGTTCCATCTCCCAGCGAAACGCCGGATTCTTGATGATGTCTTTTTCCGTGTAGGGAATGTCGTACTTGCGCATCACTGCGCGCACACCATTACTCCATCCACACGAAGTCTTTAACCAGGCAGTAATCTGAGGCTTTTCCATAGTTTTCAGCGACTGTAGCAGATTTTAGCAAAAAGAAGGGCCGACAGAGAAGAATCTCCATCGGCCCCACTTTCGATTCCACCGTGATTAACGGCGGCGTCCCTCGCCGGGACGATACTCTTCGGCAGCGGCAAACGCCTGCTCCAGACCCACCATGTCCTCACCAGGACGGAGTGTCTCGAACGCGGCAGCTTCGCGCTTGATTTCTTCCTCGTCGTAGGCGGCGGCCTTAATCGACAAACCAATGCGGCGTTCGGTCTTGTCGACCTTGATCACGCGGGCTTCGATTTCCTGACCGATCTTCAGATGGTCCTTCACCTTCTCGACGCGCTCCTCGCTGATCTGCGAGATGTGCACCAATCCGTCGATGTCGCCGTCCAGCTCCACAAAGGCGCCGAAGCTCGCGATCTTGCTGACCTTGCCCTTCACCAAATCACCGATCTTGTAGCGGGATTCGATGGTCTTCCACGGATCGTCTTCGAGCTGTTTGATGCCCAGGCTGATGCGCTGGGAGTTCTTGTCGATGTCGATCACCACCGCTTCAAGTTCGTCACCCTTCTTGATGACTTCCGAAGGATGGTTGACCTTCCGCGTCCAGCTCATATCGGACACGTGAATCATGCCGTCAATGCCTTCCTCCAGCTCCACAAAGGCGCCGTAGGCGGTCATGTTGCGAACGATCCCCTTCACCTGCTTGCCAATCGGGTAGCGGTGTTCGATTTCCTCCCAAGGATTGGGCTCGAGCTGACGGACGCCAAGGCTGATCTTTTGTTCTTCCTTGTTCACGCCGAGCACGATGGCCTCGATCTCTTGGCCGAGAGTCAACACGTCGCTCGGACGGGTGATCCGCTTGGTCCAGGAAAGCTCGGACACGTGAATGAGGCCTTCGACGCCTTCTTCGATTTCCACAAACGCACCGTAAGGCACGAGGTTGGTGACCTTGCCCTTGAGCTTGGTTCCCACCGGGAAACGCCCTTCGGTCTCCTCCCACGGGTTCTTCTGGGTCTGCTTGAGGCCGAGTGAAACACGCTCCTTGTCGCGGTTGATGTCCAACACCACCACTTCGAGCTCCTGGCCGACCTTGAGCAATTCGCTCGGGTGCCCCAAACGGCCCCAGCTCATGTCGGTAATGTGCAGCAATCCATCCATCCCATCGAGATCGATAAACGCGCCAAAGTCCGTGAGGTTCTTGACCGCACCGCGAACCACATCGCCCGCCTTGGTGACATCGAGGAAACGGGAGCGTTTTTCCGCCCGCTCCTGCTCGATCAACTCGCGCCGGGAAAGAACCACGTTCTTCCGGTCGTCGTTGATTTTGACGATTTTGAAATCGTACGTGTTTCCGACGTAAACGGACAAATCCTTCGGGGGGATGATGTCGATCTGTGAACCAGGCAGGAAGGACTCCACCCCGATGTTCACAGTCAGTCCACCCTTCACCACGGAGCGAACCTTGCCCTTGATGATTCCGCCCTCGTGGAAGACCTTCACGATCTTCTCCCAGTTCTGCTTGTAGGCGGCGCGCTCCTTCGAGAGCACAACCATTCCTTCGTCGTTCTCGAGACGGCAAAGCAGAACTTCCACTTCGTCGCCCACTTGGAGGTCTTCCATGTCTTCGAACTCGGCGAGCGGAATCACGCCTTCGCTCTTGTAGCCGATGTCCACGAGAACCTCACGGGGTCTCACTTCGAGGACGTGCCCTTTGACAATGCTGCCCTCCTTGAACTCGCGCAACTGGCGTGACGCGAGTAATTCCTTCATGTCGATCATTGATTTCAGTTGTAACAAACCACGGGTTGCCATTTTTCCCCTTCCGCGGGCGCCAATCCTATCAGCGACCTATCACGCGCTCGGGGAGTGGGATAATGAACTCTGTTTCCGCGTGAATTCAAAGATCAAAAAAGGCTCGAAAAAACCACGCTCCCCCTGGCCCCGCGAAGGCCGACCTAAAAAAGCCGGAAATCGCTCTTGCCGCGAGCGGTCGAAGCGACATAATCCGCCGCCTCATACACGGCTAGGTAGCTCAGTTGGCAGAGCAGAGGACTGAAAATCCTCGTGTCGCCGGTTCGATTCCGGCCCTAGCCACTCCCTTTCATCTCGGGAATTGTGAAGCGCACCAAGCGGCCCCCGGAGCCTGTGGGTCGCCACCAAAAAACCGCGCGCCAGCAGTGCGATTTTCCCGCCCACTGCGCATCCCACCCCCTCGGCATCCAGAAGAGTCCGAATCCAAATCGTCTCCCTGTGAATCGCATGCGCAAATCCATCGCCTCCATTGCGGCCACCCCCCTCGGAAAAAGCCGTTCCCTTCCCGCGCCTTGCTCCAACCCCCAGCGTAAGAATCCCAGAGCATTTTCCATCGGGCCCGGGTGTTCGCCGGGATGAAGCGCGAAGTATTTCCGCGCAAGAACACCATACGCCGTCCCCAAACACCGGAGAGTCAGCGGAGTCCATCGCTTCATTTCCTGAACCTTTTTATCCAGAATCAATTGCGCAAACTCGCGGATGCCAGCGGGCAAACCTGCCCGCAATTGCGCCACTTGCTCCCGACTCAGACCAAACTCCACACAAAACCCGGCGGGATCCTCGTCAAAACGCCTCCGCGCAGCCTCGTCCGTGTAAAGGCAGGCCAATGCATTTTGAAGGCTCCTTAGTTCCATCGCCGATGATGTTTCCCCATCTCGCGAGCCATGTGGAGTTCGGGAAGTAACGTCTCCAACGGAGAGATCCTCTCGTCACGCTCCAGAATCGCCCCACAAACGGGAGCCAATGAAAGCACCTGATCCATCAGCTGCCAAAGGGGCGGACTCATGGCGGAGGCGTGGCTGTCGTGCAAACGACCTCCCACCTCCTCGCACCCAACAAAGTGCAACTGCACCACGTGTTTGAGGGGTATCTCATCGAGAAAATGCCGCGGATCGAAACCCTGATTGCGGGCGTTGATGTACAAGTTGGTGATGTCAAGCAACAGTCCGCAACCCGTTTCCTCAACCAGGTGCCTCAGGAACTCCGCCTCGCTCATTTCCGCGCCGAGTAAAACCCAGGAGGCGGTGATATTTTCCAGAATCAGAGGGAACGGGATCCTTTGACGCACCTTTCGGATGTTTCGCTCGAGGATATTCAGAGCCTCGCGCGTCCATGGGAGCGGGCTCAGATGGCCAATTTCCCTTCCTCCAGACCGGGTCCATGCGACGTGTTCGCTCCACCAAGCGGGAGCCAGTCGGGTAACCAAATCCGCGACTTTTTCCAAGTGCGCCTCGTCGATTCCCTCGGCGCTTCCCAGTGACAGGTTGAGACCGTGCGGGATTAACGGAAAGTGGCGACGAAGCAGCTCCAGCTCCTCGTGCTTTTGAGGAGCCTTTCCAAGGTAATGCTCGATGGTGATTTCAAGAAAATCCACCTCAGCCCGCCGAAGCAGGAGGTCCCCCATCCACTGGGGACGAAATCCGATGCCGACACCGAGGATAGGATGCACGACGTCTAATCCCCCCCTCCACACCCACCGCATCCTCCG
>JBANFR010000037.1:0-26110 GCA_037975925.1 Verrucomicrobiota bacterium
GTGCGGCGCCGGAAGATGAGTCCGTAGAGCCAGGCGAGTTTGAGGTCGACCATGGGGCCGAAGAGGAGGAAGGCGAGTTTGGCCGTCATCGGAAAGGTGGGAAAACTGGTGGCGGCGATGAATGCGTCGGTTGTGCTGCAGAGGGCGAGAGCGGCGGCGAGGCCCATCAGGGAAAAAATCGCGAGGGGCGGGTTTTCGGCAAGGGGCTCGAGCGCGGATCTCTGGATGGCGGTTCCGAGGACGCTTGTGAGGGCGGCACCGATGACAAAAAACACGGCGACATCGAGGAAATCAGTGGCGGCGGCGTAGAGGGAGCGTTGCAGTCGGGAGGCGAGTGTGGAGGGGGGGAGCGCTTTGTCTTCAAGTGAAGCAATTCTCAGCCCCGAGCGGGAGGCGGCGGGCGTGCCGACGGGTGCCGTGATGCCCTCCTGCAGAATGGTGGAGGGGCGTAAGCGCTGGAAGAGGAGGCCTGCAGCGACGGCGATCCCGAAGCCGAGGGTCATGCGGAGCATGGTCATCTCGAGTGGATTTTGACCACGGAAAGCGGCGAAGGTGCTCAAGGCCACGATGGGGCTGACGATGGGGGCTCCGAGCATGTAGGTGACGGCGCACCCGATGGGGAGGCCCTTGCGCAAGAAGCGGCGGATCACCACAACGCTTCCGCATTCGCACATGGGGAAGATCAAGCCGAGGAGTCCGCTCACGCAGACGGCGGCGACGGGGTTTTTAGGGAGGACCTTGCCGAGTTGTTCGGGGGAAACAAAGGCATCCACCAAGCCCGAGATGAGGGAGCCCAAGAGGAGGAAGGGAACGCCCTCGAGGAGTACGCTGAGGAAGGAGACGGCGAAGTCACCGGCGCTAAAATTAAACCAACTCATAAAGGTCAGATCGCGAGCGGAGCAAAAAAGGGAGGGAAAGCGGTGGGTATGAAATCGGGAGAATTCCTAGGCAGATTCGGGGAGGCGCAGCAGATCGGCTTTTAGCGTGGTCGGCCATGCGGATTCCCGGCCGGCGGCGGGAACGGATTGGTTGAGCCAAAGAATTTCGGTCCGGCGCCGGTATTCCCAGCGGCCTCGCAGGCCTCCGTGTCCTGCGATCCACACGCGGTCGGAAAATTCGCGGGTGATGGGGAACACCTCGTTTTGGAGGGGGGAGCGGGAGCAGGCCGGCTTGTTCTCGATGCTGCGGATGCACACGGCGTCTGCGCCGACGTGCCGGGCGTAGTAGAGGAGCGCCTCCTTGGCAAAGTCGGGTCCGTTCGGGGTGGTGAGTTGAAAGTGTCCGAGGATGCGACTGCCGGGAGGGGGGGATGGCAGCGTTGCAATCGGCAAATGAAGGGGTTTCGGGGCCGTTCGGTGGGCGGCGGAGGTGCGGAAAACGCCGTGAGTTTTGGAGGGGGCAGGCCTTTGCAAGGAAGCACACGCGCTCAAAAACGGGGCGAGAAGGAGCGGCAGTAGAGGGAGGGCACGACACGGTACGAGCGAACGTGCACGGCCGAGAATCCGCAAGAAACGCATGGCTGGACCGGGGATGAGGTTCAAAGGCGGGCCGACTTGGGGGAATTGGAGCTCGGGGCGATTTAAATCGCGTGTTGCGGGGCCCTTACGGTGGCGTCTTCCATTTCGCGGGCGCGGGCATCAACGATGCGGTTGGAGATTTCGCTCACCATTTGTTCGAGCAAGAGCCGCAGATGGCTGCCGGAGCGGAAGTCGGCGGGGGCGATGTGGCGGACGCGGTCCGCGTGAGTGGAGAGTTGGTAGCACTTGCGGAAGGAGTTCCGGGAGTGGTCCTCGGGGTTGTAGACCGCGATGGCGTGGCCGCCGTTTTGGCGGACGACGGCGAAGCAGGGGACGTCGGTGGGGCCGTCGCCGACGTAGATCATGTTTTGGAAGGGGACCGGGCGGATGCCTGCGGGCATGTGGTCGTTCACGTCCTGGGACATGTCGAGGAGCCCCTTGTTGATGCGGAAGAGGTATTGCGTTTTCTGGGTGTGAGAGATGACCCGTTTGGGGAAGGTGATGCAGCCGCGTTCGTCCTCGGCGAATTCGCAGCCAAAAATTCCCTGCACGTAGGGTGCTAGGCGACTGCCTTCGATCAGGATCTTGAGCCCGCTAGAAATGATGTAGTGCTCGACGCGGATTCCGTGGGCGACGTGTTGGGCGGAGAGGAGGCCTTTGGCGAACTCCTCAAACATCTGCGGGAGCCCGGGGTAAAAGCGCAGGCTGTTGCCGAGTTCTTTGAGGCGCTGGTTGGTGGGGCGGTCCATTCCGAGGCAGTCGAGCAGGACCTTCATGTAGGCCAGTTCGTTGTCGTAGCCGTGTTCGCGGACGAGTTCCTGGGCTTTTTTCCAGAAGGCGCGGGAATCAATTCCGAAGGCGGGGAAGAGCACCTCTTCCTGCATGTAATTCGGGCTCAGCGTCTGGTCGTAATCGTAGACGATGGCGATGACATTTTGTGGGACGGACATGGCGGGTGGTGGAGAGGTTTTTCGGGGGGAACGTTTAAAGCAGGTTTGCGAAAGCGGTTGCGAGTTCAGGGTAACGAAAGGGGAACCCGTGTGCGGTGGCAAGGGCGGGGAGGACGCGTTTGCTATCCAGCAGTTCGTGTGAAAATTCGCCCAGCCAGCGGAGCGCAAAGGCGGGGACTCGGAACAGGCAGGGACGATGGAGTTGCCGGGCCAGTTGGCGGGTGAATTCCGCGTTTCGGACGGGCCAGGGTGCGGTGCCGTTCAGGGGGCCCGATACGGAGGTGTCCTCCACGGCAAACAGGATCATCCGGGCGAGATCTTCCAGGTGAATCCACGACATCCACTGGGTGCCTGAACCGAGGGCGCCGCCGAGCCCCGCCCGAAAAACGGGCGCCATCACCCCCAGAGCCCCGCCCCGGGGCGAAAGCACGACGCCGGTGCGCAGCAACACCACGCGTTCCGTAATGGCCCGCCTGGCTTCCGCTTCCCAGGCCTGGCAGGTTTCCGATAAAAATCCTTCCCCCGCAGGCGATTCCTCCGTCAGCTCCCGGTCCCCGCTGTCCCCGTAAAATCCAATCGCGGACCCGTTCACCAACACTTCTGGCGGCTGATTGAGGGCGGCGATGCCCTCCACCACGCGCCGCGTTCCCAAAATGCGGCTTTCACGGATCCGCCTCTTTTTTTCCTGGGTCCACAGCCCCAAAACACTTTCCCCCGCCAGGTGGATCACCGCCTCGCACCCGGAAAAATCGGGGGGAGCAGCCTCTGGCGAAAGATCCACCAGCCGCATGGTGCAACCCGGAATCGGGCGGCTCGGGTTTCGGCTAAACGCCACGACTTCGTGCCCGCGCCGCAAAGCCAGATCCACAAGAAAAGATCCGATCAGGCCCGTAGCGCCCGTAATCCCGAGGTTCATACTCCAGAACTTAGCCCCGGTTTGAGGGAATGGCAAAGGCTGACCGGAGAAACGCGCAGAAGCCGGGCTCTCCCACCGCCTCCCTTGCTCGCGAACTTGCTCCCTTTTGGCACGGATGCTGCGGAAAGAGGGTGTCTCGCCTCCTCGGCGCCGTTTTCGAAAAACGGAAAGTTTTTGTTAACACCCCGGCCGCTCCGGCGGCATTCCCGACGTGAACTCCACCTCCCCCGCTGGTTTTGCCACCCGATCCTCGGCTCGAGCTTCCGGAGGATGCCCTCTCCGTTGCGGTTTCGCAGGTAACGCGCCCTTCTGAACCCAGCCCCACCTCCTGCTTTTTTCAAAAAAACCAACCCAAACTCCCAATGAATCCCTCCCTGAACCGTCGCCATTTTCTCCGAAGCTCCACAGCCTGCATCGCCCTGCCTTTCCTCGAATCGCTCGGTTTCCGCAGGTTTGCTTCCGCCGCCGCTCTGCCATCCCGTCCCAAGCGCATGATTTTCTTGGCTATGGGCTGGGGGGTGACCAAGGAAACCTGGTTTCCTGATCCCCAGCAAACCGGGTCCGAGTGGACACTTTCCGAGGGCCTGAAACCCCTGGCCAAGTTTCAGAAAGACATCACCGTCGTTCAGAACACGTACCACAAGTTCTCCAACGACGGCCATCAAGGCAGCACCTTTTGGCTTACCGGCGCCAACCGCTACGGGTTCCCCGGTCGGAGCTTCCACAACACGGTTTCGGTGGACCAGGTGGCTGCGGAGCAGTTCGGAAAAGAGACCCGCTTTGCTTCGCTGGCCCTGAGCAATCCCGGGATGGACGGGGGACACGGCGGCAGCGCTTCCTGGAACCGGCAAGGCAAACCGTTGCCCCTGATCCCGGATCCGGTGGCGGTTTTTCACAAGCTGTTC
Organism: Verrucomicrobiota bacterium; assembly: GCA_037975925.1. Classification (GTDB taxonomy): domain Bacteria; phylum Verrucomicrobiota; class Verrucomicrobiia; order Chthoniobacterales; family Chthoniobacteraceae; genus Chth-196. The sequence goes on from JBANFR010000037.1 coordinate 4,289, forward strand.
TCCGATGAGAAGACGCCGCTTGCCCAGCGGCAGGCGGAGTTGCGGCGCCAACAAAGCGTGCTGGATACGGTGCTGGACGAGGCGAAGGACGCCACCCGCGGTCTGAACAAGGAGGACAAGGACAAGCTGAGCGAGTATCTGGATTCGATTCGCGAAATTGAGACGCGTTTGGAGCGGGAAAATCAGTGGCTGACGGTGCCCAAGACGAAACCTTCGACGCCTCTTTCCGAACCCGGAAAAGGGGTCAGTGGGGAGCAGGAAATCAGGCTCATGTATGACCTGATGGTGAATGCGTTCCAGACGGACGCGACACGGGTGATTAGCTATTTGCAGCCGGTGAATTCGCTGTTGAGGAGCCGGGGCCTAGCCTTGGACGGGCACAGCATGAGCCATTACGACATGGGGCCGCGCATCGAGGCGAGCAAGACCCGGGATCGGGCGCAGGCGGAACTGCTCGGGTACCTGATTGAGCGGCTCAAAAAAACGCCGGAAGCGGATGGGTCGAGCTTGTTCGACCATGTGAGTGTGGTGTTGGGGACCAACATCCGGACGGGGCACATGCTGGACAATTGTCCCACGGTGCTGACGGGTGGGGGGGCGGGAATCAAGCTGGGGCAGCATGTGGTGATGTCGGACCCGAAGACGCCGCTGTGTAACGTCTGGCTCACTCTGTTGCAGGGGGCCGGTGTCCAGGCGTCTTCTTTTGGGGATAGTACCGGGATCATCGAGACTCTTCGGGCCTAGGTTTTTGGAGGTGTTTCCTTTCCCTAGAGAAACCCTTGCGATGAGAAGTTTGTGTTTCCTGTTGTTCATGGCTGCCGCGGCGCAGGCCGCCACGGAGGCGGTGGTGGACGCGTCCCACAGCGCCTTTTTTGAGAAGTACTGCCTCTCGTGTCACGATGCGGAGAAGCAGAAGGGGAAGGTGCGTTTGGATGATATTCCCTTCAAAATTGGGGACGTGGTAAGTGCGGAGCGGTGGCAGAAAGTGTTGGGGACTTTGAATGCGGGGGAGATGCCGCCGGAGGACAAGAAGCAGCCGAGTCGGGAGGAAAAAGCGGCATTTTTGGAGCATCTCTCCAAGCAGATGGTGGTGGCGCGGAAGGCGTTGGCAGACAGCGGCGGAGTGATCCCGCTGAGACGGCTGAACCGGCGGGAGTACGTGAACACGATGCGGGATCTGCTGGATGTGGAGGTGAACGCGTTTGATTTGCCGCCGGACGAGACTACCGGGGGATTTGATACGTTTGGGTCCGGGCTGTTTTTTTCGAGCGACCAATTTGAGCAGTACCTGAAGCTGGCGCGTGTGGCGCTGGATGATGCGATTGTGACCAAGCCCAAGCCGGAACGGAAAGTCGTCCGGGTGGAGTGCGAAGAGGCGGCGCTCAAACGCGTGCGAGCGGCCCAGGAAAAGGCCCGGAAGGAGCTCCATCGGATTCGCGATTGGAGGACTTCCGGTCGCCCGGCAAAGGAATTCGGTTTTGGCGATGATACGGATGCCGGGCTCAATGAAACGGTTCAGCGCGGGGCGTTTTTGCGGACCTCCAATTATTTGAATGATCCGCTGTCACTGAGTGGAGCGCTGGTCCCGAATTCTCCGTTCCCGGAGAGCATCAGCATTCCCGGCGACATGCCGGCGGGACGCTACCTGATTCGTGTCCGCCTGGCGTCTGCCGGGACGCGAGACAATCAGCCTTCCTTTGTGGAGTTCGGTACGCGGGGGGAGCAGGGATGGCCCGAGGAGATGAAACTGCTGGGGTGCTCTCCGGTGGAGGGTACTCCGGAAAAGCCGGAGATTTTTGAGGTTGCGGTTTCCGTGGGGCGTTCAGGTCCCCGGGAGTACGCGGTTCGGCAGCGGCGGCACAATCACGAGCGCGGCAGGGAACAGCAGGAAAATTTCCGGAATCTCGGAATCCCGATGGACACGCGGACTCGGGGCGCGTTTCGTGCGCCGCCTACCCTGTGGGTTGACTGGATGGAGTGGGAGGGACCGTTCACCGACCAGTGGCCGCCGAAGTCTCATCAGGCGATTTTTGGAAATGTGGCGTTGGGGGAAAAGCCGGGGAGTGTGGAGGCACGGGCGGTTCTGGAGTCGTTCGCCTCTCGTGCTTTCCGTGGCAGGCCGGCCCGGGCGGGATTGATTGACCAGTTGGTGGTCCATTTTGAGGAGCGGATCCGTGCGGGAGAACCGTTTATGGAGGCCATCAAGACTCCGTTGGCGATCATTCTGGCTTCGCCGCGTTTTCTCTATGTGCTGGAGCCGTCCGAGCGCGAGAGCCAGTCGGCGGAAGGGGTTTCGGCACAAACTGTGGTGGATCTGCAAGGCGGTACCAAAAAGGCGGGGGTGTCCGTGGCACCGCAGACGCCTGTGGCGCGTGTTCCGCTGACCAATGCGGAGCTGGCGAACCGGCTTTCCTATTTCTTGTGGGGAGGCCCTCCCGATGAGCGGCTCATGTTATACGCCGATACCGCCCGGTTGGGCACTTTGGATGTTCTTTCCCGAGGCTACGAAAACGAGGTCGACCGGCTGCTCTTGGATCGTCGTGTGGAGCGCTTTATCGCGGGGTTTGCGCATCAGTGGCTGCATATGACTCGGCTGGATTTTTTCCGATTCAATGGCCGTCTGTACCCGAAGTTTGACGACAGCCTGAAGGAAGCTGCACGCCGCGAGGTGTACGAAACCATCCGCACGGTCTTGGACGAGGATTTGCCGGTGAGGACGCTGCTGAAATCGGACTTTGTCGTGGTGAACGATTTGCTGGCGGACTACTACGGGCTGCCCAATGTGCGTGGGAGTGCGTTCCGGAAAGTCTCGGTACCCGAGCACTCGCCGCGGGGTGGCTTTTTGGGGATGGCGGCGATTTTGGCGATGGGATCGGACGGGGAGCGGAGTTCGCCTGTGGAACGTGGGGCGTGGGTGTTGCGCAAACTGTTGAACGATCCGCCGCCGCCAGCGCCTGCGAACGTGCCGCAGCTTTCGCGCTTTGGAGACAAGTTGATGTCAGCCCGCGAGCTGCTGACAGCGCACCAAGAAGAGCCGCAGTGCGCGCAGTGCCATCGCCGGATCGATCCGATTGGATTCGCCCTGCAAAATTTTGATGCGGCCGGGCTATGGCGTGAGGAGGAGTACGCGGAGTTCTACAAGACGTGGCAGATCATCCAGAAGAAGCAGCTGTTTCCGATCAACGCTGCCGGGCGTTTGCCTTCGGGAAAAACGTTCGAGGATTTCTATGGGTTGCGAGATGCGGTGGCCGGGCACGAGGAGGATTTCGCACGAGGGCTGATCGCACGGTTGGTGGAGTATGCGCTGGGGCGGCCCGGTGGGTTTTCGGATGACGAAATGGTGGAGGACATTTTGAAGAAGGCCAAAGCCAAGGGGATGACGTTGCGTGCGATGATTCACGCCTTGGTGGAGAGCCCGCAGTTTCGCTCGAAGTGAAATGGGATGGGGACGTTATCCCGCTGTGGGTTGGGTGCATTCGTGGATTGAGGGGAACTCTTTCTCGCTGCTCCTGAGCATGCCCCGCCGGAATCGATGGGCCTGTCAGGGCGGCAATGCTGGCCAGCAGATCCATTTGGCTCATCAAATCCAGCGCCTCCAGTGGTTCCAACACCCGACCGACGATCCAATCGAACTCAACGTTTGTCGCAATTGGGGGTCTTCACTTTGAGCGCGCCATAGCAACCCAAGTCGCCATAGCCGATATCGTCTGCGGGAATCACGATGATGTTTGGCTTTTCGGCCGCCACCACGGCCGCGCTTAAAAGCCAGAAAAAGAACGGGATCAGACGGATGGTTTTTACGGAAAATGGGTTCATCGAGAGGAGGGCGTGCAAGGGATGCGCTTCTGTTCCTTTCGGCGTTTACTTGGCGGGGGTGGGGACGGGCGTGTCGTCTGCGTTCAGGTCGCCAAGCGCATACTGAATTCCAGCCAGGTAGAATTGCACAATGGGTGCCTGCATCGTGACCGTCGGCATATGCCCGAAGGAGCAGTAGAAGACGCGTCCCTGTCCCCAAGGACGGATCCAGGCCATAGGATGGTCATTGTCTGGATTTAAGACTTGAGCGTTTTTTCCCTCGGTACGAGCCGTTTCCAGGGTCTGTCGAACCCGGGGTGAGGCTTCTACGTCGATGCTCAGGAGGACGCGCACTTTGGAGCGGCTGAAGGTGGGCTTGAACGCGTACAACTCATCCGCCATCGGAAAAGATTTTCCGCCAAAACACGCCAGAAGCGGACTGGCGGGGTCATCCAGCTTCATTTGCGCTTGGTAGAAGGGATGTCCCACAAACTCTCCGCCGAGCATTTCGAGCCCTTCGGGCCAGTCATGCCAGTTGTCTCCCGCTCCATGATTGCCCACAAAGCCTTTGCCGCTCTTTACAAAAGCCTGCAAAGACGCCTTCACCACTTCCGGGGTGCGCATCCGGCAGGTGTTGTTGAAAAATACCGCGTCGTATTGCGCCAAACGCTCCGGCATCAACTCGGCGTAGCTTTGCGTCAACGTGACGCTGAAAGCCCCCGTCTTTTCGCCGAGGAGTTCCAGGAGCCGGTTCCAGTAAGGGATGGAGTCGTGCGCAAAAAAATCGGTCCGATAAAACACGAGCAACTTGCGAGGCTTTCGCGGAGTGACCTGTGCCTTTTCGGGAAGCGCTGCACGGATTTTGGCCAAATCACTTTCTGGCAGCTCAAGCCACGGCCTTTCGCCGTCGGGAGAAAGCTCCAGGGTCCCCACCGGTTGACGCGCCTTTTTCCCGTCTGGGAAGGTCTCGTAGGCAAGTTTGAGTGAGAGCTTTTGAAAGAACTCTACGACGGGGGTGGGGTCTTCCAGACCGTGAGGATGATGGCCTTCTCCTTTGCCGAGGATGGAACGAAACTCGCCCTTGGCTTTCCGGTACTCGCGCTCCCAAACCGCGCCGTTCTCGGCGTAAGGTGCCAGGCGGTCCTCCTCCCCCACAAGGCTCACCACTCCCACCTTTTGTGCCGCAAGCTCGGCCGCTCTCCGATCGAGGTCGTCATTCAACCCGAGAACCTCCGCTTCGGATTTGAACCCGTACAGCGGCACGCGGTTTTTCCAGGCGTCGCCCGCTCCTGCGTTTTGTTCCACCGTGTGGTTTTTCCAGCTCAGGACGTTGCACACTGTTTTGTCCAAGGCCAGGGCTACCACCTTGCCCGGATGCTCGACGGCCCAGCGTCCCACCGCCACCCCTTCGGCCCCGAGCGCCATCAGCGACACGCCCTCGGAAAGCCCGTAGCGGGAGGTCATCGCTTCATAAGCGGCCTGCCATTGACCGATGGGAAGTGCCACGACGTGGAAGCCCCGATGCACCAGAGCCAGATGGATTCGTGTCACATTGCGGTATGCGGGGTCTTCCCCCTCATACAAACGGGACGTGAGGACCCAGGGACGTCCAACGGCCGCTTTCTTTGGGGCCAGAATTTGGGCACCGACGCCGCCCAGTGGCATCGAGTGGAGGGCTGCTCCTCGAAAATCGGCTTTCGGATCGGGGAACGACTCCGCAGAGCGCAGAGAACCGGCGGTCAACAGGAGAGCCAAGGCGGCTCTCACCCAAGGAAGGACTCTTTTCATAGGGGGAATGAGAAACGGGGAAGGGGCCGCTCAAGACGTTGCTGCGTCCCCGTCACTTGTCCGCACACCCGCCGCCTTGGGGACAAAGTTTCGCGGATTTTTCTGGTCCGCTCCGGTGGTTCGCCGAGCAAGTCAGACAAAGGATCGATCGCCGCGATTTTGCCCAGGTTCAGCCCGCCTAACCACGATCCCGTTGTTTTTTGGTGGGAACACTGCTGGCGTTTGGGAGCGCGAAGCCCCTGCTTCGCCTCACCGTCTCCGCGCACAAGGGGGATGATTCAGGCGAAGGGGCGGGCTTGTGGTGCACACACTCAGAGGGGGCGCCAGCCGGGTGGCCTCGGGACCCGGGGGGAGTCCATCCCGGTGATGATGAAAAACCTGCCTTGAGCAGCGCTGGTCGAGGAATGCCAGGCCGCTGGTTGAGCAGGGCGCCAACCCCTGGGGGCGAGCGGCGCCTCTAAAGCCCCGGGGGCGATGGCGGAGCTGGGGCTCCGCGCTCCCGGAGGGCTCATATCCACTGATCGAGCTGACGGCGGTCGCGTTTGGTTGGTCGTCCTGTGCCTTTTGCCCGGAAGATGGGCTGCAGAAATCCGGTTTCTTTCCGGTCGCGTTTGGCGAGTTCCTCTGCAGATGTGATGTCCTCTGCATACTGCGCTACCAGTGCCGCACCCACCCGGGAGCGCGGGGAGGCGATGGCTCGCAAGGTGCGCGTCCAAGCATTCTCGCCCTGTTCCAGTCGGATACTCATGACCTCGCCAGGACGCACTTCGTGCGCGGGTTTGCTGGCTCGCCCGTTGACTTGGACCCTCCCTGCTTTGATGGCTTGAGCGGAAAGCGCGCGTGTTTTGTAGACCCGGACCGCCCACAGCCATTGATCGAGGCGCAGAGGCGAATTGGTATCCGTCGGTGGGTTCATGGGAGTTCTCAGAAGGTAATGTTTTTCGGGCGGGAGGTAAACGAGGCTGAGTTGGCGCGGTTTGCTGCCTTTTGGAGGCGGCCCGGCAAAAGCTGGGACCGCGTGGCCCCGGACAAGGAGAGGCGAGGGGCTCAGATGCATGAGGCCTTTTCAGGGTAGGGGGTGATTCGGTACTGCGGAATCAGACCTCCTGTGTAAGAAATCCGGCGGGAACAAGATTGAGCAGAGTTTTCATGAAAAAGTCTGGCGATTTCCAAGCGACGCGCAGTGCGAGCAGGCGACGGGTGGCCATTGTAGTGGAGACCTCTCTCGCCAGCGGGCGGGACATCCTGTTGGGGATCGCCCGCTATGTGCGCGAACATCAGCCCTGGCTCCTGTACCACCAGGCGCGGAGTCTGGAGGAAAAGTTGCCTGTCTGGTTGGCGAGTTGGGAGGGAGACGGCATTTTGGCCCGTGTGCAGACACCAGCGATGGCCCGGGCTCTGCGGCAGACGGGTTTACCCGTGGTGGATGTGCTGGGGGTCGTGGAAGGCTCAGGGTTTCCGCTGGTGCACGTCGATGACAGGGCAGTTGGGGAGATGGCGGCGGAGCACCTGCTGGAGCGCGGTTTCCGGCATTTTGCGTACCTCGGCATCCGCCGGGAGAATTGGTCGCACATTCGACAGGAGGCGTTCCGCGCAGCGCTGGAGAGCCGCGGCTACCCGGTGACGGTACGGAGCGAACCCCGGCACGATCTGGAGAGTGAAACTTGGGAGCTGCACCAGACGCGGCTTGCCCAGTGGTTGTCGAGGTTGCCGAAACCCGTTGGAATCATGGTGTGCAGTGACCAGCGGGGCAGTCAGTTGCTGGAGGCCTGTCTGCGGGCTGGGTTGCGGGTGCCGGAGGAGGTGGCGGTGATCGGGGTGGATAACGACGAGCCGCTCTGCAACGTGTGCCAGCCCACACTGACGAGTGTGCTCCCCGGACACGAACGAACGGGCTATGAGGCTGCAGCGCTGCTCGAACGTCTGATGAGGGGCGCTTTGCCGCCTCGGAAGCCCACGCTGATTGCCCCTATCAAAATCGTGACGCGCCTTTCGACGGATTTTCTGGCGGTGGATGACGATGCGGTGAGTCGTGCGCTGTGCATCATTCGGGAACATGCGGTGCATCGGATTCGGATCGACGAGATCGCTTCCCGGGTCGGGGTATCGCGGAGTGTGTTGCAGCGCCGGTTTCGTGCGAGCCTGGGACGGACACTCAATGAGGAGTTGATCCAGCAGCGGCTGAAGGTCGCGCAGCAGCTCCTCCTCGAGAGCAGTCTGTCGCTCACCGAAATTGCTGAACGGTCGGGATTTGAGCATGCGGAGTACATGGCCAATGTGTTCCGGGCCCGTTTGAACCGTTCTCCGGCGGGGATGCGTCGTCGGAGCATTCCGGGAGCCGTGATTGGGAGGGGAGAGACTTGAGGTCAGTCAGGGAGGGATGGCGAGTTGGAGGCTTCTGACCGGATGTCTTAGAAATTAGACGTGAACTCTCTTTGTTGTGGATCACGTCATGCGGTTGGATTGCTGCACCATGGATAGAAATCCGAGCTGGTTTGAGCGTTTTTTTTCGGAGGGGGAGGCATTTCCCAGCAGTGGTTTCACCGTGGTTTCGCCTGGTCGGGTGAATTTGATCGGGGAACACACCGACTACAATGAGGGGCTGGTGCTTCCGATGGCGATTGAGCCCTGCATTCGGATTGAGGTGATGCCGAGAAGAGACCGCCGAATCATCTTGAGCACGGGACGCTCGGGGGAACCGGTGACGGAGGTGGACTTCGGGTTGCCGCTCCGTGCTGCAGATCATTGCGGTCGTTGGACAGCCTATCCCTGCGGGGTGTTTGCCGGCTTTCAGCGTTTGGGCTGGGAGATTCCGGGATTTGAGGCGCGCGTTTCTGCGACCCTACCAGCCGGGGGGGGCTTGAGCAGCAGTGCTGCGCTGGAGGTGGGCTTTGCGACGGCGGTGGAGGTCCTTTGTGGGAAGGTTCTGCCGCCGTTGGAGAAGGCGCTTTTGGCCCAGCGGGCCGAACACGAATTTGCAGGGGTTCCTTGCGGAATCATGGATCCGTTTGCCGTGACCTTTGGGCGGGCCGCGAATGCGATGTTGCTGGATTGTCGGACGATGGAAGTGCGTTACGTGCCGATGGATTCGGCGACGGTTTCGGTGCTGATTGTGCACAGCGGGGTCAAACACCGGCTTGCGGACGGCGAATACGCGAAGCGGCGGGCCGAGTGCGAAGCGGCGGCGCGTCTTTTGGGCGTCGATTCACTGCGGGATGTCTCGCCTTCGCAATGGACCAACGTGGAGGGGACATTGCCCCTCCTTGAGCGGCGCCGTGCGCGGCATGTCATTAGCGAACACCAACGGACGCTGCATTTTGTGGAGGCGCTGGAGGCTGGAGATTGGTGCGTTGCTGGCGAAGCGATGTACGGGAGCCACGCTTCGTTGAGTGAGGATTACCAGGTGTCATGCCGGGAGTTGGATTTGTTGGTGGAACTGGCGCGCGGGATACCGGGCGTGTTCGGGTGCCGGATGACAGGGGGTGGCTTTGGTGGGTGTGTGGTAGCGCTGGTGGCGTCGGAGCGAGTGGAGTCGGTTCGGGCGGTTTTGGGTAAGGGCTACCAGTACGTCACCGGCATTGATCCGGTGATGGTGGTGACGCGGGCGGCTGACGGGGCACGCGTGCTCCCGTACGCACGAGCGTGTGAATTGGTCTGAGACGCCAGGTTTGGAAAGGATTCGGCCCGCAACCGCCCGCTGGAGCAGGCTTGTGGCGGGCCGATTTTTCTATTGGGCGGCAGGAAATTACGGCGTGCCTTTCGGAGCAGCCTTGGAGGCGCCTTTCGATTTCACGGACTCCTGTTCCGCTTGGGCCTGGGCTCGGAATTCGTGGGAGATGGCCACGGCTTTGGCGCGGGCTGCGGCGTCATACTCCCAAAACTCCTGCACAACGGATTCGACGTTTGGATAATCCAGCCCAAGGTCACCGACCTGGCGACGGCGTTCGGCGAGCTGTGCTTTTAAGCGGGCGACGATCGGTGCGTAGGCGGGATCGTCGTACACGTTGGTAAGCTCGTGGGGATCCTTTTGCAGGTCATACAACTCCCAGCCCGGCGGTGTGCGTGGAGCAAGTCCGTCGCGGGCCACTCCGTAGTAGTAGATGAGTTTGAATTCTTTGGTGCGGATGCCGAGGTGTGCCGGGTTGTAGTGGTGCGCCAGGTGCATCCAGTAGCGGTAATAGACCGCTTTTTTCCAATCGATGGGTTCGGTTCCAGTTTCGCAGATCGATTTGAAACTGCGGCCCTGCATGGACGCCGGTGGCTGGACTCCAGCGAACTCCAGAAGCGTGGGGGCGAAGTCGACGTTTTCAATCAAAGCGTCGCTGGTGGAGCCCGCCGGGATCGTTTTGGGGTAGCGGATTAGGAAGGGCATCCGAGCGGATTCCTCGTACATCCAGCGTTTGTCTTGATAGTCGTGTGCGCCGAGCATCATGCCCTGATCGCTGGTGTAAACGATGACGGTGTTATCGAGCAGTTGGGCGGAGCGCAGGTATTCAAAAAAAGTGGCCAGCGAGTCATCGACGCCTTTGACGCAGCGCTGGTAGCGCTTGAGGTAGTCGTTGTAGGCGGCACGTTTGCGTTCCTCAGGGGAGGGAAGGGCGCCGTGCTTGAAAAATTTGACGTAGTTCCGGCGCAGATGACGTTCCCCGACGGAGGAACCCAGGTAAGGCATCAGCTCGTCGTCGGCGCCGCGTGTCGCGATGGAACCAAAACGCGTGTGATCGCCAAAGCTCTCGGGTTCAGGGATGTCGACGTTGGCGAGGTAGTCTTTGTACCGGGGGGCAAACTCAAAGTTATCGTGCGGTGCCTTGTGGTGGTACATCAGGAAGAAAGGCCGGGCCGGATCCCTTTCTCGCTTGAGCCAGTCCAGCGCCAGATCGGTGATGGCGTCGGTGACGTGTTCACCCTCCCGTTTGAAAGTGTTTTGAGGCCATGGTTTTGGGCCGCGCACGAGAAAGGTGGGGTTGAAGTAGTCGCCCTGTCCGGGGAGGACGCAGTAGTGCTCGAAAGCGGCGGGTTCGGCGACGAGGTGCCATTTGCCGACGAGAGCGGTTTGGTAACCGGCCTTTTTGAGTTCGAGGGGCAGGGATTGTTTGGCGGGATCGAGGCTGCCAGTGAGGTCGTAGACTTGGTTGGTGTGGTTGTATTGCCCGGTGAGGATGGCGGCGCGGCTGGGTGTGCAGATGGAATTGACGGCGAAGCAGTTCTTGAGGCGCATCCCTTCCGACGCGAGGCGGTCGAGTGTGGGAGTGGGGTTGAGCTTCGCGAGTCGACCGCCGTAGGCGCCGATGGCGTGTGCGGCGTGGTCGTCGGACATGATGAAGATGATGTTGGGTTTCGGAGAGGGTGGGGTGTTGGCTTCGCAACGGAGAAGCGGGCTCAAAGCGAGGCCGCAAAACAGAAGAACGATGGGTTTCATGGGAAGGAGGGAAAGGGGGGGCGCAGAAGGAGGCTCAGGGTTTTGCAGCGAGTGCCGCTTGAATCGATTGCGTCGCGGCGTCGGCGAGGATTTTGTAAGCGGGCGGGGTCCAGTGGAATTGGTCGGTTTTGGCGAGGTCCAGATGGGTGGCGAGGAGGGAGTAGAAATCGTTTACGGGAACGTTCATCTCTTTCATGACCGAGGCGGACATGCGGTTTTGCTCGAGGATGTTTGCGTTGATTTCGGGGTCGAGTTCGCCGGGTTTTCCCTTGAGCCGGACCGGGGTGCTGTTGGCCCACAGGATTCTGGCTTTGGGCAGCTTGCGTCGGATGGTCTCGATGTAGGCTTTGGTGAGCGGCTCGAAGGTGCCCTCGCGGATGCGTCCCACAGGCCAGCCGTGGAGGCCCATATTGGCGTGAACCACGTCATAGGGGCCTTGTTCTAAAACTTGGGCGAGCACCTGGTTGGTCTTCTCCGACTGCCAGTGCGGATTCTGCCACACGTCGACGTACGCCTTTCCTTCGAGCGCCGCGATCACCTCCTTGTGGTAACCGCCCACGATGGAATCGCCGATCAGCAGAACCCGGGGCCTCGAGGGATCGGTGACGAGGGCTTTTTTCAGGGCCCAGCCTTCTCCCTCGGCGTGGAGACGGGGATCGCTTTCCTTGGCTGAAAATTTCGGGGGATTGGCGGCGTGGAGTCCGGTCCAAGCGGTGAAGGCGAGGGCCGCAGGGAGCAGATGGGAAAACAAGTGGCGCATGGATTTGGGGAGGATTGGGTTCATGATTTGGTGGGCGACGCGTGTCATTGCAGGAAGGGTGCGGGTTGTTTTTTCGCTCGTGGCGTCGTGGATGGCTGGGGACGAGTCGGAGCCGGAAAGCGTTTCACCGGGACATCGTTTTTCTGCGGAGCCCCCGGAGTGCTGCGGCCATCGGTGATGAGTTTTTCAAGCAGCGCCTGAAGTTCGGCGACTTTGCCGGGCATCGAGGTGGCGAGGTTTTTGGATTCCGCCAAATCTTCGGCGAGGTTGTAGAGTTGCACCGACTGCGATGGATCCAGCGTTCCGGTGGCGGGCTCCGGCCCTGCGATGTATTTCCATGAACCGCTGCGAACGCCCGGAAGGCCGGTGTTGCTGGTGGTCACGGCATGCGTGCGGATGGGGGTGTTTTGCCCGTGCAGAAGTGGGAGAAAGCTAAAGCTGTCTTCGCCCGCATCGTCCGGCAGCGGCACGCCGAGGATGTCTGCGAAGGTGCGCATGAAATCGGCCTGCAGCACGAGTTGATGACACACCGTGCCGGGCTGGACCACCTTGGGCCAACGCACAATGAAAGGAACGCGGTGGCCTCCCTCCCAGGCGTCGGCTTTGTAGCCGCGCAGCGGGCCGCTCGGGTAATGGCCGCGTTTTTCCAAATCGTGAACGCCGCCGTCCGCTGTGGCCACCGTGCCGCCCTGTTTGCGGGCGTCTTTGCGCGCCTCCCTTTCTTGATCCCCAAGCCCGGCGTAGGGGGCGCAGCCATTATCGGAAGACAGGACCACGAGCGTGTTTTCGGCAAGCCCACTGCTCTCGAGGGCCTCGAGGATGCGGCCGATGATGGCGTCGGTTTCCATGACAAAATCCGCATACGCGTTGAGCCCGCTGCGTCCCTGCCATTCCGGGTTCACGGCCAGCGGGGTGTGGGGTGCGGTCAGGGGCAGGTAGAGAAAAAAGGGCGTGCCACCTTTTGCCTCAGCGGCATGAGCGGCGAAGAAATCCGCGGTTTGACGTGCGAGCGCCGGGAGAACCGCCGTGGCCTCGAATTGGGGGCCGCCCATTCCTTTGCGGTACCAGTTCTTTGGGGCGGTCGGTAATTCGGTGGCGCGGTCGTTGGCGATCCAGACGTAGGGCGGCATGTCCAGGGAGGCGCTGATACCAAAGAAAGTGTGGAACCCGTGCTGGAGCGGGCCGTCGGTGATGGGCCGCGCGAAGTCGATGTGGGCGAGCTCGGGCTTGGTTTGCTCCCCATCGGCATTCGCCCAGCGCAGGCCGAGGTGCCATTTTCCGAAACAGGCGGTCCGGTAGCCGTGCTGTGCCGCGAGGGACGCGAGGGTGAGCCGGTTGGGAGCTAGAAGCGGGGGACTGCCGCCGTTGAGAACGCCCGCCTGGTTGACGGTACGCCAGTGATAACGGCCCGTGAGCAGGGAATAGCGCGACGGGGTGCAGACGCCAGAGGACGAATGGGCGTCGGTGAAGCGCATCCCCTCGGTGGCGAGCTTGTCGATCGCCGGGGTTGGGATTTTGCCGCGTTCGGGGTTGTAGCAGTGCGGGTCGCCGTAGCCGAGGTCGTCCGCGTAGATGATGAGGACGTTGGGCTTTGCGGGAGCCGTTGTGGCAAGGGATGTGGTGAGGAAGGGGAGGAGCAGGAGGAGGGCGATAGGGAGCGGATGCACTCGGAGGCCTCGGCAAGGGGTGTTTGGAAGAGCGCTATCCGCGGGTTTTTCCGAGCCCCGTGTGGGCCTGTCTGCATCCGAAAAGTCGCTGGAGGAGGATCGGTTCATGGGCCTTTCCCTGTTTCCGCAGCAGCGGTGCAAATTCGGAAAAAATTCGCGGGGAGCGCACTTTTTTTGGCGAGAGCATGCGTCATTGCGCTCCGAAATTGCGCTGAGGCTCATCCCCGCAGCCACTCAGACTTCCCCACTGATGCGACGAGGGGCTTGCAAGAGGTTTTTCCCCAGCCCTTGGGAACGCGAGGCCCATCATCGACTCACTGGGCCGTGATGATTGATCCCCAGATGAACGCCGATGAGCGCAGAAGAGGAGATGCGTTTGTGGGTATCTGCGCCCATCGGATTCATCTGCGGATTGCCCTACTGGTTGTTGGGTAATCGGTGGGAGTCTGCTGGGAACAGCGGATCAAAAAAAGGCCTGTCCCTGAGTCGGCTCGCCGTCTCAGTGCAGGAGCCACTGGGCCGGGAGCGGCTGCTTTTTCCCGTCCGCACTGGTGACTTCGAGCACCGGGGTGCCCTGCCACATCTGACCTTCCTGCCAATCCATCCAGTACTCGTTCTTGAACGTCTTCCAGCGGTAATCGACGTAGCACACCCGGAGATTGTGCAGGCCCTTCTGCAGCGGGATGCTCCACGCGTTCTCCGAGTGCAGCGTCGGCGACGGGAACCATTCTTCGCCGTCCACCCACACGCGCAGGTCAAACCCGGCGTCCATACTGGTGGTGTAGAGGTGCTTGGGCGCGTGGAAGGTGTAGATGCCATCTGCCGGTGCCTGCAGATAGCCGCTGTAACGCACCGCATACGCCTTGTCGGTCTTGCGCATCGCTTTCACTTCACCGGGAACGAGCAAGCCGCTCGCCGCTGCGCGAGCCATCGCCGGAAGGACCCCGGGCACGCCTGCGTGACCAAACAGGGTCGGCCAGGTCCCCTCGAGGTACTCGGCGTCTAATCCCGGTTGGAGTTTGCCTGTTGCCGCCACCGCAGGCCGCATCGCTTCCTTGCGGTAGAGGGCACCCACGGTTTTTCCGGCCAGTTCACAGGGGATGTTGAATGGGGTTTGGGTGAGGCCTTTTCGGAAGGGGCGGACTTTGACGTAGGTGTCCTTGGTGATCTCGAAGGGCTTGGAGTAGAGGGGCGATTCGAGGGTGGGGTCGCTCCCGTCGAGTGTGTAGCGGAACTCGATGTCGCTCGTGTCCTGCGTGGGGATGGAGAACGAGACCGAGGCGCGCTCGGTGAACACGTTCTGGGCGGGCTCGATTTGGACGGTGTCGATGGCGCGGTAAATGGGCGTGGCGGTGAAGTGGCCCTGGGCGTCGAGCGCGTACTCAAAGTCGGCTGTGGGCGCGTTGTAGCGTTTGCCGCGCAGGAGCAGCGAGCCGTCGGTTCCGAGGGCGATACCGGAGAGTTGGCCGGCTTTCTCGACCAGGAGCAGGCTTTCGCCCTGTGCTTGCGCTAAGCCTTGGGAGAGCGCGTTGGAGCGGTTGGGGCCGGATTGGAACTCCACCCGGGTCCCGCTGGGGGTTACTGCGCGGAAACCGGTGACACCGCCCGGGGCCTGGAATTTTTCAACGTCCTTGAGGTCGTTTTCGAATTGGCGGCTGGGCTCGGCCACGGCTGGGCGCGTGTTGTGCAGGGTGACCAAGGCCTGGTTGCCGGAGCCCTTCCAAAGGATGCCAACTTGGCGGAGTCCGTAGGATTTCGCGGCATCCTCGTCGAGTTGGAGAACCTCCTCCTCGGCGGTTTTGCTCTTGGGTCCTTTCTGGTCGAGGGCCTCCTTGAGGATTTGGAGCTGGGGCTTGTCGAGGGTGACGTAATTGCCGTTGGCATCGAGACGGTTGATGCGCTGGAACTGGGGTCCAAAGAACCGGCTGGAGACGTTGGTGGCACCGGGGATGGCCGTCCTAACGGAGTCGGCCTTTTCCTCGATGAGGGGATGGTTGATGGCCGCGAGTTCGGTGATGGATTTGCGGAGGCCCTTGGGGGAGATGGCGGCTGGGTAGGTCCAGAAGGTGGCGTATTCGTGGGGCTTCGGATTGGCGTCTTCGAGGCGGTCTGCGACGATCCAGACGCCTTCGCCCTTGAGGTGGAAGATCTGGCGGAAGGCGGTGATGCCGGTGATGGGGATGGGGTCTACGCCGGGGTTGGGACGCCAGATGTTGTACCAGTCGCCGCGGACGCTGCTCATGCGGGAGTAAGGATCGTTGCGGCGGGCCTCGGCGAGGTTGACGCGGTCGCTGCAATGGAACCGGGTGTCCACGACATGGTTGTCGGGAACCATGCTATAAGTGGTTTTGCCACCGGTGAGGACTGCGTTGTGGGAGGCGTTGGGGGCTTTTTTGTCGACGACGATGGCCTCGGAGGAGAGGAGGGTGCGCTCGTCCTTGAGGAGGTCGTAGCGCATGGCGCCAAAGCCCAACTGGGCGCTTTCGCGGGTGTAGGAGAACTGGTCGTGATCGCCGGAGCGTTCGCGGGTGGCAAAGAGCATCAGGTGTTCGGAGCCTGGGAGCCAGCTGTCGCGCAGGAAGTACATTCCGGAGTAGGGAGCGGGATCGGAGGTGCGCTGAGGGTTGCCGTAGGGTTTGCCGGGAGCCGGGCGGCCGGACTTGCGGGCTTCCTCGATCTTTTTGAGTGCCTCTGGCGAGAATTTGCCGGTGGAGGAGAAACTGGGATCGGAGACGAGTTGGGGCCAGAGATTGGGCGGATAATCCATGATGGCGCCGAGACGCTCGGCGGCATCGGGTTCTTTGATGACGAGATCGGCGAAGGTGGGCAGTGCGGCCCCGCCGGAGGGAAGGCATGCGCGTGAGCCAAGATCGCGCCACGCATGGTTGAGGAAGCCGCTCCGGCTGCGTGCGAGATCCATGGCGGGAATGGACCCGGGCACTCCGGCCCAGCGGGGCCACTGGTCCGCCCCGGGGGTAACGCGGGTCAGGTGGCTGCGGAAGACAGTCTTCATGAGGTCCGCGGCATGCTGAAATGCCAGCGGCGTAGTGTAGGGAAATTGCGGCTCTAGCGGCATCAGCGGGCTGAGGTGGAGGGTCATGCGTAAGCCCAGACTGAAGTCTGTGTAGCGGTGACCGTAGTCTCCGCCCTCGAGGTTTTCACCGTCCTGGGCGCGCTGATGGAGGAAGCCGCTGTACCCGAGGCGGACGCATTCCCTGGCATAGTCCTGCATGCAGCGGAACTCGGGGAGCATGAGGGCCGTGACCTGAAGGACGGTGACGGAGGTCGCACCCCAGTTGGCAATCTCGGCACGTCGGGCCCGGATGAGGTAGGGGGGCAGATCCTCCACCAGCGAAAGAGCGTAGCGGGCCAGGGTGGAGGGACGGATGGCAGTGGCCAGTTCGGGACGTTTGGAGTGGAGAAAGCGGAGGGCATCCAGGTCGTTGAAAAGGCCGACCGGCGAAGCCTCGGAGGCCATGACGAGGTTTTGACGGCTATTGAGGACGTCGCTGCGCCCAAAGAGACACCAGTCGTCTAGGTAATCCATCCAGCGCTCCAGGTAAGGGAGCTTTCCGGTGGCGGCGTAGGAGTTGATCAGCTCGTCAAACATCACAAAACGAGGGCCGTGGGTGTGCTCAGGGTTTTGGAAAAACAAAACCTCACGCTCCTGGCTCTGCTCTTCGGGCGAGGGTTTGGGCGGGGTTTGTGTGCCCGAGGCGGCCTGGCGCGCCCTCCGGACGGCCAGGGATTCGACGAGCGGGATGGATTCGCGGGGAGCCCACCGGGTTGCTCCGGGCGCGCCCACGTCGGCCACGTATTGATTGGCCCGGATTTGCGTGACTCGCCGGTTGCGCATGGCCTCCTCCGCAATCAGGGAATGAATCACCGGGGTGCGTTTGCCCAGGCCACCCACGCAATTGGAGAGTTCCTTGGGAATTCCGTATTTTTCGGGGTTGGCGAGCCGGTCAAAGAAGAGGTCGCGGTATGCGGTGAGGGCGCCTTGGAAGTCGCCGGCATCAAAGCGCGCCTTGAAGTGGTTGAGGGAAGGATGCTCGGGCTGGACGGCGGCATGCAGTTGGCGGCAGAGGCGTTCGATTTCGGCCTTGGATTCGCGCTTGTTGAAGATGGCTTTGCGGCGTTCGGCGTCGGGGAGCGGGGGGATTTCAATGTGGGCGAGTTGGAAGTTGCGTTCCTGGCTCTGTTCCTGGTCGACCTGGTACCAAGCGCCCGCTTTCGGGGGCAGAGGCTGGCCGACGAAGCGACCCTTCATGGAGGCTGGGGAGAGGGTGGTGGTGTGAGGATAGCCGGCGAGGTCCGTGCGTTGGTACCAGATGAGCTTGCGTTGTTCGTCGAGCACGGACAGCAGCCACATGAGGGGTTCTTTGCGATCGGCCCCCCCCTTGGTCACGATGACAATGGAGTCCACCGGCGTGGAGGCTCCGAGGTCCAGTTCGATCCACGGGTTTACCTGTTTGC
Organism: Verrucomicrobiota bacterium; assembly: GCA_037975925.1. GTDB lineage: Bacteria > Verrucomicrobiota > Verrucomicrobiia > Chthoniobacterales > Chthoniobacteraceae > Chth-196. The sequence goes on from JBANFR010000037.1 coordinate 22,194, forward strand.
CCGTTCCAAAGTCGCCCAGCAGCCAGTCCCGGCTGCCATTGATGAGTGCATTGATGCCTCTCGTGCCGGCCGAGGAGCTGGGGGTGGACTGGAGGGCCACGTTTTTCCCTCCGCTGTGGACCTCGATTTCGCTCATGTGCGACATGGCGTATTGGTTGGAGCCAAACGAGGGAATCTCTGGGATCTCCAGGCGCACATAGCGGCCCGTGACGGCAGCCCACGAAGGGGAAACCGACAGCCCAAGGAGGGCCAGGCCGACGAGCGTTTTGTGGGAAACGGACGTTTTCATGGGATGGGGGATGAGAGTGGAGGTGAAGCGGAAGGATTACTTGGCGGCGGAATGATCGCTGGCGCGCGGGTCGTTCATCAGCCAGGTGTCGGTGCGGAAGGGGGCTGCGGGGAGCCCCTCCTTGTTCATGAGACTGGGGCGGGCTTCTTCGTGCCACGCGAACCGGACAGCCACGGGTTTGGGCACCTTCGGCGAGCGCACGAGCGCGCTGTCTTTTTCCAGGGTGACCTCGGCGGGCACGAATTGACGGTCCTCGCCCGCGATCTCGAACCCGTCTGGCGCAGCGCCGTTGCGGGTGGCCAATCCGGAGCCCGTCGAGGTGAACCGGATGCGGATTTGCGAACCCTCCGGTTGTGCGGAGTGGAAGAATGGGCCGGAGGCGACTACACTTTTGTCGCCGTAGACCTGGCTGGCGGCGAGCAGCGCGAGGCGTTCCCCGGGGACGCGCTTATTCCAGGGATGGATGTTGTCGAGGTCGGTGATGGTATCGTGAATGACGGCCATGCCGCTGTGGGGAATGGTTTTCAGTGCGGCGGTCTGAGCTTCCCAGAAGAGCGGCAACTCGAGCGGGCTGATAGGACGACCGTTGCTGGGGGGCGCGCTCTTGGTCGAGTAACGGTGTGGGGCGATTTGAACGTAGAGGAATGGGAGATCGCTTCGGCCCCACGTGGAACGCCAGAAAGCGACGTTCTCTGTGAACAGGCTGGTATAGCGGGAACCGGTGAATCGATGGACGTTGCTTTCGCCCTGGTACCAGAGGAAGCCGCGGATGCTGTACGGGGCCATCGGCTTGATCATCGTTTCAAAACCGATGCCGCCCTTGGACCACGTCTCAATCGGGGTGGCGCCGATCGAGGCGTGCAGAATACCCACTGGCCGGTTCAGACGGCGGCGGGTTTCGCGGGCAAAGAAATAGCCGACGGCGGAGTCGCCATGGACGCGGTGGGCGGTGAGATTTTCCTTGTTCGCAAGCCGCCAGACGCCGGCGAGCTCTTTCGCGGATTTGGCCTTATCGTTGCGGATGACGGTGAATTGGCGAACCCACGGATCGGCGCTGGTAGCCAAGGCTTCGGCCCAGCCTGGCACTCGAAAGTTCTGGGCGAGGTTGAGCTCCATGTTGGACTGGCCCGAGGCGAGCCAGACTTCGCCGGCGAGCACATCCTGAATGGTGAGGGTGTTTTTTCCCTTGAGGGTGAGTGAACCGTTTGTGCCGGGTTTGAGTGGAGCGAAGGTGACGCGCCATTCGCCCTTGTCATCGGCTTGGGCGGTTTGGGTTTGGCCGGCGAAGGTGGCTGTGACGGTTTCGCCCGGATCGGCCCAGCCCCAGACCGGGGCCGGCGCATCGGCCTGCAGCATCATGTGTTCGGAGAAATAAGCCGGGACGGAGATGTCCGAAAGGGCGGATGGGGTGAGCGCGGAGAGGAAAAGGAGGGACAGGCCTTTTGAGAGGGAGCGGCGCAAGAGATGGGATCGCATGGGACGTTTGGGGCTATGGGAGTTGGGAGGTGTGGACTTTCATGAGAGGGGGATTCGATGAGGGGATGCGCTTGTCCTGTTTCCTCACGAAAGGCGCAAATTCGGAAAAAAAGTGAGCTTGGCTTGTTGTTTTTGTCGGACGAGCGCTCGCTCGTTGGTGGTCACCGTCTGATTTTGGGTGAGGTCGCTGCGTGCGTGTGCTCTACCGATGCTCGCGCAGACCGCCGAGGTGAAGGATCCGCCGATGAACGCCGATGAGAGCAGAAGGGGAGATGCGCCCATCTGAGTCGGCTCCGGCTTCGCGTGCTGTGGGGTGAGCACGCAGACAAGACAGATCCGCAGGTTTCGCTGGAACCAACGAATCCTCATTGGATTACGCTCCCAGCCATTGCAGCTAACTGCCTAAAATTCGTGCCGGACTCCGAGCGTCCACGAACGAGGCGTGGTGATCGCAAGCGTCCCATCCGCGTCCCGGCGCGCTTGGATGGGGCGGTCGCCCAGGTTTTCAATTCCGAAAAAGACTTCGGTTCCGGGGCGCAAGATCCGCGTGAGTTGAGCATCCACGCAGAGGACGCTGGCCAGGCGCCGCTGGTTCTGGTCGTCGTCAAATTGATCCGACTCGTAGCGCGCCGCCAGATTCCAGCGCCAGTGGGCGTGTTCGCCTCGGATCGCCCAACGGGCCTGATGACGCGGGGTTTGGGGCGGAGTCAGCCCCTCGAGGCTGGGCTGAATCGTGGCTTTCAGGATTCTGGAACGCGTGTGGCGCCAGTTGACTTCCAGCGTCAGCGCGGGATGCAGCGCCCATTCGGCTCCGCATTCGAGACCCTGTAATTGCACAAGCTCCACATTTTCCCGCCGAGCCCCCTGGGCGCCCGCCGCCAAAAAACCCCACTCCGGAAAAGAACCCGGGCCGTTGACGAGGGTGACATTGGTCACTGCATTGCGGAGTTGATGGGCAAACAGTTTGCCGCGGAGGGTGACGCGGGAATTGGGGTGCCAGCGGAGCAGGGTTTCGATGCCGCGCAGGTTTTCAGGCCTTAGCGACGGGTTGGCGAGGGTGAGGGTGGAGCCGACTCGGAAAGGCCGCACGAGTTCGTTGAGGGTGGGCGGACGATTCGAGGAAAAGAGGCACGTTTCCGATTCGAGGGAGGTGTGCAGCGCGTGGCGGGCAGTGAGCGAGAGGTCCAGGGGAACGGAGCGTCGGCGCGGGAAGGAACTTTGGGTGAGGAGTGCGCCGGAGGAGAGATCGGATTCGCGTAGGAAGCCGTTTTGTTGGGAGTGGATTGCCAGGCGCGCGCTGGGGGTGAGGGTCGAATGGGGGGCCACTTGCCACGTGTCGGCGATGGTCCACGCCGCCACGGATTGCGAGCCGCCGGCGAGGCGTTTGCGGGTAAACCCTGCGCCTTGGTTCCTGAAAAATTCCTGAGTCTCGCCCTCGATCTTCCGCAGATCGGTGCCCAGCGCCAGGCGGTGGGTTTCCCCTAGGGGCAGGCGAAGGAGGTGAAGAAAACCCGTGGCGCGGGTGGGAACGGCGAACTGATCCAGGGTCAGGGTCTCGACCGAGCGGTCCTTGGAAAGGGCGGTAAAGGTGCTGGCGAAATCACGGCGCTGATGAAAGAGGGTCGCTTGGGTGCTCCATTCGTCCGGGGGGGCGGTGTGATCGAGTTGGAGGGAAAAATCGAGGGACTTGCTGTGGTTGCGGGCGAGGGGAGTGCCGTTGGAGCGATCTTCGTCCCAACCTTGGGTGCGGAGGGTGAGGTGCCAGTCCCCCTCGTGCCCCAGGGTGTGGCGGATTCCCGTGTCGAAGGAACGGGCTTTGAGCGCGTTTTTTTGGTCGAGCGGTCCGCGCTGGCCCGAGGGTACCACGAGGTATCCGCCCCACTGGGTCTCGTGGATTCCCCCAAAAAGCCGCGTTTGGCCCGAGGGGCTGTCTTGGGCAAAAGCGAGGGTGCTTTGGTGGTGGAGCCGGTTGCCCGTAGCGCTCTCTAGTAGCGCAAAGGGCGCGTCATCCCAAAAGCGGGAAGTGATTGCGATCGTGCCAAAAAGCGGCCCGCACGACGCCGTTTGCGGGGAACCCTGCGGGGTGAGCACGACCCGGGACAGGGTCGCCACCGGGAGACGGGTCCAGGGAATCCAGCCGCCGAAGGGGTCG
>JBANFR010000038.1:0-26081 GCA_037975925.1 Verrucomicrobiota bacterium
CCCCGTGTACACGTTGGCCCCGCCTAAAATCTGTAATCCCGCCCCCACCTTCGACAGGGCCAAATCCCCCGAAATCACGCCCCGAAAATCATTGAGTCCACTGGATGCAACCCCAGCCAGGGAGGCCCCAATCGAGTAAGCCGAGATATTCACCCCATCCCCCCTGCCCACCCTCAAAGTACCGCCCGCCAGCCCGCTGGTCACCGTGCCTGCTCCAGCCAAGCCGTCCAAATCCTCCGCTCTCCCATTCAAATCAAACACACCACCCGACCGCACCACGATGCTGCTCGTGTCCCCGATCTGGTTTAACCCGTTGCCCGTAATTCGCGCCGTAGCACCATTACCGATGATCAGCGCGGCACCGGCCGCTTGCTGAACCGCGTTCACTGCGGCGCTTTTTGCGAGTGCTAGCGTCCCGGCAACCACTTCCACGCTCAGATTGGTATTCGCAACAGACCCCGGCAGCGTGAGCGTTCCCGCGCCCGTCTTGCGCAAAATTCCCGGAGAACTCACCGAACCGACCATCCCATAATTGCTGTTCGCCAGAGAGAGGTTTGCCCCCGCATTGGTCACCTCAATGGTGCTCTGCACGTTCAATACCGGAGCCCGGTTGGAGGAAGCGGCCCCGGTCCCGGTAAAACGCAAAGTCCCTCCGTTGAAGACCAGACTCGCCGTGTTGTACGCGGCCCTCCCCCCCAGGGGGCCGGCCACCGAACCATCGGTCACGCTCGCCACAGACAACACCCCGCCATTCAAATACGTCACCCCGGAGTAAGTGTTCGCCCCACTCAATACGAGAGTTCCGGCTCCCGCCTTCGTGAAAGCCGTCGCCGCACCCCCGGCATCCCCAATCGGCGCAGAAATCCACAAATCCCCCGCCAAGTTGTTCTGGAAAACCACCAGTTCCTTGGCACTTCCCCCCGTTCCCAGCAGAGATCCCGTGCCCATTGCAGCAATCACGGTCTGATTCGCCCCGACATTCGGAGTCACCAAAATCCCCCCGACTCCCAGGGTCCACCCACTTCCGATCGTCACGCTGCGGGCAGCTGATTCGTTAAAACGCAGGCTGCTCAGGGATTGACTCGATGTGGTCGTCGTATCGATCCCGAAAACATTCGCATTCCCGGACAGGGTCGTCGCCGTGTTTGGCGTGTAAAAGCCGCTCAAGGAGGAACCCGCAACCAGAGCGGAGTTGCTCAGATCCTTGGCCGCCCAATCACTGCGATTCCAAGTCGCGTAGGCATTGCCGCCCGCATCGGTCAGAATCTGTCCCGCACTGCCGGTCGACAACGCCACCGAACTTCCCCCTGCCACCTCAAGACCAACGGTGCCGCCAAGACTCCGGTTCGAAATGCTTCCCAGATTCAGCGAAATCGCTCCCCCTCCGGAAACGAGCTGGATCGTATTGGACTTCGCCCCGACCCCCACCCCTGCAAACGCCTGGCTCACAGCGGCAGCCCCGGAGGTGATCAGAACGCTTCCCGATCCCCCCGAGCCGTTCCCGGCATCGCCCAATCCCAGGGAAACCGTCGAGGCAACGATCGGGCCGCTCCCGAGCAGCCCGGCGTAGTCCAACTTCAAGGTGCCACCGAGAACCCGCAGCCCCGTGCTGGAAGTCGTGAAAGTGTTACTGGCTCTCAAGGTCAAAGTGCCCTCACCGCTCTTGAGCAGAGAGGCGGCGGCCCCGGAGATCGACCCGGACACGATTAACTCATCGCCCGCATTCACCTCGATGGCGGGGCTCCTGGCTGCCGATAACGCGACCCGGCGATTCGCGCTCAGCGCAACCGAACCGCTTCCAGGTTGCAACCAAAGCGAGGGGTTACTCAACACATTCAAGGCAGAGCCGAGTGTCAGAAACGTCCCCGGCGCAGACGGTACCGCGCCAAGCGAACGATCGTGATCGATGATGAGTGTCGTATTGTCCGAAACAGTGACCGGACCGCTAAAGCTCTTCGCCTGCGCTCCGGCTGGGGTCGTCAAAAAGCTGGAATACGAAGAACCAGAAAGACTCAAACTCGAGGCATTCCGGACGTCCCCGAGGAAGATCTGGCCAAAGGGGGAGGAGCGCTGAAAAATTTTGGCAGCCATCGGACTCACGCCCATCGAGGCTCCGGCGCTGAAATCCACCGCACCTAAAAAGGTCATCGAGCCGCGTCCCGCCGCAGGGACAGACTCATTCGCAGCCGTGCTGTCACCAAAAAGCAGGTAGCTGGTCGCACCCTGCGCCCAAACGACATTGCTGAGGGTGCGGTCACCCAGAATCGCCACCAACCCGGGTTGCGCACCGGTGAGCTTCAAGACACCCGTCCCGATCGCGGCGTCATTCCCGATCGCAATGCTGCCGCCTGGATTGACGGAAGTCGCAGACGTCATTCCCCCGCTGAAATCGTTCCAATTCGTGAAAACCAACACGCCGTTGACACCATTCCCGGCGGAACTCTGCACCACGCTGTTCGCGCCCGTCAGCGTCGCGGCCCGATTCAACACCAGGTAGTGATTCGCCGTCGGAATCGCCCCCCCGCTGGTTGCACTCCCATTCGTGTTCGTCAGACCAATGCGATACACCCCGGAGTCGGGCGTTATCGTCCCGCTAAAGTAAGCGGGCGTGCCCGGGGTTGTCGCAAAAACGCCCAGTTGCAGCCCCGAAAAACCCGTAAAATCCAAGTGCGTTCCCACGGTGTTGCTCGAGGTGGTCAACGCTGAATCGATCGCCACAGCCCCCGTCGAGGCCGTGTTCACAAAGGGCAAGAAATTGGCCCACATGGAGGCGACACTGGCCTCGCCCAACAACACCGCTCCCGCACCCGAGTCGATGGTGAGAGTGCGCAGCGCCGCCCCAGACGCCCCCGCCTGCACCGGGATCGCGGACGCGGATGCAAACGCTAAAATCCCCTGACTCACCCTCGCTCCAGAAACCGCCGAACTGCTGTTGCTCACTCCATCCAACCGAAGCGCTCCCCCACCCACCTTGTTGAGTATCCCCCCCGCCAAACTGCTGCCCAAACTCCCGCTCATCACGGCGTCGAACACCATCGCATTCGCGTCAGTCCACACCGACCTGGTTCCCCCGTAAAAATCGACCGGATTTCTGAAGGTGACGGCATTCGTACTCCCCGCGCGCCCGAGGTAAAAAGTCGAAGAACCCGGGACAAAACTGCTCCCCGGCGCCCCCCACACCACGGTGGAAGGGGTTGAAAGCCCTCCGAAACTCACGCTCCGGTTGACCCCGAACGCACTGAACCCAGCCGAACCCCCAAACTGAACCTGGTCATTCCCAGCCCCAAGGCTCCTGAGAAAATCCCCCGAACCAGACGTGAGCTCCAAATAGGGAACCGCACCGCTCGTCGGCGCAAATGCCAGGTTCGCACCACCTCGCGCCATTCCTACCCCACCGGGAATCGCAAACTCCGACCCCAGCCGGAGCCAGCCATTCTCCAACGTCGTGGATCCGGTGTAAAAATTGAGCCCATTCAACACCCAGCCGCCTGTACCCCGTTTCACCACGGAAGTGGCTCCCCCCTGATCCAAAATGGTAGGAGTAAAACTATTCGCGTTCCCCGACGAACCTTGAAACACCACGGTGCGGGCACCAAACCCGGTCATTCCCAAAAAGCCGCTATTCGTAAAATTCCACGTGCCTTGGAAGGAATCCAAGGTGGCTCCCTTCAATCCCACACTGAATAGGCGCCCAAAAGTCTGAATCGCATTCGCACCGTTCTGAAAAGTCCCCCCATCGATCACCAGCTTATCCGCACCCCCCTCGTTGTTTCCAAGAGGACTATCCTCGCCCACAGCAATGGCAGATGCACTCGACGCTATTTGCAACACCCCCTGGTTAATCGATGTCGCACCCGAATAAGTATTCCGGGCTCCGGTCAAAACCAGCGCACCTGGCCCGGTTTTGACAAGACCCGAGGCCCCACCGTTGTCCGCAATCACCGAACTAATGGAGATCGCATTCGATGGATTCCAATTGTGAACAATCAAGTCACCACCACCGCCGGGACCAGTAAGAGTCCCGCCAGAAATAACAGTCGCGTTATTTCCAACGTTCGGAGTGATTAAAATCCCGCCCGTCGCTAACGAATTCCCAATCGTAATCGTCCGCGCACCGCCGTTGTTAAAGCGAATCGTTTGAACATTCACCGCACCGCTGAGCGTAGGACTAAAGGCCCCCACATCCGCGTGCCCGCTCAGACTGCTCGCGGTCGCGGCCGTGTAACGCCCAAAGGAAAGGGCTTGAATCCATCCATTGCTCGAATCTTTCGCCGCCCAATCGAAACCGCCTCCGCTAGCACCTCCAAAAGTCGCATAAGCGACCCCCTTGGAATCCGTCAAAACCTCTCCTCCGATTCCGCTCGAGGACAGAATCCGCGTATTGCTCGAGGTCGTATTTCCCAAACCGAGCACAAAATGGACGCTGCTCCCGCTGAACCGCTCCAGCGCCCCCAAGTCTAACGTCAACACATCCGGTATTACAGCTACCGCATTCAACGTCGGAAGGATCACCGATGCCCCGGAAAGCACCGAAGTCCCAACAAAGGACTGACTCACAGCGGAGGCGCCCCCCACTCCGTGAGGATTCAAGGTGCCCCCCGCCAAATTCAAAACACTCGAAGCATTCAAAAAATTGGAGGACGGAGCCGCCGCCGCGCCGAAATCGAGCCTCAGACTTCCCGCAGAAAGAGTGGTCGCCCCAACGTAAGTGCTCGCTGCCGCCAAGGTGAGTGTCCCCTGCCCCAATTTATTGAGCCCGCCGGACCCCTCGAGATTTCCAATCCCATACGCAAAAGTAACATTGTTAGAGCCCGTATCCACAGCCCCGCCCCTCTTCAACGTGATCCGATTGGATACATCCGAGGTATTCGACGCCGCATAAGCCAGAATCCCACCATCTAAAATAAGACTGTTCGTCAACAGCGCAGGACTTCCCAACTGATTCGGATTCGAAAAAACAAGCGACCCGTACCGGAGAGTGGTCGAACCCGTGTAACTCTGCGGGGCCAAGAACTCCACCACACTCGCCCCGCCTTTGATTCCTGGATCTCCGATAATCACAGATGCGGGGCCTTTCATTATATTGGCTGCCCCAATTTGGAGGTACCCTCCACCGCAACCGTTAACCGTTAAATCGGTGTTTCCAAGAAACGCTCCGCCTCCGAGCCTGTAAACATTGAGTAAACCGGGTGAATAATCCGGACTGCTAAAGACCCTTTTCCCGGCCGCCCCCAGAAACATGGCACTCCCGTTGAGGCTGGTTGTCGCACTGTTATCCGAGTTCAGCAAAACGACCCCAAGCGAAAAAGGCTGTACGAGTGCTGCTCCATTCGAATTCCCCGAAAGCAGCACGGTTGCGTTGATCGTCTGTAAGGAAGCCCCTCCCATGAAGCGGTACCCCAAATCCTCGAGCACCCCTCCGTTGACATAAATATTCGACCAAATCTTGGCCCCGTTCAGTCGCAGCTTTCCTTCCCCAAGCAGCACTCCCCCAGTAAAAGGAAGATCCAGATAACTTTCCGGATCCAAGGCTCCATTGCCAAGGGTCAGTATCCCTGCCCCGGATTTCACAAGTAACAAATTATTTTCGTTCCCCACGCCCCCCAGGATTCCGGAATAAACGCTGTCCACACCTGCTCGTACATCGACCGTCAGAGTCGATAACCCCTCCCCCCCTGCCACCACCTGGTTTGCCAAGCCAGTACCCGCACTCGAAAGACTCCCCACCGTCTGGTTCACCGCCAAGTCGGCGGTGCCCAGCACCAATTTCCCACTCCGAGTGCCGCTCCCAAGCGTCACCGCAACCGCCGGGGAAAGCCGATCATTTCCCCCCTGCAACACCACGGTTCCCTCCCCAACCACCAGTCCCCCACTAAACGAACTGACGCCGCTGAGCCCCAAAGTCCCAGTGCCCATCTTCACGACACCCAGGCTGCCGGTTCGGGGATTATCCCTCAACACCCCCCCGAAAACGGTGTCGGTATTTTGATTCACCGTGAGCAATGCCTGAAGCGTCGGCGCATTTTGCACGACCGCATTGCTATTCACCCCCACACTCCAAAGGCCACCCACCGACTCCGAAGAACTTGCCAACTGAAGAACCCCGCTCCCCCCCGCTCCAAATCCAACCAGTGAGCCAAATCCTGCGGCACCATTCAACGAAACCACCCCGGCATTAATCGTGGTCCTCCCACCAAACGAAGATCCACTGGCAAACTCCAAAATCCCAGATCCCCTCTTCTGAATCTCGGCAGATACCCCTGTCACCACACTCGAGATCCGGAGCGAAGGCGTAAACTCGGTGACCGTCTGACTCCCAATCCGAATGCCATCGACATCGAAGATTTTTGAACCCTCGAAATTCAACGTTCCGTCGATCGTCGGAACCACATGAGGATTCATCGAAGTGACCGTCACCGCTGCCTCATTGGTCAGTGTCAGGACTCCGCCCGTGTTCACCGACGGATTCACGGCATTGGCGCTTCCGCTATTATTAAACACGAGCCGATCCAGTGTATTATTCCCGAACAGGTTCAAGGTCGACGAACCATTCAGAGTGACCGCATTGCGCGAATCAATTTGGCCAGAATTACCGACCATCGTCACCGCCCCTCCGCTTAACACCAATCCGCCCCCGGGAATCACCACCGCGCCCGCGGAACCGTTTAATGTCAGGGTTCCCTGATTCACTACCGTCCCCCCCGAGTAATTGTTTGCTGCGGATAGCGCTAAAGTCCCGCCTCCACTTTTTACCAGCGATACCACGGCAGAGCCATATCCCAAAACATCCCGCGTATCGCGTATCACCGAATGTACCGTGAGAGTATTCTGCGCATTATAAATCACCAACTCTGTCTCCCCGCTATTGGATGTACCGCCCGCCGTAATGACCCCGCGGATCCCAGGACTTCCAATCGTCGTCGAGTTGTTGTGATTACTGCGCAATAAGCCCCCGAACTCGAGGTTCAAGACATCCCCGGCTGCACTAAAACCCACGTCATACGTGTTTGCCCCCGCGATTCTCAACGCTCCCGTCAACGTGTTTCCTGTAAGCGTTCTCGTAAATGGACCGGAAGCAATCAGGTTCGTCACGTTCCCCGAACCAAAAGTCGAGTCGTACCCTCGGAACCCCGCCTGCCCCACACCACCAAGCCCCAAAGTCGGATCATAGGTGGCAAAATCTCCCCCGCCCACGATCGCCCAGGCTCCCAGCAGACCGGCACCATTCATATCAAGCCCGGAGCGCACCCAAAACCGCGGATTGTTCACCGGCGCACCGAGAACCCCGGAACTGGTTACGTTCAGCGTTGAACCTTTGGAACGCCCCAACGAACCGAGTGTCAGTTCCGCGCCAAAATAATTCCCCCCACCAGCATTCACCGAGATTGTATTCGCTCCCTCGTTGAGTTGAACACCTCCCAAGAACTCCCGGCTCACCGATTGAGCTCTCCCGTTGAACGAGAACACCCCACCGCGCATCCTCACCAAAGCTGAATCATTGACGCGATTACCGAGGTCTTTCTGCTGACCCGATTGATTATCGAGTGAAAGCGAAGCGTAATTGAGATCAACCGAGCTCGTATTCAGTAGAACGGCCTCATTCCTAAGAGTCATAGTGCCACCCGCTAAAACAGTACGCCCCGAATACTCCAACACGGACTCGACAAAACTCGTATTCGAGCCAAAGCGGGCAAAGGAGCCCACTCCCACAATCCTCCCGGCAAAAACCTGTCCGGCGAAAGTGGTATTTGTCGCCAATAACCCCGCACCTACATCCACCACGCCGCCAGTGCCAGGCTGGTTCCCAAATCCAGAACCGAGATTGGCCACATATTGAACCGAATCATTCAGCCGTAAAACAGCCCCGTAATTCACATCCAACTTCTGCATCGGCAAAAGTGTATTATCCCCACCGCCGAGAATGGTCACTCCGCTATTGAGTGTCGTGGTACCTGAATAAACCTGAGGAGCCAGAATCGCCAGTGTCCCTCCAAGGCTCTTCGTTATTCCAGAAGAGCCCATCAATAGCCCCTTCAAATCCAACCTTGCATTGTCCGCAATATGAAGGACTCCCTCGCCCCCCAATGCGATCCGGCCCACAGACAATGAATTCGCCCCACCACTCACAAACAGCGCTCCGCTTGAAACAGTCAGCGCTGCTGACGAATCCGCTTTGACATCCAGACCGTTCCCCTGAATCGCCAAAGCGAGAATAGTCTTGGGCGTCGCAAATGTAGAATTCCCCGTAGCCGCAGATACCTTTACCACATCACTAGCCACGGAATCGTTGACGTTTTGATCGGTTGCATATCCGGTGAATGCCCGGATTCCCAAGGTGCTGTCATACGTCGCAAACTCGGCTCCGTTTACTGCTGCCCTTGTCATAATTTTCCCTGAGGACAGCAAACCGGTGGAATTGGAAAATGTGAGCCGATTTAGCGTGCCAGTAAAATCCCCTTCGAAGTTTAACGATGCTCCTTGAGAGGCAGTAAAACTCGCGAAGTTTAACGAAGTTGTCCCCCCGTTGTTCGTCATCCCGATCCGCCCTCCTCCGGAACGCAAATTGAGTACACCGGCGGACTCCGCAGAACCCGAATTGTTTCCCACAAACTGCAGCACCCCACCCTGAATAAAGGTCGTGCCAGAGGTTAACCGATTCGCAATCGCCGGATTGGTCCCAGAATTATCAAGGAGCAAAATGCCTGCCGGACCGATTCCCACCGAGCCGGCCGAGCGAATCCGTCCGTTTCCGCTCAAGTTGAGCGCACCGCTCAGAACGCTCAACTGCCCCGTCGTCGCCAGACTCGCCGTGATATCCACCGAGGAAGACCCGACATAGGCCAAACTCGCGGCGGTGGCACTGCCCGGTCCCGAGATCAACGTTTTTCCAGATCCCGTGATAAAAATAGTCCCGCTACTTGCAGTTAATCCCCCTGAAACCACCAAACTCCGCCCCTCATCCAACGAATTCACCAGATACCTGTCGCCCGAATTAGCGAGCCCTCCCGCCAACTGAATCGAGTTCGGACCCGCAATTTCAGCCACATTTCCCCCCAGAGAAAACGGATTCGGAATCGCATTGGCTCCAGTGAGTGCCAGCCCTGCCTGAATAAGACCGCCATTAAAAGAGACAGTTCCGCCTGTACCGAATGGCAACGCCTTATTCAGAATAAAACTTCCTTGGGATAAAGTGGTGTTCCCGGAGTAAGTATTTGCCGATCCTGCAAATGTAAAACTCGACGTTGTTGCAATACTCAATGCCGTAGCGGCAGTCCCTGCGCTATTTTTAATCACCCCATTCCAAACCGTGCGCCCGCTTCCATTAATGGTCAGGGTCGTTGTTACAGAGGTTTCCAAATTCTGATAGTCACCATTGACAGTCAAAGTCGCCCCATTTTCCAAAACATTCGATAACGTTACCTGGTTCGCACCCGAGGCCTTGATGAGCGCGTTCCCTGTGGTCACCGTAAAATCATTCGAACCCGAGACGATCCCGGTGGCATTGTTCGCAATGGTTATCCCTCGAGGAAGGTTTACGGGTCCATCGACCGCAAAAACACCCGCATTACTCAGATTCAAGGCAGAAGCATTTCCCACACTCGCACTCTTCAGTCCAAGCATTCCACCAAGCACGTTAATGGCACCAGTAAACGTATTTTCACCGGTAAGAGACCAAACGCCACCGTCCGTCTTGGTCACAGAGAGGGCAAGAACCCCGCTGTCTGCGAGGTTAGAACGAATCTCGTTTTGGTCTTGGTTGTACCCCCTTAAAGTGAGCGTTTTTGCTCCTGTACCGAAATTATTGATATTCCGAATCACCCAAGCTCCGCTTCCGCTCGACTCGAGGGTTACTCCAGCCGTCGTCGTCGCCAAGTTGATGAACCGGGTCGTGGTTTCCCCGGCACCATGATAGACGAGGTAACCCGCCGTTGCCCCGGATCCGACGTACAGAGACCCGCCACTCACGTTCGTTCCAAAATTGGACGAGGTGGCGCCCAATGCACCGACCGACGTCGCAAACACCGCTCCAGAGTTCAAAAACGTATCACCCCGGTAAGTGCTGGCTCCAGCCATATAAAGCACCCCGGTGCCCGCCTTAATGAGACCTCCACCTAGTCCACCCGTAATCGCTCCGGACAAGGTAGCAAAATCCAGGTTGGTGGTCGGATTGTCGTCCACCTGAATCGTCCGGTTAGAGCTGCCGAGATCTAGATCGCTCCGGAAGTCGGTATCAAAAAGAGCATTGGGCGAATTCAGGATCAGCACGCCGCTTGAAAATACTCCGGAGCCAAAGGCGAGGGGCCCCCCCCCAAGATTCACCGACAGTTTTGCGCCAGACGCCGCAAATCCCCCAGCGGCTCCTGGCGTCCAGCGAACCTCGCCACCTCCGAAGCCCACGCTGCGAGAAAAATTCCCGGATGTTTCTAAAACGCCACCGTTGAAAACCAAGTTGCTGTTGAGGGATAAACTCGCGCCGTCTGGATTTACACGCAACTGCCCACCGACAATCGTCGTTGGCCCCGAATAACTATTGTCGTTGTTCCCTAAAATCCACAGACCGGCACCAGCCTTGGTGACCGCAAGCGCCTCTCCTGCATTCGGATTATCAATCAAACGAAGGTCGATTTCATTACCTCCCGTCGACGTTCCCTGCAGCGTCAAAACCCTCGATCCCGCCCCGCTAAATCCGATGGCAGACGGATTATTGAAGATGAGAGCGGCGTGATTCGCATTCCCCGCAGTACTGACAAGGGGACTTCCGAAAGTTCCAGACGAGTCTAGGGTCGCATTGCCATCGAGGGTAAAAAGCCGGTCAATCGAGACCGAGGCCGTTTGGGTCAGCTGATAAATCCCGTTTGCCGTAGCACCGGTGTACTGAAGCGTTCCCCCCCGAAATACGAGGTTCGCTGCATTAAAACTAGATGCGCCGATCGAACTCGATATTCCACCATTGGCCAAATTATTTACCTGCAGAGTACCACCCGCAATCACCGTAGCGCCTGAATAAGTATTTAATCCACTGAACGCCTGTGTACCGGCACCCTGCTTCACCACATTAAGGACTCCGGTACCATTCTGTATGACCCCGGAAAAAACGGTATTTGCAGTGCTGGAGGCGGAGCCAATCACCAAAGTCGCACCCGATGCAGAACTGTTGGTAATACGTCCAGCGCCCGAAAGAGCTCCAACATTCGACGAGTGATACGACAGGCCTCCTGCGTACAAGGCAGAGAGAAGTCCCGCTCCGTTGAGGTCCAGCACAGCACCTTGCCGCAGTGTCGTCGTGTTCGCGGCTGCCGTAATCGCACCGAGGGTGACTCCAGTGCCGGAAAGACGAAGGGTTCCTTCGTTAATCGTGGTGTTACCCGTATAGTTGCTGTCCCCGGTCAAAACCAGGAGGCCCGTTCCCGCCTTTGTGAGGGATGCAGCACCGCTCCCGATTCGAGCATCGATCGTCAGGGCATTGGTGAGGTTTGTACCGTTTGTAATGACGATGAGCTCTGCGTTGGCTGCCCCCAAGGTGGATGTCGCAACGCCGTCATTCCGAATCCGAGCCGCCCCGAACGAGTTGTCAAATAAGAGCCCCCCGGATGTCAGACTCAAGACTCCGCCGAGAGTAACGGTTTGAGAACCCTGTAATTTGAGCGAGTTGAGCGATTGCGCGCCAATCGTGGCGACGTCACCGGTAGAAAGGTAATTGAAAGTCGAGATACCCCCTGAAGCACCAAAGGAAGTATATCCGGTATACCGCGTCGCATTAACTCCCGAGTTGACCCAGTCAACGCCCTGATAAGTCGCGTAGCCCCCCAGAATTCCGTTCACGCCGGCAGTGGTTCCGAAGCCGATCGCACCGGTTCCCGGCGCAAAATCCAGAGTGGCACCGGCACTTCGCGTACCCAAGGAACTGAAGGTGATAGTAGCCCCCCCCCCGCCAGGAGTTACTCTGACGGAGCCAGCCCCCGCGGCCGCAATCAACTGCCCCATCGACTCCGTGCTGCTCCCAGAAGCCAGTCCCTGATATTCAAAGACGCCACCGGCAAATCCATTACCGCTCATCGCATCCAATCCAAAGGTAAGCGAGCTGGCATCATTGATCACATCGGAACCCGAACCGCTTGCTGCATTCGGTCGGACAATGAAATTTCCACCGGCAATAGTCAGGGTTCCCGAAAAATTCGATACCGATCCAAAAGAGAGGAGTGTTCCTGAGGGAATAGCACTCACGATATTGTTATTAATCAAAACGCCCGAGTTTGGATTAATAGCAACGATCACAGATCCTGATGGAACACCAGTACCCGTCACGGTTTGCCCAATGACCAACCCACTCGTGTTGCTTACCGGGATCAAGTTGGTATTCACGCCACTAACAGCAGAAGTCGAAACACTGGAGGCGGTGGCGTAATTACTGGCAACAGGACTGTAAAGCCAACTCCCGGCTCCTACCTTCGTGAGGCTTGTCCGATTGGTTGGGCCGTTATTCTGAATAACTCCCTGTAATTCGTTGAGAACGGCACTATCGCCCCCCAGATAGAGGACTTTACTTCCCGCCCCACTGGCTGAAACATTACTCTGCAACACGAGAGGTGATGCTGCGGTCCCGCGCTGATTTGCCAGGAATATCCCAGCCGAAGTGGTGGACGATAAATTGACTAGCTTGGCGGTAGATTCCCCTGCACCCGAGCCACTGCTTCCGAGATAATTGAAGGCTCCCCCGTTGAGATTGAGTGCGCCTCCGGCAACTCCATTGAGTGCGCCCCCGGACAACGCCCCAATTTGATAAACGCCGAGCACGCCTTGGGTCACCGATTGTCCACCGGTGATCGAGGAAGCGATGCCTGTCATCAACAGACTTCCCGTGCCGCCCTTCGTAAACGTGGGAAGGGCCCCGGTGCTCAAAGCACTACCATTCCAGACCGCATCACCCGCCGCTGTGAAGGTGAAATTGCGTCCAGCGGTACCGTCACCGATGGAGACATCCCCGTGGATGGTCGTGAGGCCGTTGATGGAGCCCGTGACGATCGACACATTCCCTGCCCCGTTTCCTCCGAGATTAGAGCCCACAGCCCCAATCGTGAAGCCCATCCCGTTTCTGCCATTGAGAGTCAGTGTCCGCCCCGCAGCCCCAAAGGTGAATGCCCCAAAGCGCACCTCTTGGTTGATAGCACTTCCATCGACTGCCCTATCGAGCAGAATGGTCCCGTTCCCCAAGGCGAGACTGACATTCCTTGAAGCAAAGGTGTTTGGAGCGTCGGTCCTGACCTCCAGCGTCGTATTCACCAAAGAAATTGCCCCGGCCGCGCTGCTTCTGCCCAGTGCACCCCCATCGGCGACGCGGACAGTCCCATTGTCGATACGGAGATCACTGGAAAACGTGTTCTGGTTGTTCGCCAGAACCAGCGTGCTGGCCAGACCGGAGCCGGCCTTGAGGAGGCCAATTCCCGTTGTTGCTCCGCCGACGATCCCGTTGACGATCAAATTTCCAGCCCCATAGACGTACAACAAGCCACTGTGGGTGAGATTGCCATTGAGCACAGTGTTTCCAGAGCCGATCGCGATCCGGGTGTCGTTCCCGGTGGAGGCCGCTGAGACGGCCCCATTGATCGTAACAGCTCCCGAGGTCAACAAGGACGCCCCCGGGCCGCTGAGAAGGCCGCGCCCGCCCAGCGACAAATTCCGATCGAGAGACATGCCCGAGGTTCCGCCGGCGAGCACAAGTTGGGCACCGCTGAAGCCAAAAGTCGCGCTTCCACTCACCACCACCCGGGAAATGGAACTACCCAATTGACTCGAATCGGTCACTACAAGTGCGCCGGAATTTACGATGGTCGCCCCGGTGTAATTGTTCGTCCCCCCGAGACGCAGGGTGCCGTTTCCAGTTTTGACCAGAGCCTGATTTCCCGTAATCGATCCGGACACCAGAAGAGTGCGACCGAGAGCGACGTTCCACGATTGTGCGGCGCCGAGCGCCACAGCGGAGGCGATTTGGAGGTCCTGCACTGCCCCACCAAGGTCTATTCCACCAGCACCGAGGGTAAGGCTATACGTGGGATCACTGAGACTCAGACGCCCCGAAGGAGCTTTCACTTGGAGACCCAGCCACGTGAGGTCGGCTCCCAAAGTGAGGTTGAGTGCGCCAGAAGCGATTAAATTGCTGTCAAAAACGGCGATATCGTCGGGCCCCGGGAGCAATCCACCCTGCCAACTGGTCGGGAGTCTGAGCGCATCGGTGTTGTTTGCCTTGAGGATTGAAAGAGCCTGCGCAGGTCCTGCGGAGAGGACAAAACAAAGGAGGGTCAAGGAGGCCACGCACCGGGTCAGACCAGGAAAACAACGCATCAGGCGAATAGGCAGCACGACGTCGAGGCGTGCAAAACGAGGGTGAGTCGGGGACAAATGCGGACGGAGCATACGGGAGAAGAGGCGCACCGAGAAAAACGCGCGCCAAGAGGGGGAGGCGTATACACAAAAAACAAACGCGTCGCAGGATAAATCCGGCGACGCGTTCGAAAAATGAAACTCGTGAGAAGGTCTAGCGCTTGGAGAACTGGAAGCGCTTGCGGGCTCCGGGCTGGCCCGGCTTCTTCCGCTCCTTCATCCGCGGGTCACGGCGAAGGAAACCCTCAGCCTTCAGCGGCGCTCTCAATTCGGGGTTGCTGTCAATCAAGGCCCTTGAGACCGCCAGACGAAGCGCACCCGCCTGCCCGTTCAATCCACCCCCGTTGGCGTTCACCTTGACATCAAACTGATTCAGAAGCTTGACGACCTCAAAAGCGCTGAGGACCGTGTTTTGAAGTGCCTGAGTCTTGAAGTAGTCCTCGAAGGAACGGCCGTTCACTACGATCTTACCGGTTCCTGGAGTGATTCGCACCCGCGCCACGGCGGTTTTGCGCCTTCCGACTGCTACGTATTCTGGAGCCTGAGTCGCCATAATAAAACTATTGGATGTGAGTGACAGACACGGGACTCTGGGCGGCGTGGGGATGCTCGGAACCCTTGTATACCTTCAATTTCGTGATCATTGAACGACCGAGGCGGTTGTGAGGGATCATCCCTTTCACAGCACCTTCGATCAAAAGCTCAGGGCGGCGGGCACGACGTTGGCGGAAAGACTCGCTCTTGTGGCCACCGACGTAACCTGAGAAGGACATGTAGGTTTTTGCGGTCTCCTTCTTCCCGGTGACCCGCACTTTGTCAGCGTTGATCACCACGACGTAGTCGCCCGTGTCGACGTGGGGGGTAAAAATTGCTTTTTCCTTACCGCGGAGCAGGTTGGCAGCCTTCACGGCCACGCGTCCCAAAACTTGGTCGGCGGCATCGATCACCCACCAACGGCGCTGCACTTCTTTATCTTTCGCTGAATACGTAGCCATGAGTCTTCCTGTAAAAAGGGAGGGTGAAGTTACTGAGCCACGCAAGTTGAAGTCAACCAATTAAGAAACTGAATCCGCCCGTTTCAGCCGTTCAAGCCCTCTTCGGCATCAGCCAGCGAGAATCTGACCCGCTGCATAGGCCTCGGGATTTTTGCGCATCTGGCTCGGACTACAACCATAAGCACCTCGAAAAGCGCGATTAAAGAATGCGATGTGGCTGAAGCCTGATCGCATCGCGATTTCCGTGATCGGATCTCGGGAGTGGAGCAACTCCCCAAGGGCGGCCTGCAACCGGAGACTGAGAAGGAACTCTTGGAAGGTTCGCCCCGCGTGTAACCGGAACTGTCGTGAAAAGGTGGTTTTACTCATCCCCACACGCTTCAAAAGATCCTCAAGTCGAACTTCTTCTCGAAAATGAGACACCAAATAAAGCACCGCCTCAGCCATCGAATCTTGGTGCGTTGAGGCAGAGGTGAGTTCGAAGGTTCTTCCAGAGAGCGTTGGCGCATCCTCCTCCGACATCGCCTGCAAGCGAGCAAAGATCTGAAATAGCAACCCCAGCCGCTCGAGGGCGGGGGCCTCAATCATTTGGGAAAGAATACCGCGCACCTGCTCCGCCGTGTTCCCAACAATCCACCTCCCTAGAGACGCCCGCGTTCTCAGCGAAGCCAAGGCAGCCGCCTCCGGCAGACCCCAAATGGGGTGGCCCGCCGAAAAATCCCACTGAACTGAGTATCCCGAGGAGTCGCCGGATGCGTGCCAGCAATGAGGAAGCCGCTCCCCGAGGAGAACCAAATCTCCTGAAGTGAACGCACCGATGTGATCGCCCACGAAGCGGGTTCCGCTACCCGAGTGAAAAAGAGTTAACTCCATCGCACGGTGGTAGTGCCAGTGGGCTCCCTCCCCCCGAATTTTCTCAACACGTCGCGCCCCATGAACCACTTCCACCTCACTCAGACTCCGTTTCCAATAGAGCAATCGGAAAGACTGCCCGTGGGATAGGGAGATCTGCTCAACACCCTCTTTCATGCGTCCCCATTGCACCACGCCGGAACATCCGAACAAACATCTATTTCAGACCGCCGTCCATGCAGGCGGAAAATGCCACATCCAATCCATGCCGGTGCAACCCGGCCTTTATTCCACCCTCCGGCACCTCCGTTTCCCCGGATTCGCCACCGATCGGGAGAGGGGCGGGATTCCAAGATGAAATTTTGGACTCAAACAGGCACTCCAGCTCGTGCATTGTGTCGGCGACTCGGTTCTCGATCTACCTGCCCCCCATGAAACTGCGCTCACTTTCCCTCCTCCTCTCCCTCATCTCCAGCGGCTTCGCATACGCTGCGAACGTCGAAAAATTTGAAATCGACGGCGCACCAGTCACGCTCAAGGTTCCTGAACAAACCGCCCCCGGAAAGCCCTGGTTATGGGTGGGCGAATTTGGCGGACACCTGCGTTCCCTCGAAGACGGCCTCGTCGAAAAGGGGTGGCACGTTGCCTACGTGCGCCTCAGCAATCAGTTCGGCTCCCCGCAAGCCATGCGGGTCTGGGAAAAGCTCTATTCGGAGTTGCATGACAAAAGGTCCCTCTCCTCGAAACCGGCTCTGATCGGCATCTCTCGAGGCGGCCTTTACATCAATGCTTGGACCCGCCTCCACCCCGACCGAGTCAGTGTGCTCTACTTGGACAACGGGGTCTGCGACACTCGGTCCTGGCCAGCGGGCCGCCAACTCCAAGCCAAGGGCAAGGGAAGCCCAAAGGACTGGGAAATGTACAAAGGCGTCTTCCATTTCGAGAGTGACGAGGAGGCCCTCTCCAAATCCCTCCGCCCAGCTGAGGGGATGGAAGCAGCGGTGAAGGCGGGTGTCTTTCTCATCTCGGTCCATGGAACCGCCGACACCGTGGTCCCTTACGAGGACAATGCCGGGGTGATCGTGCGGTTTTGGGAAAAAAGCGGCGGCCGATTGCAACTGTTCCCCAAAGAGGGCGGCGACCACCACCCTCATGGACTTCCGGACCCAAAGCCACTGATTGATTTGTTGATCAAAGAGGCCAAGTAGAGTCGCTCACCCGGGGGTGAGGTCGGTTTGTCGGCCACAAACCGCTGATTGGAAAAGCCCTGCCAATGAACCGTCGTGGAAGTGATCGTCTTGGTGCTTACGAAGCTAATCCCCTCCGATGAAGCCAACTCTCTCGGGCCTCAGCCCTCTCTACGCCGCGGCGATCCTCTCGTTCTCTCTGCTCGCACCCCACACGTGGGCGGGACCCATTCCGGGCTGGCAGCCTGAGATTCGGGAGGAAAGTTATCTGAGCGGTGCGGACGGCTCCATGCAGCCTACCCTGTTTTACGACCCGGCCGGAGGAAAGCCGGCGCCCCTGCTCGTCGCATTACACACGTGGGGAGGCAACTACAAACAGCCCGAACCGGGCTACGCGGCGTGGTGCATTCAAAAGGGATGGGTCTTTGCGCATCCCGACTTTCGCGGCCCGAACCGAACTCCGCAGGCGTGCGGATCCGAATTGGTCATTGAGGACATCCGGAGCCTTGTCACGTGGGCCCAACAAAAAGCCCAAGTCGACCCCCGCAGAATTTATCTCATCGGCTGCTCTGGAGGGGGATATGCCGCCATGCTGCTTGCCGGACGCATGCCCGAACTCTGGGCGGGAGTGTCGCAATGGTGCGGGATTTTTGACCTCCGCCAATGGCACGCCAAGCACAAGGGCGCCACCTACGGCAAAATGCTGGAATCCGCCTGCGGAGGCGCTCCAGGTTCCAGCCCGGAGGTGGATGAGGAATTCCGAAAACGCTCCGCCTCCCACTGGTTCGCTGGAGCCGTAAACGTCCCCATGGACCTCAACACTGGAATTTTGGATGGGCACAAGGGAAGCGTCCCTATTGACCACTCGCTGAATGCGTTCAACGCCATCGCCAACCCGGCGGACCGGATTGCGGAAGCTGACATCGAGAGCATGACGCGCACCGCTACCGTTCCCGCAGCGCTCCAATTTTCCGGGAATGACCCGCTATACTCGGACCGCGCGGTTCTCTTCCGGAAAGTCTCCGCGCAAACGCGGATCACCGTGTTTCAAGGGGGGCACGAGAGTGTGCTTGGCGCCGGTTTGGCGTGGCTTGAAAAACAGGTCCAAGGGACACCGGCGGTCTGGAAAATTGAGGGAAGAACCAATCCGGGCTCGGTGACGGAGGTCGCCAAATAAAGGCCACCCCCTACTTGGACCGCACCAGGTGGGAATACTTCTCCTGCCATTGCGCCGGCAACCGCACAGGCCGCCCGGCGGGCATTTGAACCATCGCAAGCATTTGCCGCGCGGTGACAATCCGCTGTCCATCGCCCAGACGAACCACCTCGAATCCGCACCAGAAACGAGTCCGGTCCAGGGATTCCAGCCAACCGTCGATCCGAAGTTTGTCCCCAAGAGCGGCGGGTTTTTTGTAGTCCACCTCTGTCCTCGCCACCACGGGGAAGAGACCGGTGGAAGCCATTTCCCGCAGTCCCAGGCCCATCTGCTCGGCCAACAGGGTACGCGCAGTTTCGATAAAGCGCAGATAGGCAATGTTGTGCACGACGGCAGCGCAGTCCGTGTCAAAAAACATCACCTGGACTTCCGTTGCGATTCGAGGGGTTTCATTCATACGCTTCGATCACTGGACAAATTCACTGGCGTTCGTATTCCCCTTTGCCCACGCGTTTCCAGACGCTGAAGCCGGCGCTCTTCGCATCGGAGACCGAAAGGGGCTTGAGAATTTTGGGCGCGGAAAACCCGCTGATGAGCTTCCGGACCGGTTTTCGACACAGGGGACACTTTTCAAGAGGGGGAGCGGAAACCGGCCGATTTAAGGTAAAGCCTCCCTTACAGATCCGGCATTCCCCGCTACAGGGTTCGTATTCGTAGATTGGCATTCCCTATCCTTGTCGCGGAAGCGGTTTTCCCGCCAGTCGGCTCTTTGCAAAACGACTCCACTTTGGTTCGGAAACCCAACAAGACGTATTCGTTCTTTGCCCAGGAGAATACGCCACCCCCGCTCTCTAGAGCCCTCCTCGCCACTCAATGGGCCGCACACAGACGCACGGCGCACGCAAGGGCAACCACTGCCTCCTCCAACTCCGCATCGGTAATGCAATACGGAGGCATGAGTACAAGCGTGTCGCGGATGGGTCGGGTCAGCAGCCCGAATTGACGCGCAGCTAGACACACTTTTTTTCCCATGGAGAGCTCGGGAGAAAAAGCCTCGCCGCCCTCCTGGCCCATTTCGATTCCGGCCAGGAAACCGCACTGCCTGATTTCCCTCACCCAGGGGAGAGTCGCAAGTTCCCTGCGGAGAAGCACACCCAACCTCTCAATTTTCGCCTGGAGCTTTTCCAAGACACGCTCCTCTCGAAAAATGGCCAGGTTCTCGAGAGCGACGGCACACCCCAACGCATGGCCCGCATAGGAGTGACCATAAAAAAGCGTCCGCTCGGCAGGCCCCAGAAACGCCTGAAAAACCCGGTCGTGAGTGAGCGTTGCCGCGAGAGGCATGTAGCCGCCAGTGAGCCCCTTGGCCAAAGCAACAAAGTCCGGAACTACCTCCTCCCACTCGCACGCAAAGAGCCTGCCCGTCCGCCCGAAGCCCGTCATGACTTCATCCGCAATCAAAAGGACTCCGGTTTGGTCACACCATTGGCGGAGCTCAGCCAAAAGCCCCGGAGGCCAGAGCCGAATTTGGTTGGCGCCCTGAACCAAAGGCTCAATCACCACCGCCGCCAGCGTGGAGGAATCGAGTCGGGAAAGCCCCTCCAGGGAATCCACATGCGTGACCGGAAATTGCCACGCTGCGAAGCGTTCGTGAAAGAGGGGGATTCCCCCCAAACTCGAGGCGCCCATCGTGTCGCCGTGGTAAGCGCCCCGGAAGGCCACGAAGCGCCGCCGCTCGGGCTGACCGGTCTGTTGCCAAAATTGCGCGGCCATTTTCAGAGCCACTTCGACGGCCGTCGAACCGTCATCAGATAAAAACACCCGTGTGAGCGTTCCAGCGGGCCATAGCGCGACCAACTCGGCGCACAGCTGGGCGGCGACAGGATTGGTAAACCCCAAAAACGACGTGTGCGCCACCTTCCCAAGCTGCCGCTGAAGCGCCGCATCCAGTCGCGGATGCCGATGCCCGTGGATGTTGGTCCAAATCGAGGCGTTCCCATCGATGTACCAACGCCCCTTACTGTCCCGCACTTTGGCCCCCTCCCCTGCATCCAGTACCAGCGGCTCCCCGGCGCACCACTCCTCCATCGGTGTAAAAGGATGCCACACATGGGCCCTGTCCCAGTCCGAGGGAGATCCCTGGGGGGGCAGGGTGTCATGGATGGATGGAAAATCAGGCATCCCCCGTTTTCGGTTCACGGCTGGCAGGGAATCAAGCGGACTCCCGAGCAGGGTTCGGATTGAGCCGTTTTTAACACTATTCCCTTCAAACCGCTCCTAATGCTCCCCTTCCCCGCGAGATTTTAGTATAAGCAACACCAGTCATCGCGGCATCCAACCGGATGCTTCTCCCCAACTTCCTGCTCCCCATGAAACTGAAAAAGCAATTTGCCCTGGCGCTCGCCTTGTCGACTTCCGTGCACGCGGCCGACGCCCCCCAGACGCCTCCTCCCGCTGCGCAGGACTCCGCGGCAGTAACCCCAGTCGTGGCCCTGTCTCCTGAGGAAACCCTCAAAACCTTCCGTCTCCCAAAGGGCTATCGCATGGAGGTTGTCCTGGCGGAACCACACATCCAGGAGCCGGTGGCAGCGGCATTCGATGCCAATGGCCGCATGTTCGTCGCGGAAATGCGCACCTACATGCAGGACGTCGACGGGACCAACGAGCACGCTCCCACCAGTCGGGTTTCGCTCCATTGGTCAAGCAAGGGGGACGGCCGCTTCGACAAGCACACGGTGTTTGCGGACAAGCTGCTCCTTCCTCGCATGATCCTCCCGCTGGGGCAGGGAGAACTCCTCATCAACGAAACCGACACCCAGGACATCTACCTTTACAAGGACACCAATGGTGACGGTGTGGCGGACGAAAAAACGCTCTGGTTTGAAGGCGGGCCGCGGGGCGGAAACATGGAGCACCAGCAGAGCGGCCTGATTTGGGCCCTCGATAACTGGATGTACATGACCTACAACAACTGGCGTTTGCGCTGGCAGCCGGGCAAACCGCCACTCAAGGAACCCATCGCGGCCAACGGTGGTCAGTGGGGGCTCACCCAGGACGACTTTGGGAAGCCTTGGATCGTCAACGCTGGGGGAGAGCTCGGGCCGCTTAACTTTCAAACACACGTCCTCTACGGGGGCTTTAATCTGAAAAACCAGTTCGCCGACGGCTACAAGGAGGTGTGGCCCCTCGTGGGAATCGCCGATGTCCAGGGGGGCGACAAACGCTTCCGGGCCGAGGACAAGACCCTGAACCACTTCACCGCCACTTGCGGAGCGGAGGTGTTTCGCGGCGACCGTCTCCCCGCCGACCTGCGCGGCGACTTGTTGTTCTCGGAACCCGTCGGTCGATTGATCCGGCGGACCAAGGCGGAAACCAAGGACGGTCTGACCTACCTCCGCAACGCGTACGAGAAGTCGGAGTTCATCCGGTCCACCGACCCGCTTTCCCGTGTCGTGAACATGAATACCGCTCCGGACGGGACTCTCTATTTGGTGGATATGTACCGGGGAATCATCCAGGAGGGCAATTGGGTCAAGGAGGGCAGCTATCTCCGGAAGGTGGTCAAGCAGTACGCCTTGGACCAGCAAGTCAGCAAAGGACGGATCTGGCGGCTGGTTCACGAGGATTTCCAGCCCGGGCCGCAGCCCAAGCTGTATGACGCCACGGCAAAGGAACTCGTGGCCGCGCTCGGACACCCCAACGGTTGGTGGCGTGACTCCGCACAAAAACTCCTCGTGCTCCGCCAGGACCGTTCCGTGATCCCCGCTCTCGCCCAGCTCGCCGAAAATGCGCCAGCTCCGCTGACCCGAATTCACGCGCTGTGGACCCTTGAGGGCTTGGACGCGGCGGATGCCTCCCTGGTGCGTAAAAAACTCAAGGACTCTGATCCGCAGGTCCGCGCTACCGCATTGCGAGTCAGCGAAAGACTGGTCAAAGCGGGCGACGCCTCCTTCCTCGAAGACATGTTTGCGCTCGCCAAAGATCCCGATGGGTCAGTGGCTTTGCAGGCCCTGTGCTCTGCCAGATTAGTGGACTCCACCGCAGCGAAACCCCTCGTACAGTCCAGCCTCACCGGGGCCACGGGCCACCCCGCGCTCCGCGAAATTGCAATGCAAATGCTCTCCCCGAAACGCACTTGGGGCAAGGAGTTTACCCCACCTGAAAAAGCCCTCCTCACGAAAGGAAACGAGATTTTTAATGAACTCTGTTTCACCTGCCACAACCCCGATGGCCGAGGCACACCAGTCGAGGGCAAACCGGATATCACGCTGGCCCCGCCCCTTGCCGGCTCCAAAACGGTCATCGGGCCGAAGGACGCCCTTATCGCCGTGCTCCTGAAGGGACTCGCCGGCCCCGTGGGCGGCAAGGCCTACGATGCTCAAATGGTCTCCATGGAGAGCAACAACGATGAATGGATCGCCGCTGTCGCCTCCTACGTCCGCAACAGCTTCGGGAACAAGGCACCGGCCGTAACGCCGAAAGAAGTGGCCGCCATCCGCAGCCGCCTCAAGGACCGCGCCACACCTTTCACCGTCCCAGAACTCGACCAGTTTGGCCCTCCCAAGGTCGCAAACCGCTCCCTCTGGAAACTTCATGCGAGTCACAACCCCGACGCGCTCTCAAAAGCCGTCGACGGAGACCCGGCGACCCGTTACGACACGCGCAAATCCCAGGCGCCGGGGATGTGGCTGAAAATCGAGTTGCCGCAGGAAACGGAAGTGTCCGGCGTGATCTTGGACGCTGGTTCTTCGGGAGGCGATTTTCCCAGACAGTTTACCGTGGAGCTGTCCGCGGATGGGATTCAGTGGAGCGCACCGGTCGCTCAAGGGGAAGGCAAGGGGGCGCTCACCGAAATTCGTTTTCCCACGGCAAAGGCCCGGGTGATCCGCATCACCCAAACCGGTGAAAGCAAGGGGAGCTTTTGGTCCATCCATGAACTCGAACTCCTCGCCGGCGCCCAAGCCGCATTGACCGCTCAGGCGGCTCCCAAGCGCTAGGGCGACATTCCGCCACCTCAAGAACGAGCGCTCCCCTTCAGTTCCAACGGGGTGTCTCCCTCCTTGTGAAAGGAGCGTGAGACGCCCCTCTCTTTTTTGCGAAACCGTCGGAATCCTCCCTCACTCCGGGACGTCCGGACCCATTATTTTCGGGCGAAGCCGTACCAGACCCAAGATTGGAACCCGGCGGAGGTCATTGTGAGTAACCACACAGCGACCCCACCCACCCCGGTGCACCCCTGGAAACGGTCCTGAGTCCTCCTCCCAGCGACCGATTGCCTCTGGAGAGGGCCAGAATATCGTGAAAGAACGCCGGAGATTCCCCTACAGAATTTCGAAGCCTCCCACCTGGCGATTTCTCACCCTATGCGTTTCCCGCTCACGACCTCGATCTGTGTCGCCCTTTCCCTCTCCGCGACGGCCCAGCAACTCACCCCTCTGAAAAGCCCGCCAAAAGGCATCCCGATTCCCTCTCCAGATCGTGAAGAACTCGCTGCGGGAGCCGCCCAACTCCAGTCGGAGATTGAATCGTTGGCGAAGCCGGGCGCCCTCCCGACCCACCTCCAGGAGCGCTTGGTGGACGTGGAAGTTTTCTCCAAAGCAGTCAGCTGGGCGGTGTCTCTGGATGAGTTTTATGACCTGAAGCAAGTGGCCTCCGCCCGTCAGATTCTCCTCGAAGGGCGCAATCGCCTCGAAGCACTCCGCTCCGGGGCCACACCGTGGACTACCGCCACAGGGCCTGTCGTCCGGGGTTACCGCTCGAAAATTGACGGCTCAGTTCAGCCCTACGGCGTCTTTGTACCCGAGGATCGCCCAGCATCCGGCGGCCGCATGGATGTCTGGCTCCATGGGCGAAGCGATAAACTCACCGAGCTGGCTTTTGTCTCAGAACGTCTCCGGAGCAAGGGCATGTTCACCCCGCCCAAGACGGTCGTCCTCCACCCCTACGGCCGCTTCTGTAACGCCTACAAATTTGCCGGCGAAACCGACGTACTCGAGGCCACGGAAGACGCGATCCGACAATACCAAATCAGCCGTGACCACGTGGCTCTCCGCGGGTTTTCCATGGGAGGGGCCGGGAGCTGGCATCTGGGAGCGCACCATGCAGGCTCATGGGCAGTGATCGCTCCAGGGGCGGGATTTGCAGAAACGGCCCAATACGCCAAAGTATTCGCCGCAGGCAAAGAACCGCCGCCCTGGTGGGAGCAGATGCTCTGGAGCCTGTACGACGTTCCCGGCTACGCAGCCAACCTGACCAATCGCCCGGTGATCGCCTACTCGGGTGAAATTGACCCTCAAAAACAAGCGGCCGACATGGTGATCGCCTCCGTCGCGAAACTTGGCGTTCAAATTCCTCACCTCATCGGCCCCAAAACGGGCCACAGCTACCATCGGGATACACTCCCGGAGCTGAATCGCCTGGTGGACGAAGCGGCAGAAAAGGGCCGGCCTCAAGCCCCCGAGCGCGTCCGTTTGGCAACGTTTACCCTCCGTTACCCGAAGCTCGACTGGGTCGAAGTTACCGGGCTCGAGGCGCACTGGAAACCCTCCTCAGTCGATGCGACCTACCAAGGCAGTGGGAAGTTTGCGATTACCACCTCAGGCGTCACTAGCCTCTCACTCACC
Organism: Verrucomicrobiota bacterium; assembly: GCA_037975925.1. Lineage (GTDB taxonomy): Bacteria > Verrucomicrobiota > Verrucomicrobiia > Chthoniobacterales > Chthoniobacteraceae > Chth-196. The sequence continues at coordinate 25,193 of JBANFR010000038.1, forward strand.
CCCCCCACCGCGTGGCGTCCCCACGGGACACAGAACTTTGTCTTGGATGGTGACTCCCTCTCGGTGCCCGCAAGCGAGGGCGCTCTCCACTTTCGTAAAATCCAAGGCCACTGGACCCCCACGGGTGCGGCGGGAGACGGACTGCCAGCCCTCCGAAAACGCCACGGTCTCCAAGGCCCCATCGACGATGCCTTCATGGACACCTTCGTCTTTGTCACCCCCACCGGACGCTCCTCCCACCCTGCCTTTGATTCGTGGGTCCACGGAGAGCTGGCGACGGCCATCGAAAAATGGCGAGTCAACTTTCGCGGCGAACCCCGCGTCATCGAAGACCGCGCCGTGACTCCGGAACTGATGCAAAGCGCCCACCTCGTCCTGTGGGGAGACGCGACCTCCAATCGTGTGATTGCCCAACTCCTTCCGCAGCTTCCCATCCAGTGGGACCAATCCAGCCTAACGGTCGGAAAAACCCGCTACAACTCGGCCAATCATGCCCCGATTCTGATCTACCCGAACCCCCAGTCACCAGGTCGCTACATTGTTCTCAACAGCAGTTACACGTTCCGCCAAGGCAGCTTCTACACCAACGCCCTGCAAACCCCCAAGTTGCCGGACTGGGCTGTGGTCAACCTCCAAACCCCACCCGACACGTGGTGGCCCGGTCAAATTCAGGATGCCGGATTTTTTGATGAATTCTGGCAGTTTCCCAAACCCTAGTTTCTCCTGCATCCACTCACCCTCCATCTCATGAAAAAACCCCTCTGGTTCCTACCCGCCATCATCCTCTGGAGCGCTGCAAGCACCTCCTGGGCGCACCCCGTCGAGCAGGACATGGCCGACGCCGCCAAAGCCTTTCTCGCAACCCTCAGCCCGGAACAGATCCAGAAAG